>DATMBJ010000207.1:0-15094 GCA_035559315.1 Actinomycetota bacterium
GCGCCCACGAAGGCCCGCACCTGTTCCACCGAGAGGTCGCTGGCCACGAGCTCGGAGCGGGTGGACATGTCGATCCCGTAGAAGCACGGCCAGCGGATCGGCGGGCAGGTGATGCGGGCGTGGACCTCCGCCGCCCCCGCCTCCCGCAGGGCCTGCACGATCTGCCGGGTGGTCGTCCCCCGCACGATCGAGTCGTCCACCACCGCGAGCCGCCGGCCCCGGATCGCGTCGGGGATCGGGTTCAGCTTGAGCTTCACGCCGAGCTCCCGGAGGGACTGGGCCGGCTCGATGAAGGTCCGTCCCACGTAGCGGTTCTTCATCAGGCCCTCGCCGTAGGGGATCCCCGAGGCCTCCGCGTACCCCTGGGCGGCCGAGACCGCCGTGTCCGGGACCGGGATCACGAGGTCGGCGTCGGCGGGCGCCTCCCGCGCCAGCCGGCGGCCCAGCTCCCGGCGGACCTCGTGGACGGTCCGCCCGAGGAGGCGCGAGTCGGCCCGGGCCAGGTAGACGAACTCGAACACGCAGAGGGCCCGCCGCGGGGCCTCGGCGAACCGCTCCGAGGCGAGGCCCCGCTCGTCGATCCGGACCAGCTCGCCCGGCTCCACGTCCCGGACGAAGGTGGCCCCCACGATGTCGAGAGCGCAGGTCTCGGAGGCCACGACGAACCCGCCGGGGATGCGCCCGATCGACAGCGGCCGCAGGCCGTGGGGATCGCGCGCCGCGTACAGGCTCCGCTCGTCGATGAACACGAAGCAGAACGCGCCGCGCAGGCGGGGGAGGACCTCGAGGGCGGCCTCCCCCAGGTCGCGGCCGGGGAGCTCCCGGGCCAGGAGGCTCGCCACGAGGTCGGAGTCGGTGGTCGCCCCGTCCCGCCGCGGGACGAGGAGGGCGAGCTCGGCGGTGTTCACCAGGTTCCCGTTGTGGCCGAGCGCGAGCGAGCGCCCCCCCTCGGTCTTGAACACCGGCTGGGCGTTCTCCCAGGTCGTGGAGCCCGTCGTCGAGTACCGGGTGTGGCCGATCCCCAGGTGGCCCTGGAGCGTGGCCAGGGTGGCCTCGTCGAACACCTGGGAGACGAGCCCCAGCTCCTTGTAGACGAGGACGTGCTCTCCATCGGAGACGGCGATCCCCGCCGACTCCTGGCCCCGGTGCTGGAGCGCGAAGAGCCCGAAGTACGTGAGGCGGGCGACGTCCTCGCCCGGGGCCCACGCCCCGAAGAGTCCGCACGCCTCCCTCGGTCCCTCCACGCGTCGCGATGGTAGCACCGGTCTTCGACGGCCCCGCGGAGCGGCCGCGGGCCCATCACCGGAGCGCCCCCTCCAGGCGGAGGAGCCACTCCTTGCGCTCCGGCCCCCCGCCGTAGCCGCCGACCCCGCCCCCGGCCCGCACCACCCGGTGACAGGGGACCACGATCGGGACCGGGTTCGCGCCCAGGGCGTTGCCCACCGCGCGGGCGGCCCCCGGCGCGCCGAGCGCCGCCGCCAGCTCCCCGTAGGTCCGCACGCGCCCGTAGGGGATCCGGGCCGCGCCGGCGAGCACCCGCCGCGCGAAGCCCCGCGCGAGCGACGGGTCCACGCGGAGCTCGAACCTCCGTCTCCGTCCCTCCAGGAACTCCGCGAGCTCCCGGCGCGCCTCCTGGGTCATCCGGGGCGAGCGCATGGCCCGGGGCGAGATCCGCCGCGCGAGCTCCTCGAGCACCGCCTCCGGCTCCTCCTCGGGGAACGCCACCCGGACCAGGCCCCTGCGGGTGACGGCCACGAGCAGCCGCCCGATCGGCGTGTCCACCTCCCCCACCCCCACGTCGAGCAGCCCCCGGGCGGCCGCCAGGTCCCCGAGCCCGGCCGCCTGCCGGCGCGACCGCTCCTCGGCGGGCGCCGCGAGCCGCCGGAGCCCGGCCGACCACCTCGGCACGCTCATCGACCCACCCCCTCCGAGAGGAGCGCCCGCAGCCGACGGACGCCCTGCGAGACGTTGGCCCGCACCGCCTGCTCCGACGACCCGAGCGCCTCGGCGATCTGCCCGTACGGACGATCGAGCACCAGGCGGTGGACGACCGCCGCCCGCTGCCGGGGCGGCAGGCTCCGGACCGCGCGCCACAGGGGGTCGTCGCCGTCCCAGGACCCGATCGGCTCGGCCGCCCGGTCCGCGCGCTCCGCCGCGTCCTCCGCGGGGAGCGGGCGGCGACGACGGGAGCGATGCGCGTCGATCGCCTTCCTCGTCGCGATCCGGAGGATCCACCGGTCCAGGCGCTCCGCGTCGCGCAGGCGGGGGTAAGCCCGGAGCGCCGCGAGGAACGTCTCCTGGAACACGTCGTCGGCCTCCCCGGGCCCCACGGCCACCAGCAGGAACCGGTAGACGGTCCGGCGGTGGCGTTCCACGAACGCCTCGAACGGCGGGAGCCCTGTCCCCCCGCCCCTCGTCCCCATCCGCACCTCCGAACGACGCCCCCGGGGAACAACGCCCGGGCGCCCGCCCGTGTGAAGCCCGCCGGCGCCCGACCCCGGGCGGCATCGGGCCGCCGACGTCCGGGAGCCAGGTCCCCGAGCCGTGCCCGGGACCCGCCCTACCGGCCCATCAGCCGGGGGATGGCGTCCTCCCACGCCTCGCGGGCCCGGGCCACCTCCAGCTCGAAGAGCCCGTCGAACGCCATCAGCGGCCCGCCGGTCTCGCCGAGCAGCGCGCAGGGGACGCCGCGCCCGGCGGCGAGGTCCTCGAGCTCGGCGGCTCGCCCCGGCGCCACGCTCACCACCGCCCGGGAGGCCGACTCGCTGAACAGGAGGACGTGCGCCGGCAGATCCCCGGGGAGGGCCACCGCGAACCCCACGTCGCCCGCGATCGCCGACTCGGCCAGGGCCACGGCGAGCCCCCCGTCGGAGCAGTCGTGGGCCGAGGCCAGGAGGTCCCGGCGGGCGGCCTCCACGAGCAGCTCGACGAGGGCCCGTTCCCGCCCGAGGTCGAGGGCCGGCGGCCGCCCGGAGACCTTCCCCAGGACGACCTCGGCGAACTCCGACCCCCCGAGCTCGGGGAGGGTCTCCCCGAGGAGGTAGACGAGATCCCCCGGGCCCCGGAACGCCGGGTCGACGAGCAGGCGGTGGTCGGGGATGACCCCGAGCATCCCGACGACCGGCGTGGGCCAGATCGCCGACCCGCCCGACTCGTTGTAGAAGCTCACGTTCCCCCCGGTCACGGGGGTCCCGAGCGCCCGGCAGGCGTCGCCCATCCCCCGGACCGCCTCGGCGAACTGCCACATCACCTCGGGGCGCTCGGGGTTGCCGAAGTTCAGGCAGTTGGTCACGGCCAGGGGCCGCGCCCCCGCGCAGGCCACGTTCCGCGCGGCCTCGGCCACGGCGTGGGCCGCCCCCAGGTAGGGGTCCAGGGCGCCGAACCTCCCCTTCCCGTCGACGGAGCAGACGATGGCTCGGAGCGTCCCCTCGATCCGGATCGCCGCGGAGTCCCCGCCCGGCCCCCGGAGGGTCTGCCCCTGGACCAGCGAGTCGTACTGCTCGTAGACCCAGCGCTTGGAGGCCACGTTGGGCGAGGAGAGGATGGCGAGGAGCGCCTCCCCCGGATCGCCCGCCCAGGGGAGGAACGTGGGGTCGTCGGCGTGGAGCTCGGCGAGCCCCTCCGGCGGACGGCGCGGCCGGTCGTAGACCGGGCCCTGGTCCGCGAGGGACCGCGCGGGGACCTCGGCCACGACCGCGCCGCCCATCCGCACCCGCATCGCGCCCCCCTCGACCAGTCGGCCCACGACCGCCGAGGCGAGCCCCCACCGCGCGCACACCGCCCGGGCCCGCTCGAGCCGCTCGGGCCGGACCACGGCGAGCATCCGCTCCTGGGACTCGGAGGTGAGGATCTCGAAGGCCTCCATCCCCGGCTCCCGGAGCGGCACCGCGTCCAGGTCCACCTCGGCCCCGAGCCCGAGCCGCGCCGCGGTCTCGGAGACCGCGCAGGTGAGCCCGGCGCCCCCCAGGTCCTGGAGCCCCTCGAGGAGGCCCGCCTCGACCAGCTCGAGACACGCCTCGATCAGGAGCTTCTCCGCGAAGGGGTCGCCGATCTGGACGCTCGGCCGGCTCTCCTCGGCCCCCTCCTCCAGGGTCCGGGAGGCGAGGACCGAGACCCCGCCGATCCCGTCCCGCCCGGTGGCCGCGCCCACGAGGAGCAGGAGGGCGCCGGGCTCCACCCGCCGGGGGGCCAGGACCCGCTCCGCCGGCGCGATCCCCACGCACATGACGTTCACCGTGGGGTTCGAGGAGTGCGGCGGCGCGAACCCCACCTCGCCGCCCACCGTGGGGACCCCGATGCAGTTCCCGTAGCCCCCGATGCCCGCCACGACCCCCGCGAACAGCCAGCGGTTCCGCTCCTCGGAGAGGGGACCGAACCGGAGGGGGTCGAGCAGCGCCACCGGCCGGGCCCCCATCGCCAGCACGTCCCGGACGATGCCGCCCACCCCGGTGGCCGCGCCCTGGTAGGGCTCGATCGCCGAGGGGTGGGAGTGGGACTCCATCTTGAACACCGCAGCCAGCCCCTCGCCGAGGTCCACCACGCCCGCGTCCCGCCCGGGCCCCACGAGCACGGCCTCCCCCTCGGTGGGGAGGCCCCGCAGGTGGAGCTTGCTCGACTTGTAGGAGCAGTGCTCGGACCACATCGCCGCGAACATCGCGAGCTCGGTGGGGTTCGGCTCGCGCCCGAGCGCCTCGCGGACCATCCCGAGCTCCTCGTCGGTGAGCCCGAGCGCGCGGTGGAGCGGCTCCCGGGCCCGGGTGCCGGCCGCGCCCTCCGCGGGCACCTCGGCCGCGCCCTCCCCGGACCTCGCCGTCGCGCCCTCCGCGGGCGCCCCCGCGCCTCCTCCGCGCACCGCGGTCACACCCTCGCCAGGGCCCGGGCCAGGAGCGAGGCGAGGAGCGGCTGTCCCCCGGTGGGGCCCAGGTCGGGGTCGACGGCGTGCTCGGGGTGGGGCATGAGCCCCACCACGTTCCCGGCCTCGTTCCGCACCCCGGCGATGTGCCCCGCGCTCCCGTTGGGGTTCCAGGCGTCGCCCAGCTCCCCGCCGGGCCCGCAGTAGCGGAAGACGACGAGGCCCTGGCCCTCGATCCACGCCAGGTCCTCGGGCCCGGCCAGGAACCGGCCCTCGCCGTGCTTCACCGGGACCTCGAGCACCTCCCCCGGGAGCAGCTCGGCGGTGAGGGGGGTGGCCGTGCTCTCCACCCGGACGTGCACCCACCGGCACACGAACCGGAGGGAGGCGTTGCGGGCGAGGGCCCCGGGCAGGAGCCCCGCCTCGCAGAGGATCTGGAACCCGTTGCAGATCCCGAGCACCGGGCCGCCGGCCTCCGCGAACCGGCGGACCTCCTCCATCACCGGCGCGAACCGGGCGATGGCCCCGGTCCGGAGGTAGTCGCCGTAGGAGAACCCGCCGGGGAGGATCACGGCGTCCACCCCCCGGAGGTCCCGCTCGGCGTGCCAGAGCGGGACGCCCTCGCCCCCGAGCAGCCGGACCGCCCGGAGCGCGTCCCGGTCGTCGAGGGAGCCGGGGAACGTGACCACACCGACCCTCGGCCGCCGGCCCACCTACGCCGCCCCCCTCCCCGGCTCGGCCGCGCCGGGCCCCGGGACCTCCTCGGCGCGAAGTATCCGGTGGTCCTCGATCACCGGGTTCGAGAGGAGCCGCCGGGCGACCTCCTCCACCCTGGCCCGGGCCGCCTCCTCGTCGGGCGCCTCCACCGTGAGCTCCACGTGCTTGCCGACCCGGACCCCCGACACGTCGGTCCACCCCAGGGCCGGGAGCGCCCCCTCCACGGCCTTCCCCTGGGGGTCCAGGAGCCCCGGCTTGAGCGAGACCACGACCTCGAACCGGTACCTCACACCTCCCCCCTCCGCAGCCGCTCCAGGTCGAGCTTCGCATCCCAGGCCGAG
The DNA here is from genome assembly GCA_035559315.1 of Actinomycetota bacterium. GTDB lineage: Bacteria > Actinomycetota > UBA4738 > UBA4738 > HRBIN12 > DATLZM01. The sequence continues at coordinate 5,911 of DATMBJ010000207.1, forward strand.
GGCGCCCACACGCCCATCCGCTGCCGGTAGCGGGCGAACGGCTCGCCCGTGATCCGCTCGTAGGCCTCGCGGTACCGGAGCGCGGTCTGCACCACGACCTCCTCGGGGAGCTCGGGCGCGGGCGGCTCGCGGTCCCAGCCCGAGGCGTCCAGCCAGTCCCGGAGGAACTGCTTGTCGAAGGAGGGCTGGGGGCCACCCGGCCGGTAGCGGTCGGCCGGCCAGAACCGCGAGGAGTCGGGGGTGAGCACCTCATCCACCAGGATCAGCTCGCCCCCCGCGAACCCGAACTCGAACTTCGTGTCGGCCACGATGATCCCGCGCTCGAGCGCGAGGGCGGCGCCCCGCTCGTAGAGCGCCACGGTGAGCTCCCGGAGGCGCTCCGCGAGCCCCCTCCCGACCAGCTCGCAGGCCTCCTCGAACGTGAGGGGCTGGTCGTGGCCCGCCGTGGCCTTCGTGGTCGGGGTGAAGATCGGCTCGGGGAGCCGGTCGGACTCGCGCAGGCCCGGGGGGAGCGGCACCCCGCACACCCGGCCCGTCTCCCGGTACTGCGCCCACCCCGAGCCGGAGAGGTAGCCCCGGGCCACGCACTCCAGCGGGATCACCCGGGCCCGGCGGACCAGCATGGTCCGCCCTGCGAGCTCGGGGTCGTCGCGGAACGGCGGGGGGAGGTCGCGGCGGTCGGCGGAGAGGAGGTGGTTCCCGACCAGGTCCCGGGTCCGCTCGAACCAGAACAGCGAGAGCCCGGTGAGGACCCTCCCCTTGTCGGGGATCTCGGTCGGCAGGACCACGTCGAACGCCGAGACCCGGTCCGTGGCCACGATCACGAGGCGGTCGCCCTCGACCTCGTAGACGTCCCGGACCTTCCCCCGGACGAGCGGTCGGGTCATCCCGCCTCCACCGGGAGCTTCTCCAGGCGCTCGAACACCGGCCCCAGGTTCCGCAGGAACCGGGCCGGGTCGAAGCAGGCGGCCAGGCGCTCGGCGGGGAGCGCCGCCCGGACCCGGGGGTCGGCCTCGAGGACCGCCCGGAAGCCCGCCCCCTCGTCCCAGGCCCGGGCCGCGGCGGCCTGGACCACCCGGTAGGCCTCCTCCCGGTCCAGCCCGGCCTCGACCAGGGCGAGGAGAACGGCCTGGGAGTAGGCGAGGCCGCCCCCCGCCTCGAGGTTCTCCCGCATCCGCTCGGGGAACACCACGAGCCCCTCGAGCACCTCGGCCGCCTCGCGCAGCATGAACGCGAGGGCGGCGGTCGCGTCGGGGAGGATCACCCGCTCCACGGAGGAGTGGGAGATATCCCGCTCGTGCCAGAGCACCATGTCCTCCAGGGCCGCCTGGAGGTGGCCGCGCACGAGGCGCGCCAGGCCCGAGATCCGCTCGCAGCGGACCGGGTTCCGCTTGTGGGGCATGGCCGAGGACCCCTTCTGCCCGGGGGCGAACGGCTCCTGGACCTCCCGGACCTCGGTCCGGGCCAGGTGGCGGAGCTCGGTGGCCAGCCGGTCCAGGGTCGAGGCGGTGATGGCGCACGCCGCGAGCAGCTCGGCGTGGCGGTCCCGCTGCAGGACCTGGTTCGAGGCCTCCGCCGGCCGGAGCCCCAGGCGGGCGCAGACCAGCTCCTCGACCCTGGGGTCCACGTGCGCGTACGTCCCGACCGCCCCCGAGACCTTCCCCACCGCCACCGCCTCCCGGGCCCGGCGGAGCCGCTCCCGGTCCCGGTCCAGCTCGAAGGCGAACACGGCGAGCTTGTGCCCGAACGTCGTGGGCTCGGCGTGGACCCCGTGGGTCCGGCCCACCATGAGCGTGTCGCGGTGGGCGAGGGCCAGGCGTTTCACCGCCCCGAGCAGCCGCTCGAGCCCACCGAGGAGGAGGTCGACGGCGTCCCGGAGCTGGAGGGCGAGGGCGGTGTCGACCACGTCGGAGGAGGTGAGGCCGTGGTGGACCCAGCGCCCGGCGGGCCCCACCGACTCCGCCACGCACCGGACGAAGGCGGCCACGTCGTGGCGGGTCTCCCGCTCCAGCTCCGCCACCCGCTCGACGCTCACCGAGGCCCGTTCCCGGATCGCCCGCGCGTCCTCCGCCGGCACGACGCCCAGCGCGGCCCACGCGTCGACCACGGCGAGCTCCACCTCGAGCCAGCGCCGGAGCCTGGCCTCCTCGGACCAGAGCTCGGCCATCTCCGGGAGCGTGTAGCGGGGGATCACGTCCGCCCCCCGGCTCCCCCCCACCGACCAGGGCGCCCGCTCAAAGCTTCAGGCCCTCGGCGAGGTCGTCCTTGAACTTCCAGAGGCGCTTCTGCACCTCCGGGTCGGCGACGCCCACGATCTCGGCGGCCAGGACGGCGGCGTTCACCGCCGCGTCGACCCCCACCGTCGCCACCGGCACCCCGCTCGGCATCTGGGCCGTGATCGACAGGGCCTCCAGGCCGGTGAGCTGGGGGGCCGTGCTGATCGGCACCCCGACGACCGGGAGCACGGTCCGGGCCGCCACGGCCGAGGCCAGGTGCCCGGAGATCCCGGTCGAGGCGATCACGACCTTCAGGCCCCGCTCGAACGCGGTCCGCGCGTACTCGTCGATCAGGTCGGGGTTCCGGGCCGGCGAGATGACCCGGATCTCGTGGGCGATCCCGAACTTCTCCAGGATCAGCCCCGCCTGGCGCAGCAGCGGCAGCTCCGCCGGCGAGGCGGCGAGCACGCCGACCACCGGCGCGTCCTGGCGCACGCTCCCCTCCGCCCTCACGTCGGACCCTCCGCGACCCGGGCCGCGATGTCCCCCCGCCGGTGCATCCCCTCGAACGAGATCCGGGCGCACGCCTCGTAGGCCCGGGCCCTGGCCTCGGCCAGGGTCGTCCCGAGCCCGCTCACCGCGAGCACCCGTCCCCCGGCGGTCACCACTCTACCCTCCCGCTCGGCCGTCCCCGCGTGGAACACCACCACGCCCTCCATCTCCCCCGCCTCCTCGAGCCCCCGGATCTCGAATCCCGTCCGGTACTCGCCCGGATAGCCCCCCGAGGCCAGCACGACCGTCACGCAGGCCTCCGGCGTCCAGTGGAGCACGTAGTCCCGGAGGTTCCCCTCGCAGGCGGCGAGTATCAGCTCGCCCAGGTCGGAGCGGAGGCGGGGCAGGATGGCCTGCGCCTCGGGGTCGCCCAGCCGGCAGTTGAACTCGAGCACCTTGGGCCCCTCCGCCGTGACCATCAGGCCCGCGTACAGGAACCCCCGGTACCGGACCCCCTCGGCCTCCATGGCCCGGACCGCCCGCACCAGGATCTCGTCGCGGATCCGCCGCTCGGTCTCCGCGTCCACCCAGGGGACCGGCGAGTACGCGCCCATCCCCCCCGTGTTCGGGCCCCGGTCGCCGTCGAGGGCCCGCTTGTAGTCCTGGGCCAGGGCCAGGGGCAGGACCTCCCGCCCGTCGGTGATCGCGAAGGCCGAGACCTCCCGCCCCACGAGGTGCTCCTCGAGGAGCACCCGGGAGCCGGCCTCGCCGAAGTCCCGGTCCACGAGCGATCGCCGGAGCGCGCGGACCGCCTCCTCCCGGTCCCCGGTGACGGTCACACCCTTGCCCGCCGCCAGGCCGTCCGCCTTCACGACGTACGGGGGCTCGAAGCCCTCCAGGGCCGCGACGGCCTCGTCGAGGTCCTCGAAGGAGCGCGAGCGGGCGGCGGGGATCCCGTGGCGCGCGCACAGCTCCTTGGCCCAGGCCTTCGAGCCCTCGATCCTCGCCGCGGCGGCGGTCGGCCCGAAGACCCGCAGCCCCCGGGCCTCGAGCTCGTCCACGAGGCCGGCCACGAGCGGCGCCTCGGGGCCCACCACCGTGAGGTCGATCCCCTCCTGCTCGGCGAACGCCACCAGCTCCTTCACGTCGTCGGCGGCGATGTCCACGCAGGTCGCCTCGCGGGCGATCCCCGCGTTCCCGGGGGCCGCGTACAGCCGGTCGATCGTGGGGTTCTGGGCCAGGCGCCACGCGATCGCGTGCTCGCGCCCCCCGCCGCCCACGACCAGGACCCGCACCCCGCCCCCCTACGCCACCCGCAGGCTCTGCTCCCGCGAGGGCCCGACCGAGACCACCGCGATCGGCACGCCGACGAGCTCCCGGATCCGCTCCACGTACTTCCGCGCCGCCGGCGGCAGCTCCTCGAACGCCCGGACCCCCCCGAGGTCCTCCCGCCACCCCTCGAACTCCTCGTAGACCGGCTCGGCCCGGTGGAAGAGCGACTGGTGGGGCGGCACGTCCTCGTACAGCTCCCCGTCGCAGCGGTAGGCGACGCAGACCGGCACGGTCTCGAGGCCCGAGAGCACGTCGAGCTTGGTGAGGAACAGCTCGGTGAGGCCGTTCAGCCGGGCCGCGTACCGGACGATCACCGCGTCGAACCACCCCGGCCGCCGCCGCCTGCCGGTGGTCGTCCCGTACTCCCCGCCCCGCTCGACCAGGCGCTCACCGGCCGGGCCCCGCTCCTCCGTGGGGAAGGGGCCGGCGCCGACCCGCGTGACGTAGGCCTTGGCGACGCCGATCACCCGGTCGACCTCCTTCGGCCCGATCCCGGCCAGGCCCAGCGCCGCCCCGGCCACGGGGTTGGAGGAGGTGACGAACGGGTAGGTGCCGTGGTCCAGGTCCAGCATGGTCCCCTGCGCCCCCTCGAGCAGGACGTTCCGGCCCGACCGGAGCGCCTCGTGCAGGAGCTTCGCCGTGTCCGCCACCATCGGGGCGAGGCGCTCGGCGTAGCCGAGGTAGTCGCGGACGATGTCCTCGGCCGCGAGCGGCAGCCGGCCGTAGACCTTGGTGAGGATGAGGTTCTTCTCCTTGAGCACGACGTCCAGCTTCTCGCGGAAGATCTTCTCGTCGAACAGGTCCTGCACCCGCAGCCCGATCCGGGCGGCCTTGTCGGCGTAGGCCGGACCGATCCCGCGCTTGGTCGTGCCCAGCGCGTGCTTGCCGAGGAACCGCTGGGTCACCTTCTCGAGCTCGAGGTGGTACGGCATGATGAGGTGCGCGTTCCCCGAGACCCGCAGCCGGGAGCAGTCGATCCCCAGCGCCTCGAGCTGGTCGATCTCTTCGAGGAGGACCCGGGGGTCCACGACCACCCCGCCGGCGATCACCGGGGTGATGTGGGGGTAGAGGATCCCCGAGGGAACGAGGTGGAGCCTGAGGGTCCGGCCCTCGGCCACCACGGTGTGGCCGGCGTTGTTCCCCCCCTGGTAGCGGACCACGAAGTCCATCCGGTCCGCGAGGTAGTCGACGACCTTCCCCTTGCCCTCGTCCCCCCACTGGGTCCCGATCACCACCGAGGCCGGCACGCACCCAGTGTATCCCGGCCCCGCGGCCACCCGGCCCGGTGGAACGCGCGGGGCCGGAGCCGTGCGGCGGACCGACCGGGGCCTCGATCCGGCCGGTCCCGGTCGCCGCTCGAGGGCGAGCGGCCGCCGGCGCTCAGCGCTCGATCCGGAAGTGGATCCGGACGTGCGTGCGGTACTCCGCGATCTGGTTGTCGCGGATCACCGCGCTCGTCTCGAGCACGTCCATCGACTCGATGTTCCGGATCGTCTTGGCCGCCTCGGCGAGCGCCTGCTGCGCCGCGTCCCGCCACGACGTCGTCGAGACCCCCACCAGGTCGATCCACTTGATGACGGCCATCCCTACGCCTCCTCCGCCGCCCGCTCGTACACCTCGATGTGCCCGCGGTAGTTCGCCGCGATCCGCCGGGTCGCCTCGTCCCGGGACACCGTCCCGTCCACGTAGCCCTGGAGGGGGTCCCACCAGATCGTCCGCCCGATCGCGAAGCCGATGTAGCCGGGGACGCCCGCGCCCTGGCGGAGCCAGTGGTCGACGGCGGCCCGGTCGGCCCCCCGGCCGAGGACCACGCACGCCACGCCGTCCCGCCCGCCGGCCCGGACCGCCCGCGCGACCGCCTCGCAGTCCTCCCGTCGGTCCAGGCCCTCGATCTTCCACACGTCGGGCTCGACCCCGGCGGCGTGGAGCTCCTCGATCGCCCGGAGCATCAGCCCCGGCCGCACCTCGCGGTCGTAGCGCCCCGCGTCGCCCCCCACCGCCTCGAGCTGGTGCGGCTCGGCCGGGACCAGGAGCTCGAACAGGAACCGCCGCCCCCGTTCGTGGAGCCAGCCCGAGAGCCGGGCCAGCCGGGCGGCCTGACGGGCGTTCATCTCCCGGTCGCCCTCGGGGTTGTAGCGGACCAGGACCTTGGCGAACGTGGGATCGAACTCCTCGATGTGCTCGCCGAAGGCCTCGCCGTACTCGAAGTCGAACTCGTCCTGGCCGCTCTTCTCGACGGGCATCGCGAAGATCAGCCCCTCGGCGCGGGCCTTCCGGGCGATGTCGGCCCCGAACTCCTCGTCCACGAGGATCCCGCCGTGCTCGCGCGGCACGCCCTCCTCGAGGGCCCGGAGGAACCCCTCGAAGATCACCTGCTTCGCGTCGGCGATCCGCGCGGCCTCCTCCGGGGTGGGCCGCCGCCCGCTGATCCCGAAGAACTTCTTCTGGAACGAGCCGCGGTGGTCGAAGGCCAGGATGTAGAGCGGTCGGTCGTAGCCAAGCGTCATCGCACGCGTCCTCCCTCGTTCCAGGGTCCCCGCGATGCTACCCGGCGGCGGGCGCGCGGGGGAACGCGGGTTCCCGGCGGACCTCCTCCAGCCGCAGGGCCGTCCGGTGCAGGCCCACCGCGACGAGCGTCATCAGGACCACGGCCGCCGCCGCCAGTCCCCCGACGCGCACGGCGAGGCTCGCCACCAGCGAGGCGCAGTCCGTCGCCGAGCCGGGCGGGACGGCCGCCCCCGGAGGGCAGGCGGCCGTCCCGAAGCTCCGTGCCAGCACGCCCACCGCCGCACCGACCGCCGCCGAGGCCACGGCCAACGGGCCGAGCAGACGGAGGGTCGCCCTGGCGCCCGTGGCTCACCCCCGCTCGAAGGGGTGGACGGGGGTGAGCGCCTCCACCTTCACGGGGTCGGCCGCCTCCCGGAACCGGTCGGCGTCGGAGGGCGAGCCGACCACGAACCCGTAGTGCATCGGCACCGCGAGCTGGGGGGAGATGGCCCGGGCCAGCCCCCCCGCCTCGACCGGGTCCATCGTGTACGTGCCCCCGATCGGCAGGAACGCCACGTCGGCGCGGACCTCCGAGAGCTCGGGGGCGTGGTCGGTGTCGCCCGCGTGGTAGTAGGTCGCGCCGCCCAGCTCGAGCACGTAGCCCACCCAGCGGTTGGCCTTGGGGTGGAACTCGAGCCGCTCCTCGACGACGTTGTAGGCCGGGACGACCTGGACCCGGATCCCCCGGACCTCGAGGGAGTCGCCCGGGGCCACCGGCGTGACCTCGCCCGACAGCTCCCGCGCCACGTCGTGGGGGGCGAGGAACCTGGTCCCCTCCTTCCGTACCCGCTCCAGGTCCTCCTGGGAGAAGTGGTCGAAGTGGGCATGGGTGATGAAGACCACGTCGGCGGGCGGGTCGTCGTCCCGGATCCCCCAGGGGTCGATGTAGACCGTCAGGCCGTCGCCGTCCCAGCGGAACGCGGCCTGCTTGAACCACGTGAACCGCTCGAGCATGGCTGCCTCCTCCCGCTCGGCCTCCGTGACCCCTAGTCTGACAGACCCGCCCGCGTCCTTCCTCGGGGCCTCAGCGGAGCAGCTCGGCGAGCCGCCGCTCGATGTCCTCGACCGTCTCACCGGTCCTCCGCTGGATGACCCCGACGAGCTGGTCCCAGCGTCCCTCGGCCCGGTCGAGGTCGTCGTCGGTGAGGCTCCCCCAGGCCTCCTTGACCCGGCCCCGGACCTCGTTCCACCGCCCCCGGAGACGGAGCTTCGCGTCCGCGTCCATCGCGTCCTCCTCCCGTTGGATCCCGGCCCGCGTCGCGGGCCCTTCGGTGTGTACCCGCGCGGGCGCCGGCCCATGCCGGCGGGTACCCTGGGGCGCCGTGGAGGAGCGGGGACCCACCGAGCCGGGCCCGGCCCGCGGCGCCCTCCGGGACGCCGGGTCCCTGCTCGCGCGGAACCCGGACTTCCGGCGGCTCTACGTCGGGGGGCTCGTGTCGCTCGGGGGCGACTGGTTCCTCACCGTGGCGCTGTTCGCCCTGGTGCTCGACCTGCGGGGGTCGGCCCTCTCCCTGGCCCTCATCGTGATCGGGCAGGAGCTCCCGTTCGTGCTCATGTCGCCCTTGGGCGGGGCCCTCGCCGACCGCCTGGACCGGCGCCGGCTGATGATCGCCGCGGACCTGGCCCGCGCCGCGCTCTGCGTCGGGTTCCTCCTGGTCCGGGAGCCGGGGGACCTCTGGCTCGCGTTCGTCCTCCTCTTCGTCCTCTCCTCCTGGAGCGCCGTGTTCGACCCCGCCTCCTCGGCGGCGGTCCCGAACCTCGTCGACCCCGAGGACCTCGCGACCGCCAACGCCCTTTTGGGGTCGGCCTGGGGGACGATGCTCGCGGTCGGGGCGGCGATCGGGGGCGTCGTGGCCGCCACGCTCGGCCGGGACGCCGCGTTCCTGGTCGACGCCCTCTCGTTCCTCGTCTCCGCCGCGCTCCTGGCGCGGATCCGTCGGCCGTTCGGGGAGCGGCGGGAGGGCGCCGAGCACCCGGGGATCGTGGAGGCCACGGCGGAGACCCTGGCCTACGCGCGCCGCGACCACCGGGTCCTCGCCCTCCTCGCGGTGAAGGGCGGCTTCGGCCTCGCCGCGGGCGTCTTCGTCCTGATCGGCGTGTTCGGGCAGGAGGTGTTCGGCCGCGGGGAGGTGGGGATCGGGACGCTCATGGCCTTCCGCGGGGTCGGCGCGCTCGTCGGGCCGTTCCTCGGACGATCCCTGGCCGGCCGGGACGACCGGCGGCTCCACGTGGCGATCTTCCTCGCCCTCGCGACGTTCGGGACCGGCTACGTGCTGTTCGGGCTAGCCCCCTCCCTGGCGCTCGCGGCGGCCGCGGTCTGCCTCGCCCACCTGGGCGGCGGCGCGCAGTGGGCGCTCTCGACCTACGGCCTGCAGCGCCTGGTCCCCGACCGGATCCGGGGACGGGTGTTCGCCTTCGACTTCGCCCTCGTCACGCTCTCGCTCGCGCTCTCGAGCCTGGTGGCGGGGTGGGCCGCCGACGACCTCGGGCCGCGCCGGGCGGCCGTGGCCCTGGGCGCCGTCGCCCTGGGCTGGGCCCTCGCGTGGTGGGGCGCAACCCGCGGCGTGCGGCGGGCGGGCGCGTTCGCGCCGCGGGAG
>DATMBJ010000208.1:0-3812 GCA_035559315.1 Actinomycetota bacterium
AACGCCGAGGCGCTGCTCATGCACGTCCTGGGGACCACCCGGGCCGGCCTGTACGCGCGGCGGGACGGGCTCACGACCGCCGAGGCCCGGATGTTCGGGCGGGCCCTCTGCCAGCGGTGCCGGGGGACGCCGCTCCAGCACCTCACCGGCGAGCAGCAGTTCCGCCGGCTCACGCTCGAGGTTCGGCCGGGCGTCTTCGTGCCGCGGCCGGAGACCGAGGTGCTCGTGGGGGCGGCCCTGGAGGCCCTGGGCCCGGTCGAGGACCCGGTGGTCGTGGACGTGGGGACCGGGACCGGCGCGATCGCGCTCGCCATCAAGGACGAGCGGCCCGACGCCGAGGTCTTCGCCACCGACATCTCCCCCGAGGCCGTCGAGCTGGCCCGGCGGAACGCCGCGCGGCTCGGTCTCGACGTCCGGGTGTTCCAGGGCGACCTGCTCTCGCCGCTCCCCGAGGAGCTCCGGGGCTGGGTGGACCTGGTGATCAGCAACCCGCCCTACGTGACCCCCGCCGAGTACGAGGACCTCCCCGAGGACGTGAAGGCCGACCCCGAGCTCGCGCTGGTGGGGGGCCCGGAGATCTACGAGCGGCTCGCCGCGGAGTCCCTCCGCTGGCTCCGGGACGGCGGGATCCTGGCCGTGGAGATCGGCGCGGGCCGGGGGCGCGAGGTCGCCGAGGCCCTGCAGCGGTCGTTCATGGACGTGAAGGTCCTCCTCGACCTGGCCGGCCGGGAGCGGGTCGTCCTGGGCCGGCGGCCGTGAGCGACGGCCCCGGCCTCCCCGGCCCGGTCGAGGAGGCCGCCCGCGCGGCCCTGGGGGGCGAGCTGATCGTCCTCCCCACGGACACCGTCTACGGGATCGGGACGCGGCCCGATGACCCCGCGGCCACGGCGAGGCTGTTCGCGGCCAAGGGGCGGCCCCGGGACCTCGAGCTCCCCGTCCTGGTCCCGAACGCGGCGGCCGCCCGGGAGATCGCCGCCTTCGACGAACGGGCGGAGCGCCTGGCCCTGGCCTCCTGGCCGGGGCCGCTCACGATCGTGCTGCCCCGGACCGAGCGGAGCCAGGCCTGGGAGCTCGGCGGCGACCCCGCCACGATCGGCGTCCGGGTCCCCCGGCACCCGCTGGCCCTCGCGGTGCTCTCGCGCACCGGGCCCCTCGCGGTCACGAGCGCGAACCGGAGCGGGGAACCCACCCCCGCGACCTGCGACGGCGTCGTGGAGGTGTTCGGCGACCTGGTCGCGGTCTACCTCTGCGCGGAGGAACCCCTCACCGGCCCTCCGTCGACCGTGGTGGACCTGGCCCACGGCGAGCCGCGGGTGCTGCGGGCGGGCGCGCTGGATCCCGCCGAGCTCCTCCGGGCCGCGCTCTCGGGTCCCGCCGAGGGCCGCTGATAGACTCGCGCGAGACCCGATGGCCGCCATCCTCGTCGTCTGCACCGGGAACATCTGCAGGTCCCCGATGGCGGCGGGGTTCCTCCGGGCCGCGCTCGAGCGGCGGTTCGGCGCCCTCGCCCCCGAGGTCCGGTCGGCGGGCACGCTGGTCCGGCCGGGGGAGCCGGCGTCCGTGGGGGCCGTGTTCGCCGCCGCCGAGCTCGGGGTGGACCTCTCCGCGCACCGCGCCGTCCCGCTCACCGCCGGGCTGGTCCGGGAGGCCGACGTCGTGCTGGCGATGGCCGCGGAGCACCGGGACGCGGTGGCGCGGCTCGCGCCGGGGGCCGAGGCGGCGACCTTCACGCTGAAGGAGATGGTCCGCCGGCTCGAAGCCCTGCCGCCGGCGCGGGGGCTCGGGCCGGAGGCGCTCCCCAGGCGCGTCGCGGAGGCGGCGGCGGGGCCGGACCCGGCGCCCGGGGGGCCCGAGGACGACGTCCCGGACCCGCTGGGGGGCACGCTCGACGGGTACGTGGCGGTCGCCCGGGAGCTCCGCGCGCTCGCCGAGCGGTTCGTGGCCGCCGCGTGGGGCGCCGAGGTCCCGGGGGCCGTGGAGGCCGAGGCCGCCGGATGAGGATCGCGATCGGCTCGGACCACGCGGGCTTCGCGCTCAAGGAGGAGCTCAAGGGGTTCCTCCGGGAGCTCGGCCACGAGGTCGTGGACGTCGGCAACCACTCGCCCGAGCCCGCCGACTACCCGATCTTCTGCGTCCGCGTGGCGCGGGCGGTGGCGTCGGGCGAGGTGGAGCGGGGGATCGTCCTGGGGGGCTCGGGGCAGGGGGAGCAGATCGCGGCCAACAAGGTCCGCGGGGTTCGCGCCGCGCTCTGCAACGACCTCTACACCGCCCGGATGTCCCGGGCCCACAACGACGCGAACGTCCTCGCCATCGGGGCCCGGATCGTGGCCGCGCCCCTGGCCCGCGAGATCGTGCGGCTCTGGCTCGAGACCCCGTTCGAGGGCGGCCGGCACGCGCGCCGGATCGAGCAGATCGCGGCGATCGAGCGGGGGGAGCTCTGACCGGCGGCCGGTGATCCGCGCGGCCGCCGCGGGGAGAACCCCGGTCCCGCGGCGCGCGGAGGCCGGTCGCCCCGCGGCGAGCCGGGCCCCGCCGGTGCCGGCCGGTTGCCCGCCCTCGCCCCGGGCCGCAAACTGTGAGGGCGGGGGAGCGGGGGCTCCCCGAGGCGCGGGCGGGAGGAGCGTGGTCCCCTACCTCATCGTGTTCGCGGCGAGCGCCGGCGTGACGCTGGCGGCGACGCCGTTGGTTCGCCGGCTCGCCCTGCGGGTGGGCGCCGTCGACCACCCCTCCGACCGCAAGGTCCACCCCTCCCCCACGCCCACGCTCGGGGGGCTCGCGATGTTCCTGGGGGTCCTCGCGGGGCTGGGCGTCGCCCGGGTCCTCCCGCCCTTCGCCGACCTCCACCGGACCACCTCGGAGCCGCTCGCAGCCCTGGTCGCCTCGACCGCCATCGTGGCCGTCGGGGCCATCGACGATCTCCGGGGGATCACGCCCGCCGCCAAGCTGGCCGGTCAGGTGCTCGCCGCGGGGCTCATGGTGCTCGTCGGCGTCCAGCTCCTGTGGTTCGTCCTGCCCGGGCTCCCGGGGCAGGCGGTCCTCGCGCTCTCGCCGGACGTCGGGGTGCCGCTCACGGTGCTCTGGACCGTGGCGATGGTGAACGCGGTGAACCTGATCGACGGGCTCGACGGGCTCGCGGCGGGGATGGTGGCCATCGCGGCCGCCGCGTTCTTCGTCTACATGGAGCGGACCCCCAACGCCTTCGGGGACGAGTCGGCGGCGGCCCTCCTCTCGGCGATCGCCGCGGGGGCCGCGGTCGGGTTCCTCCCCTGGAACTTCCACCCGGCCCGGATCTTCATGGGGGACGCCGGGGCGATGCTCCTCGGGCTCCTCCTCGCGGTGGCCACGATCTCGGGCGTCGGCCGGAACCCGTACCCGCCGACCGGGGGGGACCTGGCGGCGATCCTGATCCCCGTGTTCGTCCCGCTGCTCGTGCTCGCCATCCCCTTCCTGGACGTGCTCCTCGCGATCGTCCGCCGGGTGCGGCGGGGCGTGGGGATCGCCCACGCCGACAAGGAGCACCTCCACCACCGGCTCCTCGACATCGGCCACAGCCACCGCGGCGCGGTGCTCCTGATGTACCTGTGGAGCGCGCTGATCTCGGGGAGCGGGCTCGCCGTCGCGTTCATCGACAGCCGCCTGGTCGTGGGCTCGATCCTCCTGGTCGCCGTGGGGGCGTTCGCCGCCACGGCGCTCCCCCGGCTGCTGCCCCGGCGGCCGGCGCGGCCGGAGCCGGAACGGGCGCCGGGAACGGGCCCCGGGGCCGCGGAGGCCGGTGCGCTCCCGGAGATCAGCGCGCTCCACAGGTACATCAG
>DATMBJ010000209.1:0-2293 GCA_035559315.1 Actinomycetota bacterium
GCCCGCGCGGCCCGGGCCGCGGCCTCGGCCGCCTCCCGGGCCACGGTGAGCACCGTCCCCTCGACCGGGCGCACCACGGCGCCCGTCGCGGCCCGGGCCGCCTCCGAGAGGGCCCGGGCGAACCCCCCCGCGTCCACGCCCTCCGGTGCGGCGAGGGCCCGGGCCAGGACCCCGAGGAACTGCGAGAGCACGGCCCCCGAGATCCCCCGGGCCCCCCGGAGCGCCCCCCGGACCACCGCCTCGGCCGTTGCCGCGGGGTCCTCGCCCGCCGCCTCCAGCTCCTCCACCACCGACCGGACCGTGAGGCCCAGGTTGGTCCCGGTGTCGGCATCGGGCACGGGGTAGACGTTCAGCCGGTCTATCTCCTCCCGCCGCTCGCGGAGGGCCTCGAGGTAGGCCCGGAGGCAGGCCCGCAGGTCCGCCGCCCTCAGGCGTCCGTTCCCCGGCACGTGGGCGATGGTAGCGCGGGGCTCCCCGCGGTCCGGTACCATCGGACCGCCGGCCGTCCGGCCGGCGACGAAGGGAGCCGTGCTGGAGCCGTACCGACCCCCACGCCTTCGGGCGCTGGCCCGCCGCGCGATCCCGCACGTCGTCGAGGGCACCCTGGTCCCGGTGGCGCTGTTCTACGGCGCCCTCCGCCTGGCCGGGACCGGCGGCGCGCTGGCCCTCGCGCTCGCCTGGTCGTACGCGGCCGTCCTCCGCCGGCTGCTCACGGGGAGACGGGTCCCGGGGCTCCTCCTCCTCGGCGCCGCCGCGCTCACCGCGAGGACCGCCCTGGCCGCCGCCACCGGGAGCCTGTTCCTCTACTTCCTCCAGCCGGCGGTCGGCAACGTCGTCGCGGCCGCGGCGTTCCTGCTCTCGGTCCCCGCCGGGCACCCGCTCGCGCTGCGCCTGGCGGAGGACTTCGTGCCGCTCCCCCCGGCCCTGGTGTCCCACCCGGCGGCCCGGCGGGTGTTCCTCCGGATCTCGCTCCTGTGGGGCGCGGTGCTCACGGCGAACGCCGCCGTCACCGTCGTCCTCCTGCTCACCACCCCGATCGGGGGCTTCCTCGTCCTCCGGACCCTGGCCACGCTGGCGCTGATGGCGGGGGGCGTGGGGCTCTCCGCCGCCTGGTTCCGCCGGGCCCTGGTCCGGCACGGGCTGGTGGCCGCCCCGGCGAGGGCCGCTCGGCCGGCATGAGCGATCGGCCCGTGCGGCTGGAGACCTCGGACGGGGTGGCGCTCGCGGCGCGGCGGTGGGAGCCGGCCGCCCCGAGCGGAGCCGCGGTGGTCCTGGCCCACGGCTTCACGGGCTCCAAGGACGACCCGGGCCTGGTGGCCGTGGCCGAGACGCTCCGGGCGGCGGGCCACCTGGTCCTCGCCTACGACGCCCGGGGGCACGGGGGCTCCGGCGGGAGCTGCACCCTGGGGGACCGGGAGCGCCACGACGTGGCCGCCGCCGTGGCCCTCGCCCGGGGCGACGCCGACCGGGTGGTGACGGTGGGCGCCTCGATGGGGGCGATCGCGGTCCTCCGCCACGCGGCCGACGATCCGGGCCTCGACGGCGTGGTGGCGGTGAGCTCCCCGGCGAGGTGGCGGTACCCGCGGAACCCGCGGACCGTCCTGGCCTGGAGCCTCACCCGCACGCGGCTCGGCCGCCTGGCGGCCCGCCGCTTCCTCCACGTGCGGATCTCGGGGCGGTGGGAGGACCCCGACCCGCCCGCCGCGCTCGCGGCCCGGATCCGGGCGCCCCTGGCCGTGGTCCACGGGACCGCCGACCGGTTCGTCCCGCCCCGGGAGGCGGAGCTCCTGGCGGCGGCCGCGCCGCGCGCCCGCCTGTTCCTCGTGCCGGGGATGGGGCACGCCTTCGACCGGGGCGCGGGCCCGGCGGTGCTCGAAGCGGTGGGGTGGGCGCTCGCTCAGGCCGGGACGGCGGCCGCCGCCTCCACCAGCGGTTCCTCGAGCCCCGCCTCGGCCTCCTCCCACCACCAGGCCAGCCCCACCAGCCCGGGGCCGGTGTGGGCGACCATGACGGAGCTGAACGGGCCGACGTAGGCGGTGGCGGGCTCGACCGCCGCCCGGAGGCGGGCCAGGAGCCTCTCCGCGGCCGCCGGCGCCAGCGCGTGCATCGCGGCGGCGTGGAGGCGCCCGCGCCCGCGGCCCCCCTCGAGGCACGCCTCCACCATCCGCTCGATCGCCGCCTCCTCGCTCCGCGCCGGGCGGAGCGGGCGGATCCGCCCCGCGCGGAGCTCCACCAACGGGCGCAGCCCGAGCGTCCGCCCGGCCCAGGCGGCGAGGCCCGGGACGTGCCCCCC
>DATMBJ010000210.1:0-2992 GCA_035559315.1 Actinomycetota bacterium
CTCCAGGCAGGGCACGCGCCCGCCGTCCACGGCGGGGACCAGCCGCTGGCAGACGATCCCGCGGAGCGCGCCGGCGAGCGTGAGCCGGACCTGCTTCTGCTGGTGGGGCGGGAAGAAGTCGATCACGCGGTTCACGGTCTCGGTGGCGTCCACGGTGTGGAGCGTGGACAGCACGAGGTGCCCGGTCTCGGCGGCCTGGAGCGCGGCGCGGACCGTCTCGGCGTCCCGCATCTCCCCGATCAGGATCACGTCGGGGTCCTGGCGGAGCGCGGCCCGGAGCGCCGAGAGGAAGGATCCCGTGTCCTGGCCCACCTCGCGCTGGTTGATCTCGGCGACCTCGTCGTTGTGGAGGACCTCGATTGGGTCCTCGATGGTCACGATGTGCACGGGCTTGGTCCGGTTCAGGTGCGCGATCATCGCGGCCAGGGTCGTCGTCTTCCCCGAGCCCGTCGGGCCGGTCACGAGCACGAGGCCCCGCGGCTCCTCGGCGAGCCGGCGGACGACGTCGGGCATCCCGATCTCCTCGAACGTGGGGCCGCCGAACCGGAGCTTCCGCAGCACGAGGGAGATCGAGCCCCGCTGGCGGAAGACGTTCACCCGGAACCGCCCCACCCCGGGCAGGGAGTAGGCGAAGTCGGTCTCCCCGTGGGCCTCGAGCGCCTCGGCCCGGTCGGCGGGGAGGATGGCGTCCGCGATCGCCCGGGTCTCCTCCGGCCGGAGCGAGGGGCGATCGAGGGTCTCCAGTCGGCCCGCCACCCGGATCCGGGGCGGCGAGCCGACCTTGGCGTGGAGGTCGGAGCCGTCCCGCTCGACCAGGAGGCGCAGCCAGCCGTCGAACTCCTCGACCACCGCGCCCGGTTCGAGGACGCGGACGGGCGGCCGGAGCCCGACCTCCTCCGAGGGGAACCCTTCCCGCATCGCCCCCAGGTATCGGCAGCGCGGGCGCCGACTTGAAGACGGCCCCTCAGCCCCGGGCCACGAGGCGGCAGACGCCGCGCTCGGCGAGGGGGTGGAACTCCTCCAGGCGGAGCGGCGGGCGGAGGGCGCCGAGCATGCCCTCGACGAGCCCGCGGTGGATCGCGCACACCAGGTCCCGGTGGTCCTCGAGGAGGTCCCGGAACGGGCAGTCGCGGAGCGTGATCTCCACGGTCCGCGCGTTCCGCCGGTGGAACCGGGGCTCGAAGCCGGCCTCCGCCATCGCCTCCTGGAGCACGGCGAGGGCCCGCCCCGGGGGGACCCGCTCCCCGGGCCGCGGCTTCCTCCGACCCGCGAGGTACTCCCCCCACTCCCTGGCCAGGGCCTCGGCCCGCTCCCGGTCCCGCCTCCCCCGCAGGAGCGCCGCCAGGATCTCGGCCAGCAGGCGGAAGTCCCGCCCCTCGGGCGGTTCGACCTCCAGCGCCGCGTAGAGGACCTGGGGCCGGCCCACCGAGGCCCCCTTGCGGACCTCCCGGGCGACGAGCCCCGCCTCCTCGAGCCGCCGCAGGTGGGGGCGGAGGGTGTTGGGGTGGAGCGAGAGCCGGGCGGCGAGCTCCCGGACCGACACCGGCCGGCCCGAGCGGCGGAGGAACCGGTACAGGCGGAAGCGGGTGTCGTCGGCCAGGGCCTTGTGGACCTCGAGGCTCTGCGCGCCGGTCACCGCGGGCCTCCGCCGTCGACGCCCCCCGGGAAGGGCGGTAGCATGGGTCGTGGGGTTCGCACGATTCCCACCGTGCGAACCAGCTTATCCCCACGAGGCACCTGGAGGAGGCCGGTGGTCACCGAGGAACAGGTCCGGGCGGCGCTCCGGAACGTGCTCGACCCCGAGATCCACAAGCCCATCGAGGACATCGGGATGCTCAAGGGGATCGAGGTCGAGGGCGGCACGGTCCGGGTCCACGTCCTGATCACGATCGAGGGCTGCCCGCTCAAGGACCGCATCACGGCCGACGTCCAGCGGGCCCTGGCTCCCCTGGCCGGGGTGGAGCGGGTCGAGGTCTCCCTCAGCCCGATGTCCCCGGAGGAGCGGGAGGCCCTCGTCCGCAGGCTCCGCGGGGAGGCGCCCGAGCGGCGGGGGGTCTCGTTCCCGCCGGGGACCTCGGTGGTCGCCGTGGCCTCCGGCAAGGGCGGGGTCGGGAAGTCCAGCGTGACCGTCAACCTGGCCTGCGCGCTCGCGGCCGACGGGCACCGGGTGGGGGTCCTCGACGCCGATGTCTGGGGCTTCAGCGTCCCCCGGATGCTCGGGGTCTCCGGCAAGCCGGTGGGGTTCAACGACATGATCCTCCCCCTCGAGGCCCACGGCGTGCGGGTGATCTCGATGGGGTTCTTCGTCCCCGAGGAGACCCCGGTGATCTGGCGGGGGCCGATGCTCCACAAGGCCATCGAGCAGTTCCTCTCCGACGTCTACTGGGGGGAGCTCGACTTCCTGCTCTGCGACCTCCCGCCGGGGACCGGCGACGTCTCGATCTCCCTCGCCTCCTTCCTCCCCGGGGCCTCGATGCTCGTGGTCACCACCCCGCAGGAGGCGGCCCGGAAGGTGGCGGAGCGGGCCGGGCGGATGGCCGAGCGCACCCAGCTCCGCCCCCTCGGGGTGATCGAGAACATGTCGTGGTTCGTCTGCCCGCACTGCGGGGAGCGCACGGCGATCTTCGGGGAGGGCGGCGGGCGGCTCGCCGCCGAGACCCTTGGGGTCCCGCTCCTGGCCCAGGTCCCCCTGGTGCCCAACCTGCGGGAGGGGGCCGACCGGGGGCGGCCGATCGTCGTGGAGGATCCGGCCTCCCCCGCGGCCGAGGCGCTCGTGGGCGCCGCCCGGGAGCTCGTCCGGCTCACGAAGACCAGGGTCGGCAAGGCGCTCCCGCTCGTGGCCCGGTAGGCCCTCGGGCGGCCGCGGCCACCCGCGCCCTACGACGTCCGCGGGCGGAGCCGCACGGCTACCCGGGAGCCTGATCCGTGGCCCCGCCCGTCGGCTCCGCGGGGGCTCCCCCGGCCGCCGCGGTCGGAGCGTCGCCGTCGGCCG
>DATMBJ010000211.1:0-1421 GCA_035559315.1 Actinomycetota bacterium
GCGCTGGACGACCGCGACGTGTGGCGCCGGCGGTGCGAGGAGTTTGAGCGGCGAGGGGAAGCCGCCCCGGAAGGCTGGCCAGAACCCTCCGGGGCGCGCCAGGCAGTGAACCACGGAAAGGACGAGGAGAGCGTGCCATGACCAGAGCCGGTCAGTCAAGAAACCGGACCCTGCTCAGGGTGCTGTCCTGCGCCGACTGCGGCGAGGTGCTCGCGCTTGACCGCCTCGCCTCGGAGGCCGACGACGCGCATATCTGCTCGATCCCGCCCCCATCGAGAGTCGCGCACCACAGGGCCTGCCCCATGTCGCAGGCCTTGACGGACGAGGATGCGCGACTGGCGACCTGCTGCTGCCCGGAGCTCGACGCCCTGGAGGCCGAGCAGCGGGCGCGGGGGGCGAGGGGATGGACGTGGGCCTACGTCGGGCAAGAGCCCGTGCAGGAGGCTGAGTGATGAGCAGCTACAAGAGGTGGGTGCAGGTCGGGCAGGGGCAGTTCATGAAATGGTCCGAGAAGGGCCAGGAGATCGAGGGCGTCTGGCGCGGGCAGAAGGACGGGCAGTACGGCCCGCTCGGGATCGTGGACACGCCCGACGGGCGGGTCTCGTTCCCGCTGCACACCGCGCTCCTGCAGCGGGTCGAGGCCGTCAAGGTCGGGGCCGAGATCCGCATCGTGTACCGGGGCAAGGAGAAGACGAAGGACGGGCGGAAGGAGTTCAAGGCCTTCGATGTCTTCGTCGCCTCGACGGAGGACATCGTCGAGCCCGCGGCGGCTCCGGACGATGAGGTGCCCTTCTGAT
The DNA here is from genome assembly GCA_035559315.1 of Actinomycetota bacterium. Classification (GTDB taxonomy): domain Bacteria; phylum Actinomycetota; class UBA4738; order UBA4738; family HRBIN12; genus DATLZM01. Next base: position 798 of record DATMBJ010000211.1, read on the forward strand.
GCCGACCCGGGACGAGGCCCGGTGGTACCGGATCGACGGGGCCGAGTACCCCTCGGTCACGACGATCTTGGGTGTGATCGCCAAGCCTGCCCTCGGGCCGTGGTACGCCCGGGAGGAGCGGCGGGCGTTCGAGACTGCCATGCTGGAGGTGGCTAGCCGGTACCAGATCATCACGGCTGACCAGCTCCTCGAGGCGGTCCTCCAGGCCGTCGAGGGCGTCAAGGCCGCCGACCGTGAGAAGCAGCGGGCGGCCACGATCGGCACGGCCGCGCACGCGCTCATCGAGTGGCACACGCGGCGGATGCTCGGGGAGAAGGTGGGACCCGAGCCGGTCGTGCCCGACCCGGCGGCGTGGGCTGTGGAGGCCTGGAAGGACTGGGCGCGTGAGGTGGACTTCACGCCGCTCGTCGTGGAGCGGACGGTGTACTGCCCGCAGTGCGGGTACGCGGGCACGGTGGACTGGGTGGGCAAGGTGCGCGGCCGGCTCACCCTTGGCGACTACAAGACGGGCCGCGCCATCTATCCCGAGGCCCTGCTGCAGAACGTGGCCTACCGGCACGCTGCGGAGCGGTCGGGGCTCCCGCCGGTCGAGCAGGGGATCGTCCTGCGCCTGCCCAAGACGAC
>DATMBJ010000212.1:0-3838 GCA_035559315.1 Actinomycetota bacterium
CCATCCCCTCGGCGGCGGCCATCTCGTGCGCCTCCTGGACCTCCTCGTCGCCGAGCACGAACTCGTGGGGGATCTGCCCCTCGTTCTTCACGACGAACCGGACGGTCTCGCCGACCTCGACCCGGACCTCGGAGGGCTCGAACGCGAGCTCGTCCAGGGCCGCGATCTCGATCGTCCGGACCCCATCACCGTCGCCGCCCGCGCCGCCGCCGCAGGCCGTGAGGAACAGCAGCGCCGCCGCGAGCACGGACATCGGAAGCAGCATCGATCTCCGAAACATCTCCACTCCTCCTCCGTCGAACGGAACCGCCGGGTGAGGCAGCATCAACGGCGGAGGACGGTTCCCTCCCGGGGCGGCGGACGAGAACGCCCCGCCGGGAACAGCGAACCGGCGGGCGGGGGATCAGCCCTCGCGACGCCGCTGATCCGCGTCGTATCCCAAGCGCCGCTCGCGGAAAGGGCGGCGAGGCCCGCCGCGAGGGTCGCCACGCACGCACCGAGGAGTCCCATGCCGACGCCGTGGTCCATCCCCACCAGGTGCCAGGCGAGCGACAGCGCGAGCAGCAGGATGCCCACGACGAACACGACCAGCGGGACCGGAGGGAGTCGGCTCGTCCGCATCTCATCGCCAGCCTAGCAGCGCCGGTCGCGGGGTCCCGCGGCTCCCGACGGCAGGGACCTCACCGGGACCCGACGGTTCCTTCATCGCCTCTTCACCAAGGGGCGAGACCCTACCCGGGCAAGGTACCGACGCAGCGGAGGACGCGATGAGGGTCAAGGACCCGATCTGCGGCATGGAGATCGAGCCCGATCGCGCCGTGGACCGGCGGACCCGGGACGGTCGCACCTACTACTTCTGTGCGACCGCCTGCGGGCGGAGGTTCGACGAGTCGCTCCATACGAAGGCCCCGCCAGAGAGGGACGGGCACCGCACGCCCGAGGACCTGGTCGACCGGGAGGAGGAGGCCCGGCGGCGGGAGTACCGGGCGCTCATGCGGAAGTTCTGGTTCTCCGCGGCTGTCTCGGTGCCGGTGGTCCTGCTCTCCTACCCGTGGCTCGTCCCCGGCCTCAAGGACGTCCCGTGGCTGGCGCGCGGGTCCGAGACCCTGTACTGGGTGTGGCGGGGGCTCGGCCTGCTCACGCTCCCCGTCCTGCTGTGGGGCGGGAGCCGGTTCTCCTCGGGGCTGTGGGCCGCGGCGAAGGCGCGATCGGCGAACATGCACACGCTGATCGGGGTGGGGATCGCCGCGGCGTGGCTGTACTCCACGGTCGCCGTGATCCGGCCGGGCATCTTCCCGGAGCCCGAGCTGGCCGAGGTCTACTACGACGTCACCGCCGTGGTCACCGCGCTGGTCGTGCTGGGGATGGCCCTGGAGGTCAAGGCCAGGGGCAGGACCAGCGAGGCCCTGAAGAAGCTCATCGGGCTCCAGGCCAGGACCGCCCGGGTCGTCCGCGATGGCGTCGAGGTGGACGTCCCGGTCGAGGAGGTGGTGGTCGGGGACGTCGTGCTGGTGCGTCCCGGCGAGAAGATCCCCGTGGACGGCGTGGTCATCGACGGCGCGTCGGCGGTGGACGAGTCCATGATCACCGGGGAGTCCATCCCCGTGGAGAAGGTGCCGGGCGACGAGGTCATCGGCGCCACCCTCAACAGGACCGGCTCCTTCCGGTTCCGGGCCACGAAGGTGGGGAAGGACACCGCCCTCGCCAGCATCATCCGGATGGTCCAGGACGCGCAGGCCTCGAAGGCCCCGATCCAGCGGACCGTGGACAGGGTCTCCGGGTACTTCGTGCCGGCGGTGATGATCCTCGGGGTGCTGGCCTTCATCGCCTGGTACGACTTCGGGCCCGCCCCGGCGGCCGCCTACGCGGTGATCGCGTTCGTCACGGTCCTCATCATCGCCTGCCCCTGCGCCCTCGGCCTCGCCACCCCCACGTCGCTCACCGTGGGGATCGGCAAGGCCGCCCAGCACGGGGTGCTGATCCGGTCCGGCGACGCGCTCCAGACGGCCAAGCGCCTGGACACGATCGTCCTCGACAAGACCGGGACCATCACCGTCGGGAAGCCCTCCCTCACCGACGTCGTGGCGGGCGAGCTCCCGGAGGGGGAGCTGCTGCGCCTGGCGGCCGCCGTCGAGCGGAACTCCGAGCACCCGCTGGCCGAGGCCGTCGTGGAGGGCGCCCGGGAGCGCGGGGTGGAGCCCCCGGAGCCGGAAGGGTTCCAGGCCATCCCGGGGCACGGGGTGGAGGCCACCGTCGAGGGACGGAAGGTCCTGCTCGGCAACCTGAAGCTGATGCGGGACCGCGGCGTCGAAGTGGGCGATCTGGAGGCCAAGGCCGCGGCCCTCGCGGACGCCGGCGAGACCCCGATGTACGTGGCGGTGGACGGCCGTCCGGGCGGCATCGTGGCCTGCGCCGACACCGTGAAGGAGGACTCGGCACGGGCCATCGCGCGGCTGAAGGAGCTCGGCATCGAGGTGGTCATGATCACCGGCGACGACCGACGCACCGCCGAGGCCATCGCGCGGGAGGTCGGCATCGACCGGGTCCTGGCCGAGGTCCTCCCCCAGGACAAGGCCCACGAGGTCCGCAAGCTCCAGCTCGAGGGGAAGAGGGTGGCGATGGTCGGCGACGGGATCAACGACGCCCCCGCGCTCGCCCGCGCCGATCTCGGGATCGCGATGGGCACGGGCGGAAGCGATGCGGCGATCGAGGCCGCCGACGTCGCGCTCATGGCCGACGACCTGGACAAGGTTGCCGAGGCGCTGCGGCTCGGCCGTCGCGCGCAGCGGATCTCACGCCAGAACCTCGTCTTCTCGATCGCCTTGCTCGCCTTCCTCATCCCGAGCGCGCTTATCGGGGCGCTCACGGTCGTCGCTGCGGTCCTCGTCCACGAAGTGTCCGAGCTGCTCGCGGTGGCAAACGGCGTGCGCGCGGCGCGCGCCGAGCCGGCGACCGCGTAAAGCTCGCGCCGTCGTGTGGAGCCTGGCCTGCGGGCAGGGGTTCATCCAAGTTAACGTGGGCCGGTGCGCGTCGACTCGCGGACCGAACTCGTAGTCGCCGCCGACATCGCCGAGCGTCTGGGTCTCTCGCGCGCTCGCGTCTCGGTGCTTGCGAGCAGCCCCGGCTTCCCGCGTCCTGTCGGCCAGCTCGGCCGCTCGCTCGTGTGGCGCTGGTCGACCATCGAGCGTTGGGCTCGCGAGACCGGCCGCCTCCATCCGGCCGAGTAGTCCGAGACACAGAGTCACCTGCGGTGGGCCGAGGGGCGGTTTCGAATGCGCCGACTACTAACTCGGGTTAACAGCACGAGAGGAGGTGCGGTGAGGAGGTACCGGGTCGATCGGGAGGAGCTTACGGAGTTCCTCGCGCGACAGGTTCGGCTCGTCGAGTCGCTGCCAGCCGAAGCCGACGCGGCGGCTGCGGACGGCTATGGGGACGGGCTGGACGACGCCGAGCGGGAGGCGGTGTGGCTCGCGGCCGGGATCGCGACCTTCATCGGGCACGCGATCGCGGACGAGCCGGAGCGGTTCATCGTCGCGGCGCGCGAGCGCTGCGCAGCCTAGGAGGAGGAAGAGGAGATGACGACGACGGAAGCCACGACCTACGCCATCGAGGAGGCCGAGCGTCTCTGGCTCGGGCGGACACCCGAAGCCTGGGGCGAAGTTGTGCGGATGGTGCCGGAGGAGGCGCGGGACGCCGCCTCGATGATCGCCGCTGCCGGGCTGGACTGGAGGGTCGAGCAGCACCCGCTCGAGGCGGTGATCGCACGGGAGTACCAGTCGCTGCGCGTGCCGGTGCCGCGCCACGTCGCGAACGTCCGAAGCGATACGCGCGCGGTGCT
>DATMBJ010000213.1:0-1386 GCA_035559315.1 Actinomycetota bacterium
GCCGGCCGGGCGCCGTGGGGACCTCCCCCGGCGCCTGGAGCGGGAGGCCGTGGTGGTCCTCGGCCAGCGGAAGCTCCTCCAACGGCTCCTCCCGGGCGTCATGCACGCCCTGATCTTCTGGGGGTTCCTGGTCCTGCTCACGACGATCGTCGAGGCCATGGGCCAGGCCATCGACGAGCGGTTCGCGCTTCCGTGGGTCGGCCGCGCGGGGTGGCTGGGGCTGGTCCAGGACGTGTTCGCGGTGGGGGTCATCGTGGGGGTGGAGACCGCGGTCTTCATCCGGAAGGTCCTCCGGCCCGAGCGGTTCATCGGGAGCCACCTCCGGGAGGCCGACCTGATCCTGCTCACGATCCTGCTGATCGTGCTCACGCTGCTCGGGGCCAACGCGGTCCGGATCGCCCGGGGGGTCGCGGAGGCGCCCCCGGCCTGGACCCCGGTCTCCCGGCTGCTCTCGCTACCCCTCCTGGGGCTCTCGCCGGGCCTCCTCCGGTTCCTCGAGACCGTGTTGGTGTGGGGCCACCTGCTCCTGATCCTGGGGTTCCTCGTCTACATCCCGCGCTCCAAGCACCTCCACATCGTCACCAGCTCGATCAACGTGTTCTTCCGGAACACGCGGCCCATGGGGACCCTCACCCCGCTCCGGATCGACCTGGAGGCCGAGGACGTGCACCTGGGGACCGCCACGATCGCCGACCTCACCTGGAAGCAGGTCGTGGACCTCTACTCCTGCACCGAGTGCGGGCGGTGCCAGGCGATGTGCCCGGCCTGGAACACCGGGAAGCCGCTCTCCCCCAAGCTCCTCGTGATGAACCTCCGCGACCACCTCTTCGAGGTCGGGCCGGGGCTCCTCGAGGCCCGGGAGCGGGGCGAGGAGGCCGCGGCCCCCCCGATCGTCCCCGACGTCGTCGACCCCGAGGTGATCTGGAGCTGCACGACCTGCGGCGCGTGCATGCAGGAGTGCCCGGTCGACATCGAGCACGTCGACCACATCGTGGACCTCCGTCGCTACCAGGTGATGGGCGAGTCGGCGTTCCCGCAGGAGCTGGGGGCCATGCTCCGGGGGCTCGAGGGGCAGGGGAACCCGTGGGGGATGCCGCAGGACCAGCGGGCGGACTGGGCGAGGGGGCTCGACGTGCGGGTGCTGGAGGAGGGCGAGCCGGCGCCCGAGGTCCTGTACTGGGTGGGATGCGCCGGGGCCTTCGACGACCGGGCCAAGGGGATCTCCCGGGCCATGGCTCGCCTCCTCACCCGGGCCGGCGTGGACTTCGCGATCCTGGGGCCGCGGGAGCTCTGCACGGGGGACCCGGCCCGGCGGATGGGCAACGAGTACCTGTTCCAGACCCTGGCCGAGCAGAACGTGGCCACCCTCGACGCCGCCGGGGTTCG
>DATMBJ010000214.1:0-3524 GCA_035559315.1 Actinomycetota bacterium
TCCGGTGGGGCCCGGGCGCGGCCCGGGCGTTCCGGGCGGCGACGGCCGCGGTCCGCCGAAGCGTTCCGCTCCTCCCGGATCGGGTGCGCCGCTGGCCCCACGCCCGGGAGGCGGAGCGGCGGGCCGGCGTGGCCGCTGCCACCGTGGCCCGCTAGGCCCCGATCACCTCGACCCCGAGCCGCTCCGAGCCGCGAAGCACCTCGAGCCGGACCGGTGTGCCGGGCTCGTGCGCCTTGATCGCCGTCTGGAGGGTCATGGTGTCCAGGTCGGTGGGGAGCGGCTCGCCGTCGACGGCGACGATGCGGTCGCCGGCCACCAACCCGGCGTGGGCGGCCGGGCTCCCCTCCCTCGGTGGACGGACCTCGATGCCGGGTCCCGCCCGGGCCGGTGCGCTCTCCCGCCAGGCCTGGTTGATCGTGGCGGTCCCGTGCGGCGCGCAGAGGCAGATCCCGAGCCCACAGGAGGGACACCGGCACCGGCACTCGTCACCCGCCGCGCCCAGCTCCCACACGACGACGTCCGAGATGATCCGGTCGATCTCCTGGGCCAGGCCCGCGTACGCCCGCAGGTGCTCCTCGGCCAGATCGGCCGTGTTCCCTTCCTCCTGGCTGTCGAAGGACCGGTGGGCGACCGCATGGAGGATCCCGTACGCGAGGGCGAGGTGGTTCAGGGCCGAGTACCAGGCGTGGAGGACGGCGGCCGGTCCCTCGGTCGTCGAGGATCCGGCGCCGGTGCTGAAGTGCGGCATGCGTGCGGGTGCTTCCCTCTCCACGCCGCCGAGGGCTGCGAGGCGGGCCCGAAGGGCATCGCGGTGCCGCTCCACCAGCTCCTTGAGCCGCGCGGCTACCGCTTCCGCACCGGCATGACCCCTCACCTCGTCCGCCTGCTTCGAGAGCGACGTCCAGAGCTGCCCCTCGAGCGCCAGCACGTCGGCCAGGCGGTCCACGACGTCCATGCTCGTCACCCCCTCCGTCGACCCGTCCGGGGAACCGGACGGGCCGATCTCGGCCGATCGTACGGCCGGGGCGGTTCGGGGGGAAGGCGGGAGCCGAGGTGGGTCTCCCGGACGGCTACGACCCGGTCAGGTCGAGCTGGGTCCCCGCCCCCGTCCTGCGGGCCTCGGCGAGCACCAGGGCCGCGGCCGCGGCGTCCTCGACCGCGTTGCCCACCGACTTGTAGAGCGTGATCTGCTCGGGCGAGGTCCTCCCCGGCTTCGTCCCCATCACCAGCTCCCCGAGCTCCGCGTGGACGTGGTCCGCCGTGATGAGGCCGTCGCGGATCGGCCACAGGAGGTCGTTCGAGCCGGCCGGCGGGGGCGCGAGCGCCGCCTCCCGCGACTCCACGACGACCAGCGCGTCCCGGACGGTCTCGCCGTCCACCTCCCGGCCGGCGGTGTTGAACCCCACCGAGGTGACGTGGGCCCCGTCCCGGAGCCAGGCCCGCCGGACCACCGGCTCGGGGGAGTGGGTGCAGGCGCACACCACGTCCGCCGCCCGCACCGCCTCCTCGAACGAGCCGGCCTCGGCCGGGACCCCGAGCTCCGCCGAGAGCTCCCGCGCGAGGGCCTCGGCCTTCCCCCGGTCGCGCCCCGCCACCACCACCCGCTCGAACCGCCGGACCCGGGGGACCAGGCGGCCGTGGGCCCGGGCCTGGACGCCGGTCCCCAGGACCGCCAGGACTCGGACGTCTTCCCGGGCCAGGAGCCGCGTGGCGAGGGCCGAGCAGGCCGCGGTCCGGAGCTCGGTGATCGCGGTCCCGTCGAGCAGCGCGACCGGCGTGCCGTCCGTCGGGTCGAAGCAGGCGATCACGGCCTGGTGCGTCGGCCGATCGGTGTTCCCCGGGAACAGCGAGACCAGCTTCGTCGTGAGCGCCCCCGCCGAGGGGAGGAACGCGGGCATCGCGAGGAGCGCGCCCGGCGCCTCCGGGACCTCGGCCGCCACCCGGTTCGGGACCGACGCCCGGCCCGCGGAGAGGTCCGCCATCGCCGCCGCCAGCGCGTCGATCAGCCGGTCCGGGTCGAGGAGCGCCTCGACCTCAGCCCTGGACAGGACGAGCATCGCCCACCCCCTCGGCTCCCGTGGCGGCCGGCATGATAGGGGCGGGCCGGGGACGCTCGAACCTACCGAGGAGGGCGACGATCCCGGCCAGCACGAGGCCGGGCGCGAGGAGCCAGAGCGGCCGCTCGAGCCACCACCGGGCGGTGCTGCCTTGCTCCCTCCCGAGGCCGAGGGGCCAGAGGACGAGCATCGCGACCAGGTAGGCGGTCATGTGCCAGAGGAACAGCGTCATGATCACGCCGTTCACGAAGATCGTGGCCTTCCACGGGCCCGGTCGCTCGAGCCAGCGCGAGACCCGCTCCCGGAGCAGCACCGCGGCCCCGATCGTCCAGATGCCCACCGCCGCGTAGCAGACCGTCGGCGGGTAGGCGTTCGAGATCGGCTCGACGTCGGTTCCGAGGAGGCTCCTCGGGTAGTGCCCGATCGTCGGGAACCAGCGGAACCGCGCGCCGCCCCCGAGGAGCTCGAAGGCCCAGGGGTTCGTGAGCAGGACCAGGGCGCCGAGGCCGAGCGCCACCATCGCCCACGGGAACGCGCGCGGCAGCCGCCCGAACGTCCCGTCGGCGTAGAAGTGCCCGAGTTGGTGGGGGAGGAGCAGGACGAACGCGACGTTCGCGTAGCGCGCGGCGTGGATCCCGAGGCCGAACCCGACGACGTCGGCGGCGACGCTCCCCGCGAGCAGGGCCCCCGGGACCCACCAGCGGAACCGCTCGTGGAGGCGGATGGTCCAGGGGCTCACGGCCACCACGACCAGGTAGACCGCGAGGAACCACAGGGGGCCGAAGGGCAGGGTGGAGGCGGGCGGCAGCATCCCGCGCAGCAGCGCCGTGTCCCCCCAGATCCTGGGGCCCGCCGGCCGGCCCACGTCCGCCAGGTGGAGCGCGACCTGGACCACGAGCCACGCTCCCAGGAACACGAGCGACGGCCGCAGCAACCGCGCCACGCGGGTCCGGACGAACGCCGAGGTGGGCTCCCCCCGCCGGCGGAACGAGCGGTACGTCATGAGGTTCGAGAACCCCCCGACGAAGAAGAAGATCGGCATCACCTGGAACACCCAGGTCAGGACCCACATCCCGGGGGTCACGCCGATCGCGCTCGTGGTCCGGAGCAGCCCCCGCTCCCAGTGGTTGATCGAGATGAACCAGTGGCCGACCACGACCACGAGGATCGACGCGGCCCGGAGGAGGTCCACGTAGCGGTCCCTCGTGGCCGGCGTGCGGGCGGCGAGCTCGTCGAGCCGGCTCCCCATCGCGGCGAGCCTACGCCCCGGCGACCGCCGGGTCGACGACCCCGCGGGCGCTCCGCGGCGGGCCCGCGTTCGCCGGCTCAGACGCGGACCACGGGGCAGGTCAGGGTGCGGGTGACCCCGTCCACCGCCTGCACCTTCGACACCACGAGCTTCCCCAGCTCGTCGAGGGACCGGGCCTCGGCCACCACCACCACGTCGTAGGGGCCGGTGACGACCTC
>DATMBJ010000215.1:0-21434 GCA_035559315.1 Actinomycetota bacterium
GGGGGTGTCGAAGCCGCCGGCGAGCGCCGCGATGTCGTTGTCCCGCCACCGCCCGTCCAGGGCCCCGTCGGCCTGGTCCAGCCGGCGGACGTCCTCCTCGAACCCGCCCACCTCGTTCACGTAGCCCGGGAGCTCGTAGAAGGGCGCCATCGCGGTGGTGAGGTTCCACGTGAACCCCTCGGCCCCGCCCTTCTCGGACCCCTCGAGCTGGCGGGTGACGGCGAGGTCGCGATCCCCCCCGCCCCAGAGCGACCCGTGGCTCATCATCCCGAGGTGCGGGTCGAGGGTCGCGACGGCCCCCACGAGCGGCCGGTTCCCCCTCGCCCGGTCGTAGAGGTCGGCCAGGGTCGGCCGCACCAGGACCCCGGGGCCCATGTCGTACGGCTTGAACACGGCGTTCCCCATCCGCACGTACTCGTCCATCACCCCGTTCGTCGCGGGGAGCGCGCCGGTGCCGATCGTGGCGTGCGAGGGCGGCGTGTTGGCCGGCGAGGCCCCGGCCGTGGCCCGCTCGAACCACGCCCCCCGGCGGGCGAGCGAGCGGAGGTAGGGCCAGGCCCCCGGCCACGTCTCCAGGACGCGGCGCCCCGCGGCGTCCCACACGACCGTCACGACGAGCCGGGGCACCGGGCGGCCGGCGACCAGGGCCTCGGTGAGGGGGCGGCCGTCCGGCGCCTCGAACGGGAACCGGAGGAGCGCCGCCTGGGTCGGCGCGACGTCCGCGAGCGTGACCGGCCGCCGGTACACCCCGGGCCGGACGAATCCCGGCCCGTACCACAGCATCGGGACCTCCTGGACGTAGTCCCAGGGCCCGGCGTGGGAGAGCCCCCCGGAGACGAACGACGGCTCCCGGGGGAGGAGCTGGACCTCACCGCTCCGGTCGAGGCGGGTGCCGTGGGCGATCCGGAGGAGGAGCTCCCGGTCCACCGCGCACACCCGCTCCGCGAGGCTCCCGCCCGTCGCCGGGGAGGCCGAGGCGCGGGGACCGTCCGTCGCCTGGGGGGACGCCGAAGCACCCGGGCCGCCGGTCCCGGCACCCTCCGTCCGGCCGGCCGCGTCCCCGCCCCCGGGCGCGGTGCAGGCCACGGCCAGCAGGGCGACGGCCACCGCGGCCGGGAGGGCTCCCGCCCTCACCCGCGCGCCTCGGGGAGGCACGGCAGGTCGTCCATGATCTCCGAGGGGAAGGCGGCCTGGAAGACGCGCTCGCCCGCCCGCTCCGGCGCGACGCCCGGGACGACCTGTCTCGCGGTCAGCTCCATCACGAAGGCCGCGACGTCGGCGAGGGTCGCGCCGCTCTCCGCGAGCTCGGCCTCGTCCACGAAGATCTGGGTCGGCTGGATCAGCTCGACGACCTTCGCGTCGTCGCCGTCTCGGTCGAAGCGGGCCTGGATCGCCGCCGCCACCGCGCCCGCGGAGATCTGGAGCGCCCCCGAGCGGGCGGGGTCCGGGATCGCCCCGTGGTCGGCGGTGAGGACGAGCACCCACCGCCCCTCGCCCACCTGGCGGTCGAGGAACCCCACGAGCTCGCGGAGCGCCCGGTCCTCGGCCCGCACCGCGTCGGCCATCTCCGGGCTGTTCATCGTCCAGACGTGGGAGATGTAGTCGATGATCTTGTGGTTCACGAACAGCAGGTCGGGGACCGGGTCGGCGCCGAAGCGCTCCCGGCGGACGATCTCCTCGAGCACCTTCTCCTGGTAGAGGGGACGCGCGGGCGTGTCGAAGCCGGCGAGGAGCTGGTCGATGTCGTTGTCCCGCCAGCGGCCGTCGAGGCGGCCGTCCGCCTGGTCGACCTCCTGCACGAACGCCTCGAAGCCGGGGACGTCGTTCACGTAGGCCGGGAACCGGTAGTAGGGCCGGAGCGGCGCGGGGAGGTTCCAGCGGAACGTCTCCGCGCCGAGGGTGTCGCCGCCCACCGCCTCCCGGAGCACCGCGAGGTCGCGGTCCCCCCCGCCCCACATCGCGCCGTGGCCGAGCATCCCCAGGTGGATCGAGACCGTACCGAGGAGCCCCGCCTTGGCCCGGTTCCCCGTCGCCCGGTCGTAGAGGTCGGCCAGGGTCGGCCGGACGATGAACGCCGGGCCCTGCGACCACGGCGTGGTGATGCGCCCGCCGATCCGGAGCCGGTGGCCGACCAGCCCGCTGTTCCGCGGGAAGGACCCGGTCCCGATCGTGGCGTGGATCTGGGCGGTGGACGTGGGCGAGGACCCGACCGTGGCGTCCTCGAACCACACCCCCTTCGGGATCAGCGAGCGGAGGAACGGCCACGCGTCGGGGTGCGCCTCCAGGACGTTCATCCCCGCGGCGTCCCAGATCAGCGTGACGATGAGCCGCGGGGGCTCGCCGCGTTCGGACGCGGGGAGCAGGGCTTCCCGCATCGGCTGTCCGTCGACGGCGGGGAACGGGACCCCGAGCAGCGCGGCCTGGGTCGGGGCGATCCCGGCCACCGTCACCGGCCGCTCCACGGGCCCCACCGCGGGCACGTGGCCCGGGCCGTACCAGAGGAGCGGGACCCGCTGCACGTAGTCCCAGGGCCCCACGTGGGGGAGGCCGGAGCCGACGAAGTCGGGCTCCCGGGGGAGGATCTGGATCTCGGCGCCCCGATCCGGCCGCCAGCCACGCCACGTGCGCAGGAGCCACTCGTGCGGGAGCGCGCAGGCGGCCTGCGCCACGACCGCCGCCGGGTCCTGCCCCTGGCCGGAGGCGGGCCCCGCCGGCACGGTGGCGAGGAGCGCCCAGGTGAAGGCGAGGGCGGCGGTGCGGGCGCGGCGTGAGGTCACGGGCACCTAGGAAACAGCCCCTCGCGGCCGGCGGCAACCACCGGGCCGCGGAGAGCCCCTCCAGACGAGCGCGCCCCCGATGCCTATCCGCGCGCCGGCGGCGGAACCGGCGAGAGCTGCTCGGCGATCGAGAGGAGCCGTTCCACAGGCATGTCCCTGCCCGTCACGACCACGGACACGCCGCGGAGCTCGAACCTTATCAATCCAGGGTTCGTGCCCAGTTGGTCGGTGTTGGGCTCAACCGCGAGGCCCGGAATGCCCTGGACGGACGTGAGATAGACGGAATCTCGCGCTGCGTCTTCGATGACGGCTCGGTAGTAGGCCAGGGGATCGGGGCCGTATCCGGGGATCTCCGAGATCACCTCAAGCTCATCCCCGTATACCTCGATCACTTGTCCGATGTCGTTCACCCAGATGCTCGTCGGGGGGCGGCCTACCGCTACGTCCGCCGAGAAGACGACATGGTTCGCAGCGGAGGCCGCCGCCCGGATGTCGGGGACTCGACTCGCGCCCGACATCTCCGCCAGCTGCTCGAAGTCCCCCGCGATCGGCTGAGGGGCCATATGCCTCGATGTCGTCACTCGCGAGATGATCGACCCCGCGACGACGGCGGCAGCGAACACCGTCGCGATGGTCCCGAGGCGCCCGAGCGAGCGCATCTGCCTCGACCCCTCACGTTGCGACCCATCCCCTCCCAGGAACGTCGAGCATACCCCCGGAGGCGTCGGCGAACCTTCGAACCCACCGGCCGAGGCGAGGGAGGCTCGCGCCAGGAGATCGTGAGCCGCCGCGACACGGCCGAGCAGGCGGCCCGACCTCACGCCGCAGGGGGCGAACAGGCGGCCCGACCTCACGCCGCAGGGGGCGAACAGGCGGCCCAATCTCACGCCGTCGCGCCCGAGCAGGCGGCGCAGCGGCCGAAGATCTCGGCCTGGTGGGAGGAGACCGTGAACCCCCGTCGGCGGGCGGTGCGGGCGGCCCACGGCTCCACCTCGCAGGAGGGGATCTCGACCACGAGCCCGCACCCCTCGCAGATCAGGTGGTGGTGGTGGCCGGGCTCGCAGAGCTTGTAGGCGAGCTCCCCGTCGCCGGCCGGGAAGGTCCGGGCCAGGCCGGCCTGGGCGAGGGCCTGGAGCGTCCGGTACACGGTGGCGAGGCCCGGGCCGTGCCCCCGCCGGTGCATCCGCGCGTGCAGGGCCTGGGCCGTCACCGGCCGCGCCGCCCGCTCGAGGGCCCGGAGGATCGCGGCCCGCTGCCGGGTCGGGCGGAGCCCGGCGAGCGCCAGCGCGGCCCGCGCGTTCACGGGAGCGCCCTCCGCGGGTGACGCCGGGCCGCCCGGCGGCCGACCGCCGAGGCCGCCGCGAAGACCGCCGCCGAGGCGAGCACGATCGCGCCCCCCGGCGCGACCTCCCCCTGCCAGACCGCGGCCACCAGGCCCAGGAGGACCGACGCGAGCCCCGCCGCCGACCCCCACAGGAGCGCGCCGCGGAACGAGTGCGCGAGCCGCGAGCCCGCGGCCACCGGGATCACGAGGAGGGAGGCGACCAGGAGGAGCCCGACGACCCGCATCCCGGCCGCCACGAGGAGCGCGACGAGCCCCAGCAGGAGCAGGTTCAGCCCCTCCACGGGGAGCCCCGAGGCCCGGGCCGTCTCCTCGTCCAGCGCCACGGCCAGGAGGCCGCGGTAGGAGACGGCCGTGGTGGCGAGGATCAGCGCGCAGAGCCCCGCGACCTGGGCCACGTCGGCCCAGGTCGCCGTGAGGATGCTCCCGAACAGGACCCCGAGGAGCGAGGCGTCGAACCGGCCGGCCGCGGAGAGCAGCACCGAGCCGAGGGCGATCCCCACGTAGAAGACGATGGCGAGCGACACGTCCCCGGCCAGCCGGCCCCGGGAGCGGAGGCCCTCGAGCAGGAGGGCCCCGGCAGCGGCCACGACCAGCGCCCCCCAGAGCGGCGAGGCCCCGAGCACCACGCCGAGGGCCACGCCGGCGAACGCGAGGTGCCCCATCCCGTCCCCGATCAGCGCGAGCCGTCGCTGGACGAGGAAGCTCCCGATCACGGGCGCGGTCACCCCGACCACCGCCCCGGCCAGGTACGCCCGGACCACCCATTCGGCGAGGAGCCGGCTCACCGCCCCGCCCCCCCGTCCCCGCCGAGAGCCGGCCGGCCGAGCTCGAGGTGGAGGTGGAACTCCTCGTGGGTCACCTGACGGACCCGGCCCCGGTCGATCACGAGGATCCGGTCGCAGACGTCGTGGAAGTCGTCGGGGTCGTGGGAGACCACGACGACCGTGGCCCCCGCGTCGGCCCGCCGCCGCAGCTCGGCCGCCACCTGCGGTCGGAGCTGCTGGTCGATCCCGGTGGTGGGCTCGTCGAGGAGGAGCACCTCCGGGTCGCCGACCAGGGCCCGGGCCAGGATCGCCCGCTGCTGCTGGCCCCCGGACAGCTCGAAGAGGCACTCCGCCGACAGCTCCTCGAGCCCCACGGCGGCGAGGGCCCGCTCGACCAGCTCCCGGTCCTCCCGGGCCCCCCACCCGAAGGGCCCCCGCCGGGGCGCGAGGCCCGCCGCCACCACCTCGGCGACCGACACCGGGAGCGAGGTGGCGAGGTGCAGCCCCTGGGGCGCGTAGCCCACCCGCCGGCGGACCTCGGGGTCGCGGGGGTCGCCCCCGAGGAGGCGGACCGCGCCGGCCTGGGGCCGCAGGAGCCCGACGCAGAGCTTGAGGAGCGTCGACTTCCCGCTGCCGTTCGCGCCGGCGAGGACGGCGAACGCGCCGGGGCCGAGGGCCAGGTCCACGCCGTCCAGCACCGGGACGGCCCCGTAGGCGAACCGAACCCCCGCGAGCTCGATCACCGGCACCGCAGGCCCTCCCGCAGCGTCTCCAGGTTCCCGCGCATCGCCGAGAGGTAGTCGCCCGTGGCCGGGCGGGATTCGATGGTCGAGAGCGGAAGGAGCGGCACGCCCGCGTCCGCCGCGACCGCGGCCGCGATCCGCCTGCCCGCCTCGGTGGCCTCGTGGAACACGGCGGGGGCCGCCTCGCCCGACCCGATCGCGGCGATCACCGCCTCGACCCGCGCCGCGCTGGGCTCGCCCTCCGGCTGGAGCCCCAGGATCCCGAGCTGCCGGAGCCGGTAGCGCGCGGCGAGGTAGCCGAAGGCCTCGTGGGTCACGACGAACGTCCGGTACCGGCAGTCGGCGAGCCCCTCCCGGTAGGCGGCGTCCAGTCGACCGAGCTCCTCCTCCAGGGCCAACCCCCGCCGGCGGTAGGCGTCGGTGCCCGCCGGGTCGACCTGGGCGAGGGCCCGGGCCACGGTCGCGACGATGCGCCGCATCAGGACCGGGTCCAGCCAGACGTGGGGGTCCGAGCGGAGGTCCCCCTCCCCCGGGGCCAGGTCCAGCCCGGCCGCCACCTCCACCACCCGCCCCTCGGCGTCGGCGGCCGCCCGCTCGATCTCGGGCTGGAACCCGAACCGCCCGAGCAGGAGCACGAGCGGCGCCGTCGAGAGCTCCGCCCGTTGGGCGGCGGAGAGCGTCGCGTCGTGGGCCTCGCCGCCCGGCGGCGTGAGGTCCTCCACCCGCACGCGCCCTCCGCCCACCTCCTCCGCCGCCCAGGCGAGCGGGTAGAAGGAGGCCACGACCGGGAGCCGGCCATCGGCCGGCTCCGCGCAGGAGGCGAGCAGGGCTCCTGCCAGGGCGACGGACGCCGCGATCCGGGACCGCATGAGCGTCGCCAGCCTAGCACTGTCGAGAATGATTATCATTCGCGTCTGTTCCCCGACGGGACCCGGCCCGCGGCCCCGCGTTGTCCCGGCGTCGCGCCCGCGGGTAGGGTTCGGCCCGTGGCCGTCCACGTCGGCATCGGTCTGTTCACCGGGCAGGTCCCCCCGGGGTCCGGGCGCACGTTCGCCCAGGAGTACCGGGAGACCCTCGAGCTGGTCCGCCTGGCGGAGGCGCTGGGGTTCGACTCCGCGTGGGTGAGCGAGCACCACGGGGCCTCCGACGGCTACCTCCCCTCGCTCCTCCCGATGCTCGCGGCGTTCGCCGCGGCCACCGAGCGGATCCTCCTGGGGACCGGGGTCGTGCTCGCCCCCCTCCACCACCCGCTGCGCCTGGCCGAGGACGCCGCCGTCGTGGACCAGCTCTCGGGGGGTCGGCTGATCCTGGGCCTCGGGATCGGGTGGCGGGAGGAGGAGTTCCGGATGTTCGGGGTGCCCCTCGACGAGCGCCTGGCCCGGACCGTCGAGACCGTGGAGATCCTCCGCCGCGCCTGGACCGGCCGGCGGTTCTCGTTCACCGGGCGCGCCTTCCGGTTCGACGAGGTCCGCGTCACACCGCCCCCGGCCCGGCCGGGCGGCCCGCCCATCTACCTGGGCGGGTACACGGAGCGGGCGGTGCGCCGGGCGGGGCGCCTGGGCGACGGCTACGTGGTCGACAGCGGCGATGTTGACGCGCTCAGGCGCTCGCTCGCGCTGGTCGAGGAGGCCGCCCGGGGGGCGGGGCGCGATCCGGGCTCGGTCGGCCTCGCCGTGCTGCAGAACGCGTTCGTGACCGACGCCGGCGACGCGTGGGCGGCGGTACGCGAGGGCGTCGCCCACCAGATGGGCGCCTACGGGGCCTGGGAGGCGGGCGCCGACACCCCCGGCCACGACTCGCTCGAGCCCCTCCCGCCCGACGAGGCGACGCTCCGCGCCTGGACGCCGGCGGGCCGCCCCGAGGAGGTGGCCCGGGCCCTCCGCCCGCTCGTCGAGGCCTTCGGGCCCCGCCGGGAGTTCCACCTCGTGGTCCGGCTCCACTACCCCGGGATGGACTTCGAGACCGCCTCCCGGGCCGTGGAGCTCTTCGGCGAGGAGGTCCTCCCCGCCCTGAAGGGCACCTGAGGGGGAGCGCGCCGGGCGGCCCGAGGAACGCGGGGCGGCCGCGGCGATCCGCGGTCGGCTACGGAGCGGCCGCGGTCGGCCTGGTCCGGACCCAGCGCCGGAGGGCGAACCACGCCGCCGCCCCGAGCGCGGCGATCGGCACGAGGTAGCCGAGGCCCACGACCACCACGAAGACCACGCCCAGGAAGCCGTCCACGGCCCGGGCCCACGCCTCGCCGAGGTCGGGGCGGCGCTCCCGGGCCGCGATCTGCTGACGGATGACCGCCCCCGGCTCGCGGATCCCGACCGTGATCGTCGCGAGCTCGGTCCGATCGCGGAGCACCCGGAGCTGGCCCCGGATCTGCTCGATCCGGAGCTGCACGTCCTGGAGCTCCCGCTGGATCCGGAGCGTGTCCTCCACCGAGGTGGCTCGATCCATCAGCCGCAGGAGCACGGCCTCCTGGGCCTCCCAGGTCCGCAGCCGGGCCTCGAGGTCCACGAACTGGGCCGACACGTCCTCGCCCGACACCGACTCCCCCTCCACCCGGCCCAGGTCCCGGAGGTCGGCGAGGGCCCGCTCGAAGCTCTCGTTCGGGACCCGCAGCACCAGGTTCCCCGAGCGGACCCGGGTTCCCCCGGAGGACGACGAGACCACGAAGCCCCCGTACCTCCCGGCCACGAGCTGTGCCTGCTCGAAGGCCTCCTCGAACCCGTCCTTCCCCACGAGGAGGTCGAGGCTCGCGGTCTTCACGACGTGGGGGCCGACCATCGGGATCTCACCCACGGCCCCGAGCGCGCCGCCGCCCGCGACGCCCTCCTCGGCGGCGGGAACCGGCACCCCCGCCGCGACCTCGTCCGCGGCGACGAGCCCCCGGCCCTCCGAGCCGAGCGACGGCGCCTCGCCCGGGGCGGACGCGCCCACGCCCCCGCCGAGCGGCCGCGTGGCGAAGAACCCCACGACCCCGGCCAGCACGAGGAACCCCACGACGATGGCCGCGATCCGTCGCATCGCTCGCCTCCTCTCCTCCGACGCGGGTTGGACGCCGGAGCCGGCCGGGGTGTTCCCCGGGATGGAGCGTTCCCCCGCGCACGGGGGCGGCCCGGCCGCGGGAGGACGCCGCCGCGCCCATCCGGCGGATCCGAAGGGCGTGCCTACCGGGCGGGCCGGACGCGTCCGGAGGGCCGGCCCGCGAGCGCCGCCGGACCCGCCTCCAGCAGCCCGTCCCGGGCCAGGGCGAGGACCGCCGCCGCCACGCGGTCGAGGGGCTCTCCCGCCTCCGCCGCCAGTCGGCCCAGGGTCGTGGATCCCGCCAGGGCGGCCCGGAGCACCCGCCCGCGGACCTGGCGGAACGAACCCTCGAACGGAGCGCTCGGGCCGCGGGGCCGGCTCCCGGGCCGCCCGAGCGCCCCCCGTCTCCGCGCGAGACACCCCTCCGCGACCGGGCACTCCCCGCACCTGGGCAGGGGGCGACACACCTCCCGACCCAGGTCCATCAGGGCCTGGTTCCAGGCGGCCGGGTCCTGCCCGTCCAGCCAGGCCAGCGCGGCCCGTCGGATGGCGGCCGCCCCGGCCCGCTCCTCGCCCAGCCTCGCTCGGGAGACGACGCGGGCCACGTTCACGTCGATCGCCGGGACCGGCGCCCCGAACGCGATCGCGGCGATCGCGGCCGCCGTGTAGGGGCCCACCCCGGGGAGCCGGCGGAGCGCCGCGGGGTCGCTCGGCACGCGCCCGCCGTGCTCCCGGACGATGGTCCGGGCCGCCTCGTGGAGGAGCACCGCCCTCCGGTTGTGACCCAGCCCCGACCAGGCCCGGAGGACCTCGGCGCGGGGGGCCGCGGCGAGGGCCCGGACCGACGGGAACCGGCGGAGGAAGGCCCGGTACGAGGGCACGACCCGCGCCGCCTGGGTCTGCTGGAGCATGACCTCGGCCACCAGGACCCGGTAGGGGTCCCGGGCGACCCGCCACGGGTAGGCGCGGCGGCGCGGGGCGTACCACGCGAGGAGCGCGTCCACCCCTCGAGGCTACCGCCCGGGGTCGGCGGCGGACGCGGCCGGTCGTGGCTCCGCCCGGGAGATGGGGCGAGCCTGCACCGGACGTAGCGCCGGTTCGCGTCCGCCGACCGCCCGCGCTAGGCTCGGCGGGGGATGGCGAGCGTCCGCGACGTGATGAGCACCGACCTGGTCGCGGTCGAGCCCACGGCCACGATCGCCGAAGCCGCCACGCTCATGGGCGAGCGCCGGGTCGGGTCCGCCCTGGTCCTCGAGGGCACCCGGCTGGTGGGCATCCTCACGGAGCGCGACGTGCTCCGGGCCCTGGCCGGCCACTTCGACGCGGCCCGCCAGCCGGTCGAGCAGTGGATGACCCCGAACCCCACGACGATCGGGCCCGACGCGACGGTTCGGGATGCGCTCGAGCTGATGCTGGCCCGCGGGTTCCGACACCTCCCCGTGGTGGAGGACGACCGGGTGGTCGGGATGGTCTCGATCCGCGACCTCTCCCGGGCGGCCCTCGCCCCCGGCGGCCCTGGGCCCGTGCTCCGCTAGGAGCTCCCCGGCCTCGGAGCCCGGCGTGCGGCCCTAGAAGCCCGCCTTCGGCTTGGCCGGCAGGTCGGCGGAGGCCTCCTTGAGGGCCGCCCAGACCTCTCGGAACACCTCGGCCGCGAACCGGGGCGGCTGGCTCCCCTCGCCTCCCATCGAGCCCCGCAGCGCCGAGGCGGTGAGGTCGCAGGCCTTCTCGAACAGCTGCCAGTCGATCTCTCGAGCCACGGTGGAACCTCCTCCTCGTCGGTCGTTCCGCGGCGGGAAGGCTACCCCGCCGCTAGGCGAACGCGTCCAGGCCGGTGAGCGCCCGACCGAGGATCAGCGTGTGGACCTCGTTCGTCCCCTCATAGGTGTAGACCGACTCGAGGTTGGCCATGTGCCGCATCACCGGGTACTCGAGCGTGATCCCGTTCGCGCCGAGGATCGACCGGGCCTGGCGGGCGATCCGGAGCGCCTCGCGGACGTTGTTGAGCTTCCCCATCGAGACGTGCTCGGGGCGGGCCAGGCCCCGGTCCTTGAGCCGGCCGATGTGGAGGGCGAGGAGCGTCCCCTTCGCGAGCTCGACGGCCATGTCGGCGAGCTTCTCCTGGATGAGCTGGAAGGCGCCGATCGGCTTGCCGAACTGGACCCTGGTCCGGGCGTAGGCGAGGGCGGTCTCGAAGCAGGTCCGGGCCGCCCCCATCGCGCCCCACACGATCCCGTACCGGGCCTCGTTCAGGCAGGAGAGCGGGCCCTTCATCCCCACGACGCCGGGGAGGACCAGCTCGTCGGGCAGGCGGACGTCGTCCAGGACGAGCTCCGAGGTGACCGAGGCCCGGAGCGACAGCTTCCGCCCGACGTCCCGCGCGGAGAACCCCGGCGTCCCCTTCGGCACGAGGAACCCCCGGACGCCCTCGTCGGTCCGGGCCCAGACCACGGCGAGGTCGGCGATGGCGCCGTTCGTGATCCACATCTTCGTGCCGGACAGCACCCAGTCGCGCCCGTCGCGGCGGGCGCGGGTCCGCATGCTCGCGGGGTCGCTCCCGGCGTCGGGCTCGGTGAGGCCGAAGCAGCCGATCACCTCGCCCCGGGCCATCCGGGGCAGCCACTCCCGCTTCTGCTCCTCGCTCCCGTACCGGTGGATGGGGAACATGCAGAGCGAGCCCTGGACCGAGACGAAGCTGCGGAAGCCGCTGTCGCCGGCCTCGAGCTCCATGCAGGCCAGGCCGTAGGAGACGGCGCTCGCCCCCGCGCACCCGTAGCCCCGGAGGTGCATCCCGAGCAGGCCCATCCCCCCGAGCTCCTTCGCCAGGTCCACCGGGAACTCGCCGGCGTCGTACCAGTCGGCGATCCCCGGCAGCACACGGTCCCGGACCCACTCCCGGACCAGGTCCCGGACGGCCCGCTCCTCCTCCGAGAGGAGGCCGTCGATCCCCAGGAGCTCCGAGGGGTCGAGGGGCTCGGCCATCGCGCCCCTAGCCTACCGGGCGCGTCGCTCCCGGGCGAAGCCGCGCCCCGAGGTTAGGCTCCCCCACCTCCCACGGACCGCGCGGCCTCAGGCGAAAAGGTCGGCGGCCGCCCTGCGCAGCGCGGAGACCCCCCGGATCTCGTCGTCGTAGAGCGGGAGCACGGCCCGCACCATCCCCGGGAACTCGCGCCCGATCTGCTCGAGGTAGGCGCGCTGCACGTGAACCAGGCGATGAAGCGGCGGATCACCGCGATCGGGAGGGCCTCGGGCAGCGTGATGAAGGAGCACCGTCAGCTCGCGGTGCTGACGGTGGAAGAAGAAGGTCGGGCCGTACGTGGGACCTCGACCCGGACCCGTCCCATCGCGGCCCCGGGTCTCCGTGGGTCGGGCCGACCGTACCCCGTCCCTCCGGGGAGCAACCCGGCGGGTGGCCGCCCGGACCGGGGCGGCGCCGGACCCCCTCCCCGGGCCCGGCGCGTGCCCGGCGGCCCACGCTACCCGGGGATCGGGACCTCCGGGACGCTCGCCAGCCCCGCCTCGACGTCCTCTTCGCGGAACTCGACCTCGGGGAGCCGGCCGCGGAGGTAGTCGTCGTAGGCCTGCATGTCGAAGTGGCCGTGCCCGGAGAGGTTGAACAGGATCACCCGCGCCTCCCCGGCCTCCCGGGCGGCGAGCGCCTCGTCGATCACCGCTCGGATCGCGTGGGCCGGCTCCGGGCCCGGGACGATCCCCTGGGTCCGGGCGAACAGGACGGCGGCCTCGAAGACCGCGTTCTGGGTGAAGGCCCGGGCCTCCATGTGCCCCTCCCGCACCAGGAGCGAGAGCGACGGCGCGTCGCCGTGGTAGCGGAGCCCGCCCGCGTGCACCGGGGCCGGCACGAACCCGTGCCCGAGCGTGTACATGGGGAGGAGCGGGGTCATCCCGCCCGTATCCCCGAAGTCGTAGGCGAACCGGCCGCGGGTGAGCGTAGGGCAGGCCGCCGGCTCGCAGGCCACGAACCGGATGCCGGGCCTCGCACCGGAGAGCCGATCGGCCATGAACGGGTAGGAGAGCCCCGCGTAGTTGGAGCCTCCCCCCACGCAGCCGATCACCACGTCGGGCTCCTCGCCGGCCAGTTCCATCTGTCGCTTCGCCTCGAGCCCGATCACGGTCTGGTGCAGCAGGACGTGGTTGAGGACCGACCCCAGCGAGTAGTTCGTCTGCGGGTCCCGGGCTGCCACCTCGATGGCCTCGCTGATCGCGATCCCGAGCGAGCCCGGGGAGGCGGGGTCTGCCTCGAGGATCCGCCGCCCAGCCTCGGTGGTCGAGGTCGGTGAGGAGCGGACCTCGGCCCCGAACGTCTCCATCAGCACCCGCCGGTAGGGCTTCTGCTCGTAGGACGCCCTCACCATGAACACCAGGCACCCGAGGTCGAAGAACCGGCAGGCCATCGCGAGCGCCGAGCCCCACTGGCCGGCCCCGGTCTCGGTCGCGAGCCGGCGGATCCCGGCCCGCCGGTTGTAGTGCGCCTGGGCGGCGGCGGTGTTCAGCTTGTGCGACCCGGCCGGCGACTGGCCCTCGTACTTGAAGTAGATCCGGGCCGGGGTGTCGAGCGCCCGCTCCAGGCGCGTCGCACGGTGGAGCGGCGTCGGGCGCCACAGGCGGTAGACGTCGAGCACCTCGCCCGGGACGTCGATCCAGGGCTCGGTGGAGACCTCCTGCGCGATCAGTTCCTCGGGGAACAGCGGCGCGAGCAGGTCGGGCGTCACGGGCTCGTGCGTCCCAGGATGGAGCGGCGGCAGGGGCTGCATCCCCGCCCCCACCATGCTCGGCAGCAGGTTGAACCAGGCGGCCGGGATGTCCTCCGGGCCGAGATCGAACCGGGTGCGTTCCTCCATCGGTCCCTCCCGCTCGACGAAGGTGGTGCGCGAGCCTACCCGGTCCCGGGCGTCCTGCCCAGTGGACGTCTCGGCGCGTCCGCGGCCCCGAGCTGGGCGGGCCGCCCCGTCCCGGGCCCGGCCCGTCCCGCTCCCTGCAGGTGCCAGCGGTGGGGGGCGATCAGCTCGTCGGCCTCCGGCGGCCCCCAGCTCCCCGGCGGGTAGGGCCGGACCGGGGGCGGCGCCTCGAGGAGCGGCGAGAGGATCTCCCAGGCCCGCTCCACGGCGTCCTCGCGGAGGAACAGCGTGTGGTCGCCCTCCATCGCCTCGAGGAGGAGGAGCTCGTAGGCGTCGAGCAGCTCGGTGGGGAAGGCGCGCTCGTAGTCGAAGTCCATCGTGGCCCGGCCCAGCGCGAACCCGGCGCCCGGGCGCTTCGCGTTGATCGCGAGCGTGACCCCCTCGTCCGGCTGGATCCGGATCGTCAGGTGGTCGCGGCGGAGGGCCTCCACGCCGGCTCCCCGGAACACGTTGTAGGGCACCTCCCGGAACACGAGCGTGACCTCGCTCGCGCGTCGGGCCAACCGCTTCCCGGTCCGGAGGTAGAAGGGGACCCCGGCCCACCGCCAGTTCTCGATCTCGAGCTCGAGGGCCACGAACGTCTCGACCCCGGAGCCCGGCGCGACCCCCTCCTCCTTGCGGTAGCCCTCGTACTGCCCGAACACCGCGCGGGCGGGGTCGCACACCCGGGCCGCGCGGAGCACGCGGACCTTCTCGTCGCGGAGCCGGTCGGGGTCGAACGAGAGCGGCGGCTCCATGGCCACGAACGTGAGGACCTGGAGCAGGTGGGTCTGGACCATGTCCCGCAGGCAGCCGGTCTGCTCGTAGAAGTCCCCGCGGCCCTCGATCCCGATCTCCTCGGCCACCGTGATCTGCACGTGGTCCAGGTACCGGCGGTTCCAGATCGGCTCGAACAGACCGTTCGAGAACCGGAGGGCGAGGATGTTCTGGACCGTCTCCTTGCCCATGTAGTGGTCGATCCGGAACACCTGGGACTCGTCGAACACCTCGCGGACCGCCGCGTTGAGCTGCCGGGCGGAGGCGAGGTCCCGGCCGAAGGGCTTCTCGATGACGATCCGGGAACCCGGGGCCAGACCGGCCTCCCCGAGGGCGCGGACGAGGTCGGGGAAGGCCGCGGGCGGCGTGGCCGCGTAGAAGAGCCGTCCGGCGGAGCCCCCGCGCTCCGCCTCCCGGAGCCGCCGGACGAGGAGCGCGAGCCCGCCGGGCTCGGTGAAGCTGGACCGGGCGTACCGGAGGCGCGGGGCGAACCGTTCCCACGCCACGCCGCTCGGCGGGTGGCGGCCGAACCGCTCCACCGCCTCCCGGGCCAGCTCGCGGAAGGCGTCGTCCCCGAGGTCGCTCCGGGACGAGCCCACCACCGCCACCCCTTCCGGGAGGAGGCCCTCGACGTGCAGGTGGTAGAGGGCCGGGAGGAGCTTCCGGCGCGCGAGGTCGCCCGTGGCCCCGAAGATCACGATGGCCGAGACGGGAGGATCCCGTCTCACCCCGGCTCCTCCGCGTGGAGCCCGTGCCCCCCGAACTCGGCCCGGAGGGCCGCGATCACCTTCGCCGCGAACGACTCCTCCTGCCTCGAGGCGAACCGCTGGAACAAGGCGAGGGCGGTGAAGGGCGCCGGGACCGCCTCCGACACCGCGGTCTCCACCGCCCAGCGGCCCTCGCCGGTGTCCTCGACGAAGCCCCGGACCCCGGCCAGGTCGGGCCGGCGCTCGAGGGCCCCGTGGAGGAGGTCCAGGAGCCAGGAGCGGATCACGCTGCCCCGCCGCCAGACGCCCGCGACCTGGGCCAGGTCGAGCCCGAAGGGCGAGGCGTGGAGGAGCTCGAACCCCTCGCCGTAGGCCGCGAGCATCCCGTACTCGATCGCGTTGTGGACCATCTTCACGAAGTGGCCGGCGCCGGACGGGCCGACCCGGGCGTAGCCGCCCTCGGGGGCCAGGGCCCGGAGGGCCGGATCCAGGAGGGCCACGGCCTCGGGCTCGCCCCCGGCCATCAGGCAATAGCCGTCCCGGAGGCCCCACACCCCCCCGCTCACGCCGCAGTCCACGAACCGGATCCCCGAGGCGGCGAGCCGTTCGGCGCGGCGCATCGAGTCCCGGAAGTGGGAGTTCCCCCCGTCCACGACGACGTCCCCGGGCTCGAGGAGCTCCCCCAGGCGCGTCACCACCCGCTCCGTCGCCTCCCCCGCCGGCACCATGGTCCAGACCACCCTGGGCGGGCCCAGGCCCGCGGCGAGCTCCTCGAGGGAGGCGACGGCCTCGGCGCCCGTCGCCCGGGCCCGTGCCCTGGCTCCCTCGTCGGCGTCGAACGCCACGACCTCGTGGCCCCCGCGGAGGAGCCGCTCGGCCATCCCCCCGCCCATCCTGCCCAGGCCCACCATCCCCAGGCGCATCGTCCCCTCCTCGCCTCCTCCCGGGTGGCGCGCGATCCCGCTACCCCTCGGGCGGACCCACCTCGATCCACCCGGCCTCGACGCGGGCGGGGAACACGGCCAGGGGGTCGCCCGCCGGCCCTCGGACCGGCTCCCCCGTCTCGAGGTCGAACACGCTCCCGTGGCAGGGGCACTCGACCTCGAGCCGCTCCTCGTCGAGCTCACCCTCCGAGAGCGAGCAGCCGGCGTGCGTGCACTCGTCGCTCACAGCGAACAGCGCCTCGCCGGCGCGGGCGACCGCGATCCGGCCGAGCTCCGTGTCGAACGCCCTGAGCTCACCCTCGGGGACCTCCGCCAGCGCACCCACCCGGATCCGCTCCACGGCTCCTCCTCGCTCCCCGCTCATCGGTAACACTACCCCCGTGCCCGAGCTGCCCGACGTCGAGGGGGAGCGGCGGCGGTTCGCGGCCCTGGCGGCCGGCCGGCGGGTCCGGCGCGTCACGGCCGACCCGACCTTCCTCCGCAACGCGCGCCCCGGGGACCTGGACCGCGCGCTGCGGGGCCGCCGGCTGGGGGAGCCCGGCAGGTGGGGGAAGTGGCTCCTGTGCCCGGCGGATGGGCCGCTCCTGCTGCTCCATTTCGGGATGACCGGGGGGCTCGTGGCGGGCGGTGCGCCGAGCCCCTACGACCGGCTGGTGCTCGAGCTCGAGGGCGGCGAGCTCCGGGTCCGGGACGTGCGGAAGCTCGGCGGGGCCTGGCTGGCGAGGGACGACGAGGAGGCCCGGGAGCTGCTCCGGGGGCTCGGCCCGGACGCGCTCCAGGTCGACCTGGGCACGTTCCTCGAGCGGCTCGCCGGCCGCCGGGGAGGGGCGAAGGCGGTCCTCCTGGACCAGGGCTTCGTGGCCGGGATCGGGAACCTCCTCGCCGACGAGATCCTCTGGCGCGCGCGGATCCACCCCCGGGCGCCGATCCCGGGGCTGGACGACCGGGCCCGGGCCCGCCTCCACCGGGCCATGCTCGGGGTGCTCCGGACCTCGGTCGCGAGGATCGGGCGGCCCCCGCCGGCGGGCTGGCTGCTCTCGGTCCGCGGAGAGCCGGGCGCCCGCTGCCCCCGGTGCCGGACCCCCCTGGCCCGGATCGCCGCCGCCGGGCGCACCACCTACCTCTGCCCCGCCTGCCAGCCCCCCGCCGGAGCTCCCGCGGGGCCGGGCCCGGGGATCAGCGGGCGGCGAGCCGCCGCCCCGCCGACCACACGCGCTGCCCGAGCGTGACCGCCCCGAGCGCCGCGAGGAGGGCGAGGGCCGGGAGGAGGGCGCCGGGGATCGCCAGGCCGAGGATCAGGACCACGTAGCGCTCGAGCCGCTGGAACAACCCCTCCGACATCGGCACGCCGGCCGCCTCGGCCTCCGCCCGCACGTGGCTCACGAGGAGCGAGACCACGAGCGTGACGAGCGCGAGGGCGGCCGCGGTCCGCTGCCCCTGGCCCGAGAGGGACCACGACAGGCAGGCGAAGAGGACGGTGTCCGACACGCGGTCGAGCACCGAGTCCAGGAAAGCGCCGGAGCGACGCTCCTCGCCCCGCAGCCGCGCCAGGGAGCCGTCGAGGACGTCGAACATCCCCGCCACCACGAGGAGGACGGCGGGGACGAACCGGCGGCCCGTGAGCAGCAGCGCGCCGGCCGCGAGGTTCCAGGCGAGCGACGCGAGCGTGAGCTGCCACGGCCGCACCCCGGCGCGGTACAGGCCCGCGAGGAGCAGTCGGAACGGCCACGCGAACAGCCGTTGCATCACGGGGCCGATCGCGCTCTCGTTGCGGCGCGGCGCCGGCATGTCCCGCACCCGCGGGGGCTCTCGCGCCTCGTCGTCCTCCGCCATCGCCTACCCCGGTGGGCCGAACGCCACGACCCGGTAGCGGAACACGCCGCCGGGCGCGCGGTACGACACCTCCTCGCCGACGGCGGCGCCGAGGAGCGCCGCGCCCAGCGGCGAGGAGGTGGTGACGGTCCGCGCCCCCGCGACCCGCTCCTCGGCGGACTCCGCGAGGAGGTACGCCTCCTCCTCCGGGTCCTCGTCGTCGAGCGGGAGGAGCCGGACCACGACGCCGGGCACGACCGAGTCGGCGGACCGCGGGGCCTCGACGATCTCGGGGTCCCGGAGCATCCGCTCGAGCTTCCGGATCCGGGCCTCCATCAGGGCCTGCTCGTTCTTGGCCGCGTCGTACTCGGCGTTCTCGCGGATGTCCCCGTGGGCCCTGGCGGCCGCCAGGCGCTCGGCGATCCTGGCCCTCCCCGCGGTCCGGAGCTCCTCGAGCTCGGCCCTGAGCCTCCGATAGGCCTCGAGGGTGAGGGTGGCCGTCGGCTCGTGGCCGGGGGGACGGGGCGGCCGGTTCGCCAGTTCCTCCGGCAGCTCTCCCATGCCCCGGATGCTAGCAAGGTCGGCCGAAGGCCCTCCTCATCCTCCCGCCACGCTCAGCCCGCCGCCCAGACCCCGTGCGGCCCGGCCCCCACGGGGATCGTCGCGACCCGGCGGTGCCGGCGGACGCCGAACACGACCAGGCGGCCGTTCCCGTGGTCGGCGACCGCGGCCCATCGGCCGTCGGCCGTGATCGCCACGTGGTGCGGCTCGCCCGGGAACGGGAGCGACCGGAGCACCCGGACGGGACGGACCGAGAGGACGTACACGCGGTGCGCGCCGTGGTCGGTGATCCACGCCTCGCGGCCATCGGGCGTGAACGCGAGGTGATGGGCCTCGACCCCCAGGGGAACGGTCCGGACCAGCCGGGCGCCGTCGAACACGTGGAGCGCGCCGCGCCGGTCCGTGACCCACAGCCGCCCGTCGGGCGCGAAGAGCAGGTCGTGGGGGGCGCGCCCGGTCGACACGTAGCGGAGCACCCGGCCACGCCGGAGGTCCACCACCGCCAGGTCGTCGCTGCCCTCCAGCGTGACCCAGGCGCGCCGGCCCCCCGGCGCGATCGCCAGGTCGTGCGGGTCGGCCCGGAGCGGGACGCTCGCGAACCGCCGGCCGTCGAGCCGCACACGGTCCACCCGCGCGTCGCCCTGGTTCGCGACGACCACGAGGCGCCCGGCGACCTTGACGTCGTGGGGCGCTCCGCCGAGCCGGACGAAGCGGACGCGGCGCTCCCCGATCAGCGCGACGCGGTCGGACCCCCAGAGGGCCACGGCCACCGTACCGTCGGGGGCCACGGTGAGGTTGTGCGGCCCGCCCGGCGTCCGGTACCGCGCGACCACGCGCCCGTCGCCCACGTCCACCAGGGCCGTCCGTCCGCCGTCCTCGAGCGCGACCCAGACCCGGTCGGCGGCCGGCTCGACTCCCCGGGTCGCGGGTCCGCCGGCCCGGGCCAGCTCGACCTCGCCGGGGGCGGAGGTGGGCCGCCTCCCCTCCTCCGGCGCGCCCGGGCCGCGCACCCCGGCGTCCGCGCAGGCCACCGTCAGCGCGACGGCGACCAGGACCGCCCGCGCCCTCCTCACACCCCCAACGACGGGGGCGCCGCCTCCGGGGTTCCCGGCTCGTCGCAGACCCCCGCGTCGAACGGCAGCCAGACCTCCACCGTGGTCCCCCGTCCCGGGCCGCTCTCGATCCGGAGCCGGCCCCCGACCAGCTCGGCCCGTTCCCGCATCGCCCGGAGCCCGAGGTGCCCCGGCTCCTCGGGGGCCGACGGGTCGAACCCCCGCCCGTCATCGCGGACCACGACGTGGAGGCCGCCGCCCCGTTCCCCGAGCCCGATCTCCACCGAGCGGGCCCCGGCGTGGCGGCGGACGTTCGCCAGGGCCTCCTGGACGATCCGGAACGCGGTGGTCCGAACCCCCGGCGGTGGCTCGCACACCAACTCGTCCACGAGCCGCACCTCGGGCGCGAGCTCGTCGCCCAGGAGGTCGAGGTGCTGCCGGATCGCCGGCCCCAACCCGTGGCGGTCGAGGGCGGGAGGGCGGAGGTCGAACAGGAGGTGGCGGAGCCGGGCGATCGTGAGGCGCACGGTCCCCGCCAGTTCGTCGAGGGCCGCCGCGGTCGCGTGGTCCGGCGTCCGCCGTCGGAGGGCGTCGATCCTGAGGCCGACGGCGGTCATCTTCTGGATGGGGTCGTCGTGGAGGTCGGCCGCGAGGCGGCTCCGCTCCTCCTCCTGGATCTCGCCGAGCCGCTGCATCAGGCGCCGCCGCTCCTCCATCAGCGCCTCGAGGCCGGCCAGGCTCTCCCGGAGGCGCTGCTCCGCCACCCGCTGGCGGGTGATGTCCAGCATCACCCCGTGCCAGAACGCGGGCCGACCGTCCTCGCCCCGCACGAGGACGGCCTCGTCGTGGATCCACACCACCCGCCCGTCCCGGGCCACGATGCGGTACTCGATCGACAGCGGATCCCCCGTCCGGTCGGTCCGCTCGACCTCGGCGAGCACCCGGTCCCGGTCCTCCGGGTGGAGGGTCCGCGCCCAAACCTCCTCCCCGGCCAGCCACTCCTCCTGCGTGTAGCCGAACAGCGGCAGGACCTGGGGGCTCACGTAGACCGGGATGTAGCCCCACGGGTCGGTCGGGTCCACCCGTCCCACGTAGGTCACCGCGGGGATCTGCTCCACGAGGGTCCGGTAGCGTTCCTCGGCCTCGCGCAGCGCCCGCTCCGCGAGCTTCCGCTCGGTCGCGTCGGTGAGGAGCGCCTCGAAGCCGATCGGCTCGCCCTGGGGGTCCCGCAGGACCCGGGCGTTCGCCGACGCCCAGCCGATGGACCCGTCGCGGCGGCGGATCTCGAACTCGAGGCCGGTCGCGCGCCCCTCCGCCAGCAGCCGCGCCACGAGCTCCGGGCGGCGCGCGGGATCCGCGTAGAGACCGGAGACGTTCGGCACCTCGCGGAGGAGCTCCGAGGGCGACGCGTACCCGAACATCGCGGCCGCGGCGGGGTTCGCGGCTACGATCGTCCCGTCCAGCGCCGTCTGGACGATGCCCTCCACGGCGTTCTCGAAGACCTCGCGGAACCGGGCCCGCCCGACCCCGGGCGCCTCCTCCGCGGCGGCCCGGTCGCGGCGGCGGAGGACGGTCACCACGTGGGGCTCACCGCCCAGCTCCACGAGCTGGGACGTCGCGAGGACCGACACGCGCCGACCGTCGGGCGTCTCGACCTCGAACGGCACGTCGGCCGCCGCTCCCCGGCTCGCGAGGCCCTCGGCGAGCTCGGCCCTCCGCGGCACGTCGTCCCCCACGCCGAGCAGCACCGCGGGCGAGCCGAGGAGCTCCTCCCGGGCCCGGCCGGTGAGCCGGCAGTAGGCGTCGTTCACGAACCGGAACGTGAGGTCCGCCACCCGCACGACGCTCACGGCGTCCGGCGAACGCGAGAGGTACAGCCCGAAGGGATCCCCGGGCTCGAAGAGGTCGCTCACGCGGCTCGTCCCCTCGTCGGCACCGATGCGCTTCCTTGCATCGGCAGCGGACCCCCGCTCCTCAAGCCCTCGCGCGGCCCCCGCGGACGGGTCCCATCGCGCGGGCGCCCACCCGCCGACCCTGCCGGGTGGGGC
>DATMBJ010000216.1:0-7453 GCA_035559315.1 Actinomycetota bacterium
GTAGCCCCGGAGCCAGGGGGCGGCCGCGAACTGCACGCGGTGGCAGGCCTCGTGGAGCGAGATCCACAGCCGGAAGTCCCGCGGCGGAGGCCCCTGCCCCCGCGCCCGCCCGCGCGGCGGCCCCCGCGCCGGCCGCCGAGGCCGCGCCGAGGGAACGGCACGAGGTGGCGCTGGACCAGGAGACCTACGAGAGGACCCTCGAGGAGCTGCTCGCGAAGGGGACCGACCGTCGCGTCGCCGAGGGGCAGGCGCGCCGGGCGGCCATGATCGCCGCGCGCAAGAAGGCCGGCGCGTAGCCTTCCCGGAGATGGCCGCCGTGGACTGGAGCATGGGCTCGGCCTCCGCCCGGCTGGCGGACTGGTCGGTCGCGGGCGACGTCGGCCGGAGGCTCGGCGGGCCCGGGGTGGGTGTCTCGGCCGTGGAGCGGGCCCGCCTCCGGGAGGACTTCGCGGAGCTCGTCCCCTACGGGGAGTCGTTGATCACCGGCTACACCGGGCTCGCGGCCCCCGGCGGCCGGGCCCGGGCCTGGGTGATGTCGCGGGGCGAGTGGATCGACCAGAACCTGCGGGGCCTGCAGCGGCTCCTGGAGCCCCTCGCGGCCCGGATCGTCGCCGACCGGCGGCGGTCGGAGCTCAGGCGGAAGGCGCTGGGCGCACAGGTCGGGGTGCTCCTCGGGTACGTGTCGCGGAAGGTGCTCGGGCAGTACGACGTGTTCGCGCCCCCCGACGACGAGGGGATGGTCTACGTCGTGGGTCCGAACGTCGCGGAGGTCGAGCGTCGGTTCGCGCTCCCGCCGCGGGACTTCCGGCTGTGGATCTCGCTCCACGAGGCCTGCCACCGCGTGCAGTTCGCGGCCGCCCCCTGGCTCCGGGGCTACCTCGGCTCGCTCGTCGACGAGTACCTGGCGACGATCTCCCTCGACGGGAGGGAGCTCGTCCGGCAGCTGCGCCGGGCGGTGGAGGAGGTGCGGAACGGATCCCGGGAGTGGCGGGGCGTGGGCGTGCTGTTCCTCCTCATGTCCCCGAAGCAGCGGGACCTGTTCGCGCGGATGCAGGCCGTGATGTCGCTGCTCGAAGGCCACGCGAGCTACGTGATGGACGTGGTGGCCGCGGGGCGGGTGCGGGACGTGGAGCGGATGCGCCGGGCCCTCCGAGCCCGGCGGCGGGCGGGGGGCGTCGAGCGGGCGTTCCAGCAGGCGATCGGGTTCGACCAGAAGGCGCGGCAGTACGGGACCGGCGAGCGGTTCGTCCGCGGCACGATCGAGCTCGTCGGGATGGAGGGCTTCAACCGCGTGTGGCAGGGGCCGGCGAACCTGCCCACCCTGGCCGAGGTGGCCGTCCCGGCCCGGTGGGTGGAGCGGGTCGCCGGGGGCTGATGCGCCGTCCGCCGGCGGTCGCCCGCGTCCTCGAGCGGGTGACGGCCACCGCCCGGGAGCACGGGATGTTCCTCCCCGGGCAGACCGTGCTGGTCTCGGTGTCGGGGGGCCCCGACTCGGTCTGTCTCCTCCATGCGCTCCACGCGCTCCGGCGGTTGTTCCGGATCCGGCTCACCGTGTTCCACTTCGACCACCGGCTCCGGCCCGGATCCGAGCGCGACGCCGCCTACGTGCGCCGCATCGCGGACCGCCTGGCGCTCCCGCTCTTCTCGATGGCCGCCCAGGAGCCGCCGAACCCCCGGATGTCCGTGGAGCACTGGGCCCGCGACGTCCGCCGGGCGGCGTCGGTGGAGGCGATGCGGGAGGCGGGGGCGGAGCGGATCGCCCTCGGCCACACGGCGAACGATCAGGCGGAGACGGTCCTGATGGCGGCGATCACCGGTTCGGGCCTCGAGGCGATGGCCGGGATCCGCCCGGTCACCCCTCCGTGGGTCCACCCGCTGCTGGACGTGACGCGGGCGGAGGTCGAGGCGTTCTGCCGGGCCCTCCGGCTCCGGCCCCGGATCGACCCCATGAACCGGGACGTCCGCCTCCTCCGCAACGCGCTCCGCCTCCGGGGGATCCCGGCCCTCGAGCGGGCCACGGGGCGGGAGGTGATCGCCCCGCTGGCCCGGACCGCCGCCCTGCTCCGCGAGGACGCCGAGGAGCTGGCCCGGCAGGCCGCCCCCGCCGTCGCCGAGCTCGTGGAGGAGGTCCCCGGCGGGGTCGAGCTCCCCGCCACCGGGCTCCTCGACCTCCCGCGGGCCATCGCGCGCCGGGTGGTGCGGGAGGCGGTGCTCCGCTGCGGGGCCGTCCCCACGCGGGAGGACGTGGAGGCCGTCCTCGACCTCGCCGCCGGGCGGGCGGGCCGGCGGCGCGACCTGTCGGCCGGTTTGAAGGCGGCGCGCGAGGCGGGGTATGTTCGCGTCTCTCGTCCTTCCCCCGGGAGCTAGTGCCCCACTGAGCCGGGCGTGAGGAGGGGTATCGGATGGAGGGCGGCGCGCTCACCCAGCACCGGTCGGGGACCGGCCATACACTTCGAGGTCCCGTG
Source organism: Actinomycetota bacterium (assembly GCA_035559315.1). Taxonomy (GTDB): domain Bacteria; phylum Actinomycetota; class UBA4738; order UBA4738; family HRBIN12; genus DATLZM01. The sequence continues at coordinate 2,466 of DATMBJ010000216.1, forward strand.
AGCGAGCACGAGAGGGACATCGACCGGGTCCTGATCACCGGCGACGAGATCCGGTCCACCGTGGCCGAGCTCGGCGCCAGGATCACCGAGGACTACCGCGGGAAGGACCTCCTGCTCGTCGGGGTGCTGAAGGGGGCCTTCGTGCTCATGGCCGACCTCTCCCGCCACATCCGCCTGCCGCTGGAGTTCGACTTCATGGCGGTGTCGTCCTACGGCGCCGCCACCCAGACCTCCGGCGTGGTGCGGATCCTCAAGGACCTCGAGGAGGACATCGAGGGACGGGACGTGCTCCTGGTCGAGGACATCGTGGACTCCGGGCTCACGCTCAACTACCTGCTCCGGAACCTCCGCAGCCGCCGCCCGGCCAGCCTCGAGGTCTGCGCGCTCCTGGTGAAGGCCGGGATCCAGCGGGTGGCCCTCGACATCCGCTACGTGGGCTTCGAGATCCCCCCGGAGTTCGTGGTGGGCTACGGGCTGGACTTCGCCGAGCGGTTCCGGAACCTCCCCTACATCGCCACGCTCAAGCCGGAGGCCTACGCCGAGGCGACCACCTGAGGCGGGAACGCGCCGGCGGGCCCGCGCGTCGAACGGGCGTGGGGAAGCGGTCCCTGGCCCTGGCGCTGCTCCTCGGCGTCCTGGTCGCGTGCCAGGCGATCCGCGACCGCCCGCCGGCGGGCTCGGGGATCCGCGGGCGGGTGCTCGCGGGGCCGGCGTGCCCGGTGGAGACCGAGGCCTCGCCCTGCCCCGACCTGCCCTGGGAGGGGAAGGTCCGGGCCGAGGGCGAGGCCGGGGTCTTCGAGGCCCGGACGGACGCGGAGGGGGCGTTCGTCCTCCCCGTCCCGCCGGGGACCTACCTCGTCCACGCCGTCGTCCCGGGTGACGGCCCGCCCACCGCCAAGCCGGAGACGGTCCGGGTGGAGCCCGGGTCGTTCGTCGAGGTGACGCTCCGCGTGGACACCGGGATCCGCTGAGCGGACCGCGGCCCCGGGGCGACGGGCCGGCTCCGCCGAGGGGGGCGGGCGGGGGGAGCCGTGTCCGGGGCCTGTGCTACCATCGCGGAGGGCTCGGGGTGCGGCACGCCCGAGCCCCGAACCGTCCCCCGTGCCGAGGAACGAGGAGGAGCACCCCACGGCCTCTCCCGAGAGCCCCCTCCGCAGAGCGGCCCGGACCCCGACGATCTTCATCGTCGCGGGCCTGTTCGCGCTCTTGCTGCTGATGTCGCTGTTCGGCCGGGGCCAGCCCCGGCGCGAGCTCACGCTGACCGAGTTCGAGCAGCGCGTGGCGGCGGGCGCGGTCCGGACCGCGGAGTTCCGGGAGGGCGACCAGGTCCTGGTCGGCGAGATGGCGGACGGCGGGGCCTACGAGGTCGCCTACCCGGCGGACTACCAGGACGAGCTCACCGCCCTCCTCCACGACGCGGGGGTCCCGCTCACGGTGGACCCGCAGAAGGGCTCGGCGCTCATCTCGACCCTGATCCAGGTCGTGCTGCCGGTGCTCCTGATCGCCGGGGTCCTGATCTGGGTGATGAACCGCTCCCAGGGGGCCGGCGGCCGGGTGATGTCGTTCGGGAAGGCCCGCGCCAAGGTCGTCACCAAGGACCAGCCGAAGACGACCTTCGCCGACGTGGCCGGGGTGGACGAGGCCGTGGAGGAGCTCCAGGAGGTGAAGGAGTACCTCCAGAACCCCTCCAAATTCCAGGCGATGGGCGCCAAGATCCCCAAGGGGGTCCTGCTCTACGGGCCGCCGGGGACGGGCAAGACCCTCCTGGCCCGGGCCGTGGCCGGGGAGGCCGGGGTGCCGTTCTTCTCGATCTCGGGGTCCGACTTCGTCGAGATGTTCGTGGGGGTCGGCGCGGCGCGCGTCCGGGACCTCTTCGAGCAGGCCAAGCAGTCGGCCCCGGCGATCGTGTTCATCGACGAGATCGACGCCGTCGGGCGGCACCGGGGCGCCGGGCTCGGGGGCGGCCACGACGAGCGGGAGCAGACGCTCAACCAGCTCCTGGTGGAGATGGACGGGTTCGACCAGCGGACCGCGGTCATCCTGATGGCGGCGACCAACCGCCCGGACATCCTGGACCCCGCCCTCCTGCGGCCCGGCCGCTTCGACCGGCACGTGGTGATCGACCGACCGGACCTCGAGGGGCGGAAGGGGATCCTCCGGGTCCACGCCCGGGGCAAGCCGCTCGACCCCTCCGTCGACCTCGACGTGATCGCGCGCCGGACCCCCGGGTTCACCGGCGCGGACCTCGCGAACGTGCTGAACGAGGCGGCCCTCCTCGCCGCGCGCCGCGGCAAGCGGGCCATCGGCATGCCCGAGATCGAGGAGGCGATCGACCGGGTGATGGCGGGCCCCGAGCGGAAGACCCGCGTGATGAGCGAACGCGAGAAGCGGGTGATCGCCTACCACGAGGCCGGTCACGCGCTCGTCGCGCACGTGCTGCCCAACACCGACGAGGTCCACAAGATCTCGGTGATCCCGCGGGGGCGGGCGCTCGGCTACACGCTCACGCTCCCCACCGAGGACCGGTTCCTCATGACCCGGGAGGAGCTCTCGGACGAGCTCGCGATGCTCCTGGGGGGCCGGGTGGCCGAGGAGCTCGTGGTCGGCGACATCACCACCGGCGCGCAGAACGACCTGGAGCGGGCGACCCGGATCGCCCGGCAGATGGTCACCGAGTACGGGATGAGCGACACGCTCGGCCCGCTCACGCTCGGCCAGAAGCAGGGCGAGGTGTTCCTGGGGCGGGACATCGCGGCGACCCCCGACTACTCCGACCAGGTCGCGTTCGAGATCGACACCGAGATCCGGCGGCTGATCGACGAGGCCCACGACCTGGCGCTCGAGATCCTCAAGGAGCACCGGGCCAAGCTCGACGAGATCGCCGCCGGGCTGATGGAGCGGGAGACCCTCGACAAGGAGGAGGTCGTCCGGCTCCTGGCCGACACCCCCAAGCGCCCCCCGCGGGACGCGGCCAAGCGGACCGCCGGGCTGGCGGTCGCCCGGAGGAACGAACGCTCGCGCGAGGAGCAGCGCCCGGGCACCCTCGGGTGAGGCTCCCTCCGGCCCCCGTCCGCCGCTCGACGTCTCGCCGACGCCGATCCGCCACCCGCTAGAGTTCCCGCATGGACATGGAGCCGGTGGGGTTCGACGAGGCGAAGGTGATGGAGGGCGTCCGGCTGATCCTGGAGGGGATCGGCGAGGACCCGGACCGCGAGGGCATCAAGCGGACCCCCGAGCGGGTGGCGCGGATGTACCGAGAGATCCTGGCGGGGATCGGCCATGAGCCCGAGGAGGTCGTGACGGTGATCGAGGGCGCCGACCACGACGAGATGATCATGGTCCGCGACATCCCGCTCCAGAGCCTCTGCGAGCACCACCTGATCCCCTTCAACGGGCGGGCCCACGTCGCCTACATCCCGAGCAAGGACGGCCGGATCACGGGGCTCTCCAAGATCGCCCGCCTCGTGGACCTGCTCTCCAAGCGGCTCCAGGTCCAGGAGCGGCTCACCACCGAGATCGCCGACGCCCTCGACCGCGCGCTCCGGCCCCGCGGCGTGTTCGTGGTGATCGAGGCCGAGCACCTGTGCATGACGATGCGGGGGGTGAAGAAGCCGGGGGCGGTCACCGTGACCTCGGCGGTCCGGGGGCTCTTCCGGACCGACGCCCGGACCCGCCAGGAGGCGATGAACCACATCGGCAAGCGGGCGTAGGTCCCGGGCGGGCACCGGGCCGCGTGGGGGACCCACCGCCCGGTGGACCTACAGGGCGGCGATCCGCCGGAGCGGCATCCGCGGCCCGAACCGAGGCGCCCGGACGCCCGCGGCGACCAGCAGGCGGAGCACGCGGCCCCGGTGGCCGGCGAACGGCGCCAGGAGCTCGAGCATCAGCTGGTCGTCCCCCCGAGGCCGCCCGGCGAGGAGCCAGGCCACGGCATGGGGGAGGTGGAAGTCGCCGGTGGGCACGGCGTCGGTGTCGCCGAGGGCGGCGTAGGCGACCCGGGCCGCGGTCCACGGGCCGAGGCCGGGGAAGGCCAGCAGGCGCGCGCGGGCCTCGGGGAGGGTCATCCCCGCCGCCCCCTCCAGGCGATCGGCGCGCCCCGCGACGCTCCGGATCACGGCGGCCCGGCGCCCCTCCACGCCGGCCCGGTGGTAGCGGAACGAGGGGAGGGCGGCGAGCGCCCCCGGCGCGGGCGGCAGCAGGAGCCCGGCGGGGCCCGGGGCGGGCTCGCCCACGGCTCGGACCAGGGCGCGGTAGGCGCGGTGCGCCTCCTCGGCGGGCACCCGCTGTTCGAGGACGGCGGGGACGGCCGCCTCGAGGACCGCGCCCGATCGGGGGACCCGCAGGCCGGGCAGCCTCCGGTGGAGGTCCCGGACCGGCCCCGGCGGGGGGTCGAAGCCCTCGAGGGAGTCCCGGCCGCCGAGCAGCTCCGACGCCGCCGCGACCGCTCGCTCCGCGCCGGGGCCCCACGCGTGGACCCGGATGGAGCCGCCCTCCTGCTCGAAGCGGAGCGTCGCGGGGCCGTCGGGGGTGCGGGTCGCGCGCCACCACGAGCCGTCGGGATCGATCCGCCAGGTGGGGTCGGCGGGCCCGTGCCGGAGCGGCGCGAGCGTGAGCCGGAGGTCGGTGGGGAGCCGGGGACGTACGGTGGTCGCGATCGGCTCCCGGGTCACGCGCCGGAGGATACCTGGCGGTGCCGACGCGCCGGTCGCGGAGGCCTTCGGGTCGGCCGGGTCGGGTCGGGGAACACGGAACGCCCGGGGCGCGTCACCATAGTGAGGGGTCCCCGTGGGAGAGAGGGGTCCCCGCGGCCGGGCGGCGCGGGCGATCTCGGGCGGAGCGGGGGATCCCCGGCGACGGAACGATGGCCAAGGCCCACGTCCCCGACCTCCGGGCGGGCGGGCGCGTCCCCCGCTCGCCGGTCTTCGAGCCCCGGGGGCTCGGCGCCGCCTGGCGGGCCCTCGGGGGCGGGGCGGGGGCGGCGCTGCGGC
>DATMBJ010000217.1:0-16329 GCA_035559315.1 Actinomycetota bacterium
CTCGTCCGCGCCCGGGCCATCGAGGACCAGTGCTTCGTGGTGGCCCCGGCGCAGTGGGGGCCGTGGGGGCCGCCCGGGGACAACCGGCGCTGCCACGGGGACAGCCTGATCGTCGACCCCTGGGGGAGGGTCCTGGCCCGGCTCGAGGAAGGGGTCGGGGTGGCCTGGGCGGACCTGGACCTCGAGGAGCTCCGACGGGTGCGGGAGCGCCTGCCGGCCCTCCGCCACCGCCGGCTGGCGCCGTCCTGCTGAGCGGCCTCCGGCCGCGGCACCCTCAGCCCGTGCCGATCCTGACCGTCGCCCGGCCCTCCTGGGCCTCGACCTCGACCCAGGCCCCGTCCGGGATCCGCGCGTACGCCTCGGGCTCGAGCACCGCCACGGGCGGCGCGAGGCCGTAGAGCTCGCGGGCGACGATCGCGCCGAGCGCCACGAGCGGGTCGGGCTCGGCCAGCACGATCGCGGCGGGGGCGGTGCCGGCCCGCACGGCCTCCGCGAGCACGCTCGGGCTCGAGCTCGAGCCGCGCCCGGCGGGCATCACGAGGACCCGGCCGCCGAGCGCCGTCCCCCGCTGGGGGTGGCGGGCGTCGATCACCCGGCCGGTGGCGGGGTCCAGCCCGCCCCAGAACGAGAGGGGCTCGGCCAGGACGACCGCGGCCCCCGCGGCCCGCCCGGGGACGAGCGTCCGGCCCGTCAGCTCCACAGCCGCTCGTCCCGGACGACGCGGCCCAGGGCGGCCGAGCGGACGCACTCCTCGAGGCTCCCGAACACGACCTCGATCCCCAGGTTCCCCGGCGCGTACCAGGCCCACTTCGCGGAGTTGGTCATCACCGGGCCCCGGACCTCGGCGATGATCGGCGCGAGGTACGTGCAGGTGTCGGTCACGATCCGGACCCCGGCCCGGGCGAGCGCCTCCGCGACCCCCCGCCGCTCGGCCTCGGCGAGGGAGGCGCGGGAGGTGTTCACGTAGAACCCGACGCCGGGCGCGATCCGCACGCCGTCCAGGAGCTCCGCGAGCCGCTCCAGCTCCGCCACCGACGCGTGGGGGGTGCCGACCGACACCGCGGCGAGCTCGTCCCCGCCCGCGGTCGTGAGCTCGTCGCGGGCCCGGCGGAGCCGCTCCGGCGTCACGGCGACCTCGGGGACCGCGGCGCCGCCCGTCGCGGCCTCGAGGGTCGGGGCCTCGGGCGTCACCCCGACCGCGTGGAACATCCCGACCGAGCCGGAGGACGCGGCGGCGGCGCCCAGCGCCTTCAGCCGGTCCTCGGAGGCGTCCGGCGGGAGCCCCACGATCGCCGGGACCCGGGAGCCCGCCGCACGGCCCACGAGGTGGCCGAGGACCGGGTAGCAGACGTCGGACGCGAGGAGCCGCTCCGGGACCCCCTCGAGCCGGAAGGCCACCCTGGCGCGGCGCCCCTCGTCGGTGTGGAGCCCGACGTAGGGCGCTCGCCCGGCGACCGCCGCGCAGATGTCCAGGAAGTCCCCGTAGCGCTCGGTCCGCGCGCCGAGGACGGAGTTGGCGAACACGATCGCGTTCGACTCGGCCCACGCCACCTGCTCGCCGAGCCCCGGCCGCGCCTCCGGGAGCTGGTAGGGGGCGCAGGTCCACGTCGGCCGGCAGCCCATCGCCACGTAGGCCTCCATCAGGCGGCGTGCGGCCCCCCGGGTCTCGGGATCGGTCCGCACGAGCTCCGGGTGGAGGAGGTCGAGGAGCCCCACGTTGAGCGTCGTGGGCACCGAGACCCGGGCGCCCTCCGCCAGGAGCCGCTCCGCGAAGTCGAGCCCGGCCCGGCCGTGGTAGAGGCACCCGTCGACGTGGGCCCGGGAGACCTCGACGAACCGGGGGGCGCCCATCGCCCGGGCCGTCTCCACCAGGATCCGCATCGCGGTCGCGGCGGCGGGGCCGCGCTCGCCCGCGAGCATCGCGCGCTCCTCGACGGTGAGCTCGAGCGCGCCCTCAACCATCGGTCCCCGCCGCCCGCGTGAGGTCCTCGGGCCGGTCGACGTCGGCGGGGACGGCCTCGTCCACCGCGACCTCGAGCACCCGATCGGGGTGGCGCTCGATCAGGGCCCGCGCGCCGACGTCCCCCGAAAGCCCCCGCGCCTCGTCCCACGCCGCCCGGGAGAGGAGGGCGGGCCCCGGCCCATCCCGGAACCGGAGCCGGACGATCCAGGCTCCGGTCCGGCGGAAGGCGTCGGCCAGGAGCCGGACGTGGCGGGCGGCGATCCCCGGCTGGTCGGCGAGGAGCACCACGGCGCCCTCGCTCGCGGGGTGGCACGCGTCGAGCCCGGCGGCGAGCGAGGTCGCGAGCCCCTCCGCGTAGCGGGGGTTCTCCACCACGCGCCCCGAGGCGGGCAGGCGGAGCGCGGCCCGCACCCGGTGCGCGTCGTGGCCCACCACGACCACGACCTCGTCCAGGCCAGCCCCGGCCGCGGCGTCGACCGCGTGCTGGACCATCGGCTTGCCGGCGAGCTCGTGGACCTGCTTGGTCCCGCCGAACCGGGTGGCCTCCCCGGCCGCGAGCACGACCGCGGAGAGCACGTCGGGTCAGCCCGAGGGCCGCCCGCCGAACAGGCGCCGGAAGAAGCGGCCGATGGCCCGGAGGAGCGCCCAGAGCCCGAGGCGGAGCCCCCCGATGGCCTCGGCCCGGGGCGGCGCGGGAGCGGGCGCCGCCGGCGCGGCGGCCGCTTCCGCCGGGACCGCCTCGAGCGCCGCCATGTTCGCCCGCAGGCAGTCGGCGAACTGCTGGGTCAGCTTGGCCGAGACGTCGGGCAGCATCCCCCGGGAGACCTGGGCCACGAACCCGGAGAGCGTGATGTCGGCCTGCATCTTCACCCTGGTCGCGCCGTCGCCCGGCTCGAGCCACGACGTGACGTTCGCCGAGGCCGCGCCCTTCCCCCGCTGCTCCATCCCCTGGGCCTTGAGCACGACCCGGTGGGCGGCGTCGTCCCGCTCCTCCATCGTCACGGTCCCGGCGAACGAGAGCGACACGGGGCCGAACTTCACGTTGACCTTCCCCTTCCAGGTCCGCTCGTCGACCACCTCGGTGAGCTCGGCGCCCGGCATGCAGGGCGCCACCCGCTCCACGTCGAGCAGGTACGCCCACAGGCGGTCCACCGGCGCCGGGACCTCGAACTCGTTCTCGATCAGCATCCGCTCCCTCCCGCCTCTCGCCTCCCGCCCCCCGGCCGGTCAGCGCCCGGCCGGGGTCCGCTCGTGGATGGGCCCGGGCCGGTCCTTGAGGAACCCGGCCGGCCGGCGGCGGCGCACCGCCACGATCTCCGCCACGATCGCATGGGCGATCTCCTCGGGCCCCTCGCTCCCGATGTCGAGCCCGGCCGGCCCGAAGATCCGGGCCCGGTCCGCCTCGGTCACCTCCACGCCCTCCCCGGCGAGCTCCTGGAGGAGCCGATCGGTGCGGGCCCGCGGCCCGAGCATCCCGAGGTAGGGCACCGGGGTCCGGAGCAGCGACCGGAGGTACTCCTTGTCCCGGAGGAAGTTGTGGGTCATCACGACCACGAAGGTCCGCGCGTCGAGCGGCGCCTCCTCGGCCACCTTCCCCGGGTGGTCCACGTAGACGAAGCCGTGGGCCTCGGGGAACCGCTCGTGCGTGAGGAACTCCTTCCGGTCGTCGACCACGACGACCCGCCAGCCGAGCGCCGCCCCCGACCGGACCAGGGGGATCGCGTCGTGGCCCGCGCCGCAGACCACCAGGCGGAGGGGCGGCTCGAGGACCTCCACGAAGGCCCGGGCCTCCCCTCCCTCCGCCGGGAGCGTCCGCACCTCGCTCCGCTCGGCGGCGAGGAGCTCGAGGGCGGCCTCCGTCGCCGCGCGGTCCACGGTCGGGTCGCCGAGGGTGCCCTCCGTCCCCCCGTCCGGGCGCACGAGGATCCGGTTCCCCCGCTCCACGCGCGGCGCCGTCGACTCGAGGACCGTCACCACCGAGATCGGCCGCTCCTCCTCGAGCGCCGCCCGGAGGGCCCCCGCCACCTCCGCCGCCTTGTCGGCGGGCTCCACGAACACCTCGATCGCGCCGTTGCAGCCGAGCCCCCAGCCCCAGACGGCCTCGTCGTCGGCGGTGAGGTCGAACGACACGATCCGGGGCTCGCCCCGCACCATCACGACCTTCGCGACGTCGGCGACGTCGCCCTCCAGGCACCCCCCGGAGATGTTCCCCACGAGGTCCCCGTGCTCCGGCACCAGGAGCCGCGCGCCGGGCCGCCGGTAGGTCGACCCCCGGACCGCCACGATCGTGGCCAGAGCCATCCGCTCGCCCCGCCGGGCGAGGGACTCGATGGCCGAGAGGACGTCCGCGATCTCGCTCATCGCTCCCCCGGGTTAGCCGCTCGGCGCGAGGTACGCCGTCGGGTCGGCCTCGAACCGGGCGAGGCACCCCGCGGAACAGAGATAGTACGTGCGCCCGGCGTGGACCGACCGGTAGCGGGCGGTGGCCACGTCCACGGCCATCCCGCAGACCGGGTCGGTGGCCTCGTGGCGCTCGGCGGCGGGCACCCCCCGGCGGCCCCCGCCGGCCGCCCGGAGCCGCACCAGCTCGGCCAGGATCGCGACGGCGATCTCCTCGTGCGCCACCGGGCCCAGGTCGAGCCCGGCGGGGGCCCGGACCCGGGCCAGGGCCTCCTCGGGCACGCCGCGGTCCCGGAGGTAGCCGAGCACGGCCGCCGCCCGCCGGGCGGAGGCCACGAGCCCGACGTAGGCGGCCGGGGTGGAGAGCGCGCGCTCCAGCGCGTCCTCGTCGTAGTGGCCCTGGGTGGCGACCACCACGTAGGCGCCGGGCTCCACGCCGGCCTCCGCGAGGTCGAGCCGGGTCACGACCCGCCCCGCCTCCGGGTAGGCGGCGGGGTCCCCGCCGTCGTCCACCACCACCGTCCGCCACCCGAGGGCCGCGCCCAGGGCGGCCAGGGTCCGCACGGCGGGGGAGCGGCCGATCACGACGAGCTGCGGCTGCGGCAGGACGGGTTCCACGTACACCTCCATCGCCCCCTCGCTCTGGCAGGCGATGGGCACGGCCACCACGCCGTCCCGCCCCCGCGCCGCCAGCTCCTCCGGCGGGCCTAGGAACAGGAGCCGGGGCGTCCCCTCCTCGAGCGCCCGGAGCGCCTCCCGCACCACGGTGGGCTCGGCGCAGGCCCCGCCCATCCACCCGTGGACCCGCCGGTCCCGGGTGACGAGCGCCGTCGAGCCCTCCTTGCCCGAGGAGGGCGCCCGCCGCCACACCACCGTGGCCAGCGCGAACGGCTCCCCCCGCCGGGAGAGCTCGGCGGCGAGCGCGAGGACGTCCGGTCGCACGTCCCGAGCCTACGACCCGCCGGCCCTGGCCGCCTGGATCGCCTCCCAGACCTTCGCCGACGTGAGCGGCATGTCGATGTTCCGCACGCCCAGGTGCCAGAGGGCGTCGATCACGGCGTTCACGTAGGCCGCGGGGGAGCCCACCGTGGCCGACTCCCCCACGCCCTTGGCCCCCAGGGGGTGGTGCGGCGAGGGCGTGACGGTCTCGAGGGTCTCGAACCGCGGGGTCTCCCAGGCCGTCGGGAGGAGGTAGTCCATGAAGTTGGAGCCGATGCAGTTCCCGCTCTCGTCGAACGTGATCTGCTCCATCGCGGCGATCCCGAACCCCTCGGTGAGGCCGCCGTGGATCTGCCCCTCGACGATCATGGGGTTGATCCGGACCCCGCAGTCGTCCACGGCCACCATCCGCCGGACCTTCCACTCGCCGGTCTCGGGGTCCACCTCGACCACCACGCAGTACGTGCCGAAGGGGAACGTCATGTTCGGCGGGTCGTAGTAGTGGACGCCCTCCAGCCCGGCCTCCTCGCCCTCCGGGAAGTTCGTGTAGGCGGCGAAGGCCACGTCCTGGATCGTGACGGCCTTCTCCGGGGCGCCCTTCACCCGGAACACGCCCCGCTCGAACTCCACGTCCTCCGCCGCGACCTCGAGCAGGTGGGCGGCGATCCGGGTCGCCTTCTCCCGGAGCTTCCGGGCCACCATCGCCGTCGCCGCCCCGCCCACCGGGGTGCTCCGCGACGCGTACGTCCCGAGGCCGTAGGGGGTGTGGTCGGTGTCGCCGTGCTGGACCTCGACGTCCTCGGGCGGGATGCCGAGCTCCTCGGCCACGATCTGGGCGAAGGTCGTCTCGTGCCCCTGGCCCTGCGTCTTCACGCCGAGCTTCAGCACCGCCTTGCCGGTCGGGTGCACGCGCAGCTCGGCCGAGTCGATCATCTTGAGGCCGAGGATGTCGAAGTCCTTGTGGTTCCCGGCCCCCACGACCTCGGTGAAGCTCGCGAGCCCGATCCCGAGGAGGCGTCCCTGCCTCCGGGCCTCCTCCTGCTCCCTCCGCAGGTCCCAGTAGCCGACGTGCTCGAGGCAGAGCTCCATCGCCCGGTGGTAGTCGCCGGAGTCGTAGACCCAGCCGGTGGCGCTCCGGTAGGGGAACTGCTCCTTGCGGATGAAGTTGTCGAGCCGGAACGTGGCGGGGTCGACGCCGAGCTCGTAGGCGGCGGTCTGGACCAGGCGCTCGATCAGGAACGACGCCTCGGTCACCCGGAACGAGCAGCGGTAGGCCACCCCGCCCGGGGCCTTGTTCGTGTAGTAGCCGTCGGCCTCCACGAACGCCGCGGGGATGTCGTAGGAGCCGGTCACGATGTGGAACAGCCCCACTCGGAACTTCGTGGGCTGGGCGTCGGCGTAGAAGGCCCCCTCGTCGGCGATCACCTTCACGTGGAGCCCGGTGATCTTCCCGTCCTTCACCGCGAGCCGCCCGGTCATGTGGTAGTCGCGGGCGAACCCGGTGGAGATCAGGTTCTCGGTCCGCTCCTCGATCCACTTGACCGGCCGCCCGAGGAGGAGCGAGGCCGCGGTGGCCACCACGTAGCCGGGGTAGACCGGGACCTTGTTCCCGAACCCCCCGCCGATGTCGGGCGAGACGATCCGGATCTTGTGCTCGGGGAGGCCGGCGACCAGCGCGAACACGGTCCGCACGGCGTGCGGGGCCTGGGAGGTCATGTAGAGCGTGGCCTTCCCGGTGGCGGGGTTCACGTCGGCCACGATCCCGCAGGTCTCGAGCGGCGAGGGGTGCGACCGCGGGTAGTGCGTGGAGAGCTCCACCACCCGGTCGGCCTCGGCGAAGGCCCGCTCGGTGGCCTCCCGGTCCCCGGTCTCCCAGTGGAAGATGTGGTTGTCGGTCTGCCCCTCCTTCTCGTCCCGGATCAGGGGGGCCTTCGGGTCCATCGCCTGGAACGGGTCGGTCACCGGGTCCAGCGGCTCGTACTCGACGTCGATCAGCTCGAGCGCGTCCTTCGCCACGTACCGGTCCTCGGCGATGACCGCCGCCACCTCCTGGCCTTGGAACCGGACCTTGTCGGTGGCGAGCACGGCCTGGGTGTCGCCGGAGAGCGTGGGCATCCAGGCCAGGTTGTGCTGGGCGAGCAGCTCGCCGGTGACCACCGCCACGACCCCGGGGAGCGCCTGGGCCCTCGAGGTGTCGATCCTCGTGATCCGGGCGTGGGCGAAGGGGCTCCGCAGGATCGCCATCCACAGCATCCCGGGGAGGTCGATGTCCTCGACGTAGTTCCCCTTGCCCCGGATGAACCGGTCGTCCTCGAACCGCTTGACGCTGTGCCCGACGCCGCGGACCTCGCGTGCCTCGACCGCCATCGTCCGTTCCTCCTCCCGCCCCCGCCGCTCAGACCGCGGCGGCCGGGCGCTCCTCGGCCATCCTCCGCGCCGCCCAGCGGACGGCCTTCACGATGTTCACGTAGCCGGTGCAGCGGCAGATGTTCCCCGAGATGGCCCAGCGGATGTCCTCCTCGGTGGGGTCGGGGTTCCGCTCGAGGAGGGCCTTGGCCACGAGCATCATCCCGGGCGTGCAGAACCCGCACTGGAGGCCGTGCTCCTCCTTGAACCCCTCCTGGATCGGATGGAGCCCGCCGTCCCGCGCGAGCCCCTCGACCGTCGTGACCTCGCGCCCGTCGGCCTGGACCGCGAGCACCGTGCAGGATTTCACCGGGACCCCGTCGAGGAGCACGGTGCAGGCGCCGCAGCTCGTGGTGTCGCAGCCCACGTGGGTGCCGGTGAGGTCGAACACCTCGCGGATCAGGTGGACCAGGAGGAGCCGCGGCTCGACGTCCGCCGTCCGCGGCACCCCGTTCACGGAAAGGCTGATTTCCATCGTCCCCTCCTGCCTCACGCGGCCCGGGCCTGCTGGACGGCGGCGGCCAGGCCGCGACGGACGTAGACCTCGACCACGTGGCGCTTGTACTCGGCGGAGCCCCGCACGTCGGAGACGGGGCTCGCGGCCTGGGCGGCGAGGCGGGCGGCCTCGGCGAACGCCTCCTCGGTGGGCTCGGCGCCGGCCAGCGCCGCCTCCGCCGCCTCGGCCCGGAGGTTCGTGGGGCCAACCGCGGCCATGCCGATCCCGGCCCGGCCGATCCGGCCGTCCCGCATCTCCACGTGGACGGCCACGGCGACCGTGGCGAAGTCGCCCACCTTCCGCTCGAGCTTGAGGTAGGTCCCTCCGACCGGCCCGGCGGGGGCCGGGACCCGGACCTCGGTGAGGAGCTCGTCGGGCTCGAGGGAGGTGGTGAACGTGTCGCGGAAGAGCTCCCGGACGGGGATCTCCCGCTCGCCGCGGCGGCTCCTCGCGACCACCGAGGCCCCGAGCGCGAGCATCACCGCGCCCCAGTCCCCGGAGGGGTCGGCGTGCGCGAGCGAGCCCCCGACCGTGCCGAGGTTGCGCACCAGCGGGTCGGAGATCTGTGGCGCGGCCGCGGCGATCGTCGGGTACCGCCCGCGGAGCGAGGTCTCCCGCTCGAGCGTCGCGTGGCGGACCATCGCGCCGATCCTGAGCTGCCCGGCGTCCTCGGCGAGCCCGTCGAGGCCGGGCACCCGGTTCACGTCGACCAGGACCGCGGGGGCGGCCAGGCGGAACTTGAGCAGCGGGATCAGGCTCTGCCCGCCGGCCAGGACCTTGGCCTGGTCGCCGTGCTCCGCGAGCAGGTCGACGGCCTCCTCGAGGCTCCCCGGCCTGCGGTAGTCGAACCGTGGGGGCAGCATGCGTGACCTCCTCGGTGGACGACGGTCCCGGCGGATGCGTCGAGGGGTGCCGAGGCGCGGGCCATCCTGCGGCCCCGACGAGCCCAGCGGGCCCCGCCCCGTACCACGGCCATCCGCCCCTCCTGGGTGTGGAGCGCGGCTCCTCGCGCGCTCAGCCGTGCTTCTCGACGAAGCTGACCGTCGGATTATCAGCTACCCGTCGAAACGCGGTCAAGGCGGTGGTCACCGCCTCGGGAGAGCCGGCCGAGGCGGGCCCTACGTGGTGCTGGCGGCGGACGTTCGGCGTCGGTCGGATGACCCGGTCGGGGCCACCGCCTATCATCGGGCGGGTGCGGGAGCGGTTCGTCTCGGCGGCCGAGGTCGGCGAGCGCCTGGGGGTCTCGCCCGACACCGTCACCCGGTGGTGCCGGGAGGGGCGGATCCCCGGGATCAAGCCCGGCCGGGACTGGCGGATCCCGGCGTCGGTGGTCGAGGACCTCCTCGAGGGCCGGCCGTCCCGGCACTGGTCGGCGGACCTCGCGCGCCAGCTGCTCGCCCTCCGCGGTCCCGCCCACGTCCTCTGCCTCGTGCCGGGGCGCGCGCACGACGCGCGCCGGTTCGCGGGGGTGCTCGAGGGCCTGGGGCCGTCGTTCCGCCGCGCGCCCGAGCCGCCCCGTGGGCCGGTCGGCGGGATCCTCCCGCGGACCGTGCTCCTGGCCGCGCTCCGGGCGACCGCCGAGGCGGAGCTGGAGCTCCTGGCGGAGGCCGACGGGGCCTTCGTGCTCCGGTTCGTGGGGCAGGACGGGGCCTCCCTCGCCCCCCAGGAGCGGCGGGTCGACCGGCTGGCGCGGGCCCGGGGGCGCGTCGTGCTCTGCCTGGCCGCGCTGGGCGAGGCCCCGGAGCTCGGGGCGCTCCTCCCGTTCCACACCCACCTCCTGCTGGGAGCGGTCCACGGGCGGTCGTGGCTCTCCCGCAGCGAGCCGCCCGTCGGGGCGGCGGGCGCCGGGGGGGCGTGAGGTGTTCCCGCCGCGCTTCGACTACCGCGCTCCCCGCAGCCTCGAGGAGGCCCTGGCCCTCCTGGCCGAGCTGGGGCCGGAGGCCCGCCCCCTCGCCGGCGGGCAGAGCCTGATCCCCCTCCTCAAGCTCCGGGCGGCTCGGCCCTCGTGCCTCGTGGACCTGCGGTACCTGGGCCTCGACGCCCTCGGCGAGGAGGACGGGCACCTCGTGGTCGGGGCCACCGTCACCCACGCGGCGCTCGAGCGCTCGCCGCTCGTCCGGGACCGGTACCCGCTCCTCCACGACGCGGCATGCCTCATCGCCGACCCCCTGGTCCGGAACCTCGGGACCCTGGGCGGGTCGGCGGCGCACGCGGACCCGGCCGGGGACTGGGGCCCGGTCCTCCTCGCCGCCCGGGCGGTCCTGGTCGCGGCGGGCCCGGCCGGGGAGCGGGAGATCCCGGCCGAGCGGTTCTTCGTGGGGAGCTTCGAGACGGCGCTCGCCCCGGAGGAGCTCCTGGTCCGGGTGGTCTTCCCGCGCCGAGCCCGTGGCGGAGGCGCCTACCACAAGCTCCGGCGGCGGGTCGGGGACTTCGCGACCGTGGGGGTGGCGGTCGACCTCGCCCTCGACGAGGCCGGGGCGATCGAGCACTGCGGGATCGGCATGAGCGGGGTGGGGCTCTCCTACGTCCGCGCCGCCAAGGCCGAGGAGCACCTCCGGGGCCGCCGCCCCGACCGCGCCGCGCTCCGGCGGGCGGCCGAGATCGCGGCCGAGGAGGTCCACCCGGTCTCCGACCACCGCGGATCGGCCCGGTACAAGCGCGAGCTGGTCCGGGTCTTCGCCCTCCGGGGGCTGGAGCAGGCCCTGGAGCGGGCCTCGGCCTGATCCGATTTCCCTCTCCGCGGCCCCCGGGTGTACATTCCGCGCGAAGCCCCCTTCCGTCGAAAGGAGGCAGCCGTGAGACGGATCGCGGTCACCGTCAACGGGGTCCGGCGAGAGGCGGAGGTGGAGCCGCGCCAGCTGCTCGTCTACTTCCTCCGGGAGCAGCTCGGCCTCACCGGCACGAACGTCGGCTGCGACACCTCGAGCTGCGGGGCGTGCACCGTGCTCCTCGACGGAGAGTCGGTGAAGTCCTGCACGCTGCTCGCGGTCCAGGCCGACGGCCGGGAGGTCACCACGATCGAGGGACTCGCCCGGGATGGGCAGCTCCACCCGGTCCAGGAGGCCTTCCACCGCAACCACGGCCTCCAGTGCGGCTACTGCACGCCGGGGATGGTCATGGCGGCGGTCTCCTACCTCAAGGAGAACCCGACCCCGACCGAGGAGGAGGTCCGCCTCGCCCTCGAGGGGAACCTCTGCCGGTGCACCGGCTACCAGAACATCGTCAAGGCGATCCTCGACGCCGCCCGAGAGATGAGCGGCGCCCGGGCCTGAGGGGGGTCGAGCGATGGCGATGACCCAGGAACGCTACGTCGGACGCGAGGTCCTCAGGAAGGAGGACCCCGAGTTCCTCACGGGGAGGGCGCGGTACACGGACGACCTCGTGCTGCCCGGGATGCTCTGGATGGCGGTCGTCCGGAGCCCGTTCGCCCATGCCAGGATCAAGAAGGTCGACGTGTCCCGGGCCGTGGCGATGGAAGGCGTCGTGGCCGCCTTCTCCGGTCAGGACCTGGCGGGGGACTGGGCCGCGCCCCTCCTGATGGCCTGGCCGGTCACCGAGGACATCAAGAACCCGCCCCACTGGCCGCTGGCCAGGGACAAGGCCCGCTACCAGGGCGATGGGGTGGCCGTGGTGGTGGCCGAGTCCCGGGCCCTCGCGGCCGACGCCGTCGAGGCGGTCGACGTGGAGTACGAGCCCCTGCCCGCCGTGGTGGACATGGAGGCCGCCCTGGCGGAGGGGGCCCCCGTCGTGCACGAGGAGTTCGGGACGAACCGCTGCTACACGTGGACCCACACGAACGGGGACGTGGAGCGCGTGTTCGCCGAGGCTCCGGTGGTGGTGAAGGAGCGCTACGCGATCCAGCGGCAGATCCCGAACGCCATGGAACCCCGGTCGGTCCTCGCCGAACCCGGCCCCGCCGGCTCCTTCACGCTCTGGACGGCCTCGCAGATCCCACACATCGTGAAGGTGGCCATGGCCCTGTGCACCGGGATCCCGGAGTCGAAGCTCCGGGTCATCGCCCCCAGGGTCGGCGGGGGCTTCGGGTCGAAGCTCCAGGTGTACCCGGAGGAGGCCCTGGCGCTCGTGCTGGCCAAGCGCCTCGGCCGCCCCGTGAAGTGGACCGAGACCCGCTCGGAGAACTTCCTCGCCACGCACCACGGTCGGGAGCAGATCCAGGAGATCGAGCTCGCCGCCGACGAGACGGGCAAGATCCGCGGGTACCGGGCCAGGGTCCTGGCCAACATGGGGGCATACCTCCGCATCATCACGCCGGGCACCCCGCTGCTGGGGGCGTTCCTGTACTGCGGGGCCTACGGCGGGGAGGCCTACGGGGTGGAGTTCACCGGGGTCTTCACCAACACGACCCCGACCGACGCCTACCGCGGCGCCGGCCGGCCGGAGGCGACGAACGCGATCGAGCGCGCGATCGACGCCCTCGCGCGACGGGTCGGGAAGGACCCGGTGGAGATCCGCCGCATGAACTTCCCGCCACCGTTCACCGAGCCCACGCCGTGCCCGTCCGGGCTGAACGTCGACTCCGGCAACTACCACGCGACGCTGGAGCGGGCCCTGGAGCTCGTCGGCTACGAGGAACTCCGGAAGGAGCAGCAGGCCCGGCGGGACCGGGGGGATGTGAAGCAGCTCGGGATCGGGTTCTCCACCTACCTCGAGAACTGCGGCCTCGCCCCGTCGCGGGTGCTCAAAGCCCTCCGCTACGCGGCGGGGGGTTGGGATGCCGCGAGCATCCGGGTCCTCCCGACCGGGAAGGTCGTGGTCGCGATCGGCACGACCCCGCACGGGCAGAGCCACGAGACCACGTTCGCCCAGATCGTGGCCGACGACCTCGGGGTGCCCATCGAGGACGTCGAGATCGTCTTCGGTGACACGGAGCTCGCCCCGTGGGGGATGGACACCTATGGGAGCCGGAGCCTCGCGATCGGCGGCGTCGCCGTCCACCGGGCCGCGATGAAGATCGTCGAGAAGGCGCGGAGGATCGCGGCCCACGCGCTGGAGGTCTCGGAGGATGACCTCGAGTACGAGGCCGGGAGGTTCACGGTCAAGGGCGCGCCCGACCGGGCGAAGACCATCCCGGAGCTGGCCTTCGCGGCTTGGACCGCGCACGACCTGCCCGATGGGCTGGAGCCGAACCTCGACGCGCTCGCCGTCTACGACCCCGAGAACTTCGTGTTCCCCTACGGCGCGCACATCTGCGTGGCCGAGGTCGACACCGAGACCGGCGAGGTCGAGGTCGTGAAGTACGTGGCCGTGGACGACGTGGGCACCATCATCAACCCGCAGATCGTCGACGGGCAGGTCGTAGGAGGGGTCATCCAGGGCATCGCGGAGGCCCTCTACGAGGAGGCCCGGTACGACGAGAACGGGCAGCTCCTCACCCCGAACCTCACGTCGTACGCGGTGCCGGCCGCGCCGGAGGTGCCGCCCATCACGATCGGCCGGACCGTGACGCCCTCCACCACGAACGAGCTCGGGGTGAAGGGGGTGGGCGAGACCGGGACGATCGCGTCGCCGGCCGCCGTGCTGAACGCGGTCGTCGACGCGCTCTCGCACCTCGGGGTCACCCAGATCGAACGCCCCGCGACCCCGGAGAAGGTCTGGAGAGCCATCCAGCGGGCGAAGGGAGGTGCCGCATGATCCCCGCGCCCTTCGAGTACGAGCGGGCCGAGTCGGTCGAGCAGGCGATCGACCTGCTCGCGGCCCACGAGGACGCCAAGCTCCTGGCCGGCGGGCACTCGCTCCTGCCGCTGATGCGGCTGCGCCTGGCCCGTCCCTCCATGCTCGTGGACATCGGGCGGCTCCGCGACCTCTCCTACGTCCGCGAGGAGGGGGACGTGGTGGCGATCGGGGCGCTCACCCGCTGGCACGACCTGGCGGGGAGCGAGGTGCTCCAGCGGGCCTGCCCGATCGTCTCCCACACCGCGGCCGGGATCGGCGACCCGCAGGTCCGCCACATGGGGACGATCGGCGGGTCGGTGGCCCACGCCGACCCCGCCTCGGACATGCCGGCGGTCCTCGTGGCCCTCGGGGCCGAGCTGGTGGCCCGAGGGCCGGGCGGCGAGCGCACGATCCCGGCGGGGGAGTTCTTCCAGGGGCTCTTCACCTCGGCCCTGGCCGCGGACGAGGTGCTCACCGAGGTCCGGGTCCCCAGGACCGAGGGGCGCGGGTGGAGCTACCTGAAGTTCCACCGCCGGGCCCAGGACTGGGCGATCGTCGGGGTGGCCGCGCTCGCCGGCGACGGCGGTCCGCCGGCGGTGGCCCTCACCAACATGGGGGACCGGCCGATCCGGGCGGCCGGGGTCGAGGAGGCCCTGGCCGGCGGCGCGAGCCCGGCGGAGGCCGCCGAGCGGGCGGCGGAGGGGACGAACCCGCCCTCCGACCCTTTCGGGAGCGCCGAGTACCGCCGCGAGCTCGCCAAGGTCCTGGTGCGTCGGGCCCTCGAGGCCGCCATGGCCGGCCGGTGAGCGCGGGCTCCTGAGCGCCGGCCGCTGAGCGCGGGCTCCGACCCTGGGGGCCGCGGTCCGTGGGGTCTTTGACGCCGGCCGCGGGCGGCGATTGGATGGTGAGCGATGGAGCCCGCCGAGGTCGCCGCGGACTGGTTCTCGGCGCACGGGGTCCGGGTGCTCGCGACCCTGGGCGTCGCGGTCGTCGTGACCGTCGTCGCCCGCCTGCTCGTGCGCAGGTTCCGCCGCAAGCTCGAGGGGGTCTCGAGCGTCACCCAGGAGCTGAACATCCAGCGGGCGGCCACCCTCACCAGCGCGCTCTCGGCGGCGGCGGTGGTGGTGATCTGGACCCTCGCCGTGCTGATGGTCCTGAACGAGGTCACCAACATCGCCCCGCTGCTCGCCTCGGCCGGGGTGGCCGGGGTGGCCCTCGGGTTCGGGGCCCAGAGCCTGGTGCGGGACGGCCTGTCGGGGTTCTTCATCCTCCTCGAGAACCAGTTCGGGGTGGGCGACGTGGTCGAGATCCGCAGCACCGCCGGGCCCCTGTCGGGGAAGGTGGAGAGCCTGACGCTCCGGGTCACCGCCCTCCGGGACTTCGACGGGACCCTCCACATCGTCCCCAACGGGAACATCCAGGCGGTCTCGAACAAGTCGCGCGGGTGGGCCCGGGCCATCGTGGACGTGCGGATCGCCTACGGCGAGGACGTGGATCGGGTGCGGGGCGTGCTCGACGAGCTCTTCGCCGAGCTCCGGGAGGACCCGACGCTCAAGGCCTGGGTCATGGACGGGCCGAGGATCCTGGGGATCGAGTCCCTCGCCGAGGGGGCCGTCGTGGTCCGGGTGGTGGCCGAGACCCGTCCCTCCAAGCGCTGGGACGTCGAGCGGGCGCTCCGGGAGCGGATCGCCCGGCGCCTCGACCAGCGGGGGGTCCGAGCCCCGGCCTGACGGCCGTCCTCCCCAGGGCCCGGCGCTCCTCGGCGGGTGCCCTAGAAAGCCCGGGCCGGGCGCGTCATCTCTCCAGATGGACACGGGAACGACCGGTCCCGGCCGGCCCGCGGCCGGCCGATGCCAGCCCGGAAGGAGGTGATGCGCGATGCTCGCTCGGACCTGGATGGACGTGGACGAGCTGTTCCGCCGGATCGAGCGGGACTTCGCGGACCTCTTCGGGCGGACCTTCTGGGGCACCGCCCGCGAGGCGCGGGTGACCCCTCCGATGGAGGTCCTTCGCAAGGAGGGTGAGCTCGTGGTGCGGGTGGAGCTGCCCGGGATCGACCCGGAGAAGGTGGACGTGACCCTCGAGGACAACGTCCTCCGCATCCGGGCCGAGCGCGGTGGCGAGCTCCCGGAGGGCGTCGAGCCCCTGCGCCGTGAGTTCGCCTACGGGACCTTCGAGCGGGAGGTGACGCTCCCGGAGGGGATCCACTCCGACAAGCTCACCGCGCGGTACGAGGCGGGGATCCTCGAGGTGACCGTGCCGTACGAGGTCCGCGCGGCCCGGAAGATCCCGGTGGAGATCGGTGCGGGCGAGAAGAAGGCGCTCGCGGCCTGATCCCCGCGGGCCGGCGCCGGCGGCCCCTCGGCGGGCCGCCACCGGCCCGTACGCCGACGCCCGCCCCTGCTCGGGCGACCGGGCGCGGGGCGGGCGTCGGTCCGGGCCCGTGAGGGCC
>DATMBJ010000218.1:0-6423 GCA_035559315.1 Actinomycetota bacterium
GCTGGTGGAGAGGGGCCAGCCAGTCCCCCGCCCGGAGGCGCCAGTACCCCAGGTAGGCGATCGTGCCGAGCGGGACGGCGGCGGCCGGGCTGGCCGGGGCCCTCGCCGCCCTCACCAGGAGCGTCGGGGTCCTGCTCGCCGCGGCCCTCGCGGTGGAGGCCCTCCACCGGAGGGCGGAGCGGCGGGGACCGGCCTGGCCGGGGCTCCTCGCGGCCGCCGCCGTCCCGCTCGGCACGATCGCCTACCTGGGGTACTGGCGCCTCCGGGCGGGGGACTGGCTGGCCCCTCTCCACCAGCAGGCCACCTGGCAGCGGGTGGCCTCGGCCCCCTGGGAGACGGCGGTCGCCGGGACCCGGGAGGCGTTCCGCTGGATCGGGGTCTACCCGGGCGGCTACCACCTCCTGGACTGGCTCCTGGTCGCGCCGGCCGCGGCCGCCTGCCTCTACGCGGCGGCCCGGTTCCGCCCGGCCTTCGGCGTCTACGCGCTCGCGAGCCTCCTCGCGCCGCTCGCGTTCGCGTTCCCGCCCCGGCCGCTCATGTCGCTCCCCCGGTTCCTCGCGGTCGTCTTCCCCATCCACTGGGCCCTGGCCGACGTGGTCGAGCGGCGGGCCCTCCCCCACACGGCGGTCGTCGCGGTGTCCGCCGCCGGCCTCGGGGTCGCCACCTTGCTCTTCGCCGGTTGGTACTACATCTTCTGACCCGTCGTGCCGACCTATAGGATGATGGGGCCGAACGAGGCGGCCCACGGCACCGAGGGAGGACGGGTGACGAAGGTCGATGTCATCAGGGTAGCCATCGCGGACGACCACTCCCTGGTGCGTCAGGGCCTCCGGCGCTACCTGGAGATGGCCGAGGGGATCGAGGTCGTCGGGGAGGCATCGAACGGCCTGGAGCTCCTGGACCTGATCGAGCGGACCAAGCCCCGGATCGCGCTGATCGACATCCGGATGCCCGAGATGGACGGGCTCGAGGCCGCGCGTCAGATCCGGGACAAGTACCCGGAGGTCGGGGTCATCATGCTCACCGCCTACGACGACCGGCAGTTCGTGGTGGAGGCGGTCCGCTCCGGGGCCCGGGGGTACGTGCTCAAGGCCCGCGACGCCGAGCACCTGATCCAGACGGTGCGCCTGGTGGCGGGCGGGAACATGGTGATCGACCCGCAGCTCGTGGTGGCCCTGGCCGAGGAGCTCTCCCAGGCCAAGGAGCGGGACCGCAAGGCCGAGACCCTCACGGCCCGGGAGATCGAGGTCCTCCAGCTCCTCGCGTTCGGGCACACGAACCGCGACATCGCCGAGCGCCTCTACATCTCGCCCGACACCGTCAAGACCCACCTCGAGCACATCTTCGAGAAGCTGGGGGCCTCGGACCGCACCGCGGCGGTGGCCGAGGCCCTCCGCCGAAGGCTGATCGAGTAGCGGGCCCCGCCCCGACCATCGACCGAACCGGGGTCCCCCTTCGGGCCGACCCCGGCCCACCCTCGGGCGGCCCCCGTTCAGGTGATGTCCACGCGGTCGCCGAGGGGGCATGCTATGCGGCGAACCATGCGCCGACCCAAGGCACGCCGGGCGGCCGCGGCTGCCCTGCTCGTCCTCGCCGGGGCGGGCCTCGCCGCGGCCTACGCGCTCGCGCCGGGCGACCCGCGGACCCGGGCCGCCGCGGTGCACGCGGCCCTCGCCGGCGCCTTCGCGGTCTCCGGGTGGGCGGTGCTGGACGCGGCCCGCTCCGGTCGGGCCTGGGAGCACGCCCGGTGGTTCGGGCTCGGGCTGCTCGGCCTGGCGCTCGCGTTCGGGCTGTTCCTGGCGCGGCACGCGGTGGAGCTGCCCGTGCCCCCGGCCGGCCTGGCCGACCTCGGCTTCCTCCCCGTCGCGGCGCTGTTCCTCCTCCCGGCCAGGGCCGAGCTCGTGGCGCACGTCGAAGAGCGACACCGGCGCGAGGTCGCCGCCGACGTCGCCCTGATCACCGCGTCCCTCGCCTGCATCGTGTTCCTGTTCCTCCGGCCGCCGGGCGCCGGGTGGGAGGTGACCGTGACGAGCGCCCTCTTCTCCGCGATCGGCGTCGCCGCCCTCACCACGTTCGCGGCCGTCGCCCTGTGGGTCCCGACCGTCCGCCACGTCGGGCACCTGGTCGCGGTGGGCACGATGTCGTTCGCGGCGCTGCGGTTCGCCGCCGACTGGGTCCGCGGCGCGTACCGGCCCGCCGACCCCGTCGTGGCGGTCCCGCTCGCCTCGGGCGCGCTCCTCCTGGGCCTGCTCCTCGCGGTGCTCCCGCCCGGCGCGTCCCGGTTCCCGGCACGGGTCCGGGACACCTGGGGCCGGCCGCTCCTCACCGCGACCGCGGTGGTCACGGCGAGCGTGGCCCTGGCGCTCGTCGCCACCCGCCAGCTCGAGGGGCGGTTCGGGCTCGACGTGGGGCGGGCGGTGATCGCGCTCCTCGCCGCGGGGGTCGCCGTGCGGATCCTGGTGAACCAGGTGCGGAGCGCCGAGGCCGCCGAGCAGGCCCACCGGGCCCTCGCCCAGAAGGCCGAGGCCCTGGCGGAGGCGGAGCGGGCGATGCGGGAGCTCTCCGAGGCGCACGAGTCCGTCCGCCGCTCCGAGGAGCACCTCCGCTCGGTGTTCGACGCCGCCGTGGACGGGATCGTGGAGCTCGACGGCCGGGACGTGATCGTCCGGGCCAACGAGGCCTTCTGCCGGATGGTGCGTATGCCGAGGGAGGCCGTGGAGGGCCAGCCCTGGACCGCGGTGGCCGCCGCCACCCCCGGCGGGAACGCGTCGTTCGCGGCCCTCCCCCAGACCGGCCAGGGGACGCTCCAGCGCGACGGCCAGGCGCTGTACCTCGAGTCCCGGATCTCCCGGATCCCCGGGGACCCGCCCCGGCGCCTCCTCCTGGTCCGGGACGTGACCACGGCGCGGGTCGCCGACCAGACCATCCGGTCCCTGTTCAAGTTCCTCCAGGACCGCGACGAGGACCGCACCCGGATCATGCGCCGGACGAACGCGGCCATCGAGGCCGAGCGGAACCGGATCGCCCGCGACCTCCACGACGGCCCGGTCCAGGGGGTCTCCGCGGCCTCGCTCTCGCTCGAGGCCGCCCTCCTCATGATCAAGGCCGGGGAGACCGAGGAGGGGATGGCCCTCCTGCACAAGGTCCGCCAGGAGCTCGCCGACGAGGCCGACAACCTCCGCCGGCTGATGTCGGGGCTCCGCCCGCCGCTCCTCGAGGAGCGGGGCCTGGTCCCCGCGCTCCGCGAGATGCTCTCGCGCTTCGGGGCCGACCACGGAATCGAGACCGAGTTCTCCGGCACCACCTCGGTCGAGATCCCCGAGGACCTCGAGACCCTCGCCTACCGGGTGGTCCAGGAGGCGCTGTCGAACATCGGCAAGCACGCGAAGGCCACCCGGGTGGCGGTCACGGTCGAGGTCGACGCCGGCCAGCTCCGGGTGGAGGTGGCCGACGACGGGGTGGGGTTCGACTCCGCCAAGAGCCGGGAGTTCCTGCGGCAGGGCCGGGTCGGCCTGGCCTCGATGCGGGAGCGGGTGGAGCTCGTGAACGGCACGTTCATGGTCCACTCCACGCCGGGGCGGGGGACGACGGTGCTGGCCACGCTCCCGATCGGGGAGCCCCGCCCGCTCGGCCGCGAGCTCGCCGCCCGCGAGGCGTAGCCGGGCGCACGGCCGGCCCACCGCCGCGCGGCGCCCGCGGCCGGACCCCCGACCCGTCGAGCCGAGGCTCAGCGGCGGCCGGGGCGCGCCGGCGTGGGCTCCGCCGTCGGGGTGGGGACCGGCGGCGTGCCGGTCGGGAGCGGGGAGGGCGTGGCGGTGGGCGAGGGCGTCGGGGTCCCGGTCGGGGTCGGCGTGGGGCTCGGGGACGGGCTCGGGCTGGGGCTCGGCGGGGGCGGCGTGGAGGGCCCCTCCGTGTAGCCCTCGAACGACGGCTCGGGGAAGTCGCGGACCGGCATCCCGGCCGTGACCTCGGCCATGAAGTCGTGCCAGATCATCGCCGGGATCGTGCCTCCGTAGACCCGGGGGAACCCGTGGACGTCGAGGAGGGGGCGCTGGCCCTCCGGGTAGCCCACCCACACGCAGGCGGCGAGCTGGGGGACGTACCCGCAGAACCAGGCGTCGGCGTAGTTCTGGGTGGTCCCGGTCTTGCCCGCGGCCGGCCGGCCGATGTCCGCGGCGGTCCCCGTGCCGAACTCGATCACGCCGCGGAGCGCGTAGGTCGCGAGGGCGGCGTCGTTGGCCGAGATGGCCCGGGTCCCCCGGGGGCGGAGGCGGAAGCGGACGTCGCCGTCGGGCCCGAGGACCTCCTCGAACGGGGTGGCGCGGTGGCGGATCCCCCGGGAGGCGAGCGTCGCGTAGGCGTCGGCCATCTCGAGCGGCGCGACCGACTGGGAGCCCAGCGTGATCGAGCAGACCGGCTCGAGCGGCGAGCGGATGCCCATCCGGTGGGCGACGTCCACCACCGCCTCCGGCCCCACCTCCGCGACGAGCTGGGCGAAGACCGTGTTCACCGAGTGGGCCACGGCCGAGGCCAGGGTGAAGCTCCCGGCCTCGCCGGGGTCGGCGTTCCCGACCTCCCACGGCTCGCCCCCCGTGTAGCACCGGGGGTCGTCGATCCGGATGGTGGAGGGCCCGTACCAGACCGAGTTCAGCGAGTAGCGCTGCTCGAGGGCCGCCACCAGCGTGAAGGTCTTGAAGGCCGAGCCGGCCTGGCGCCCGGTCCCGGCGAACCCCGGGAGCCCGGCCACCGCCAGGTTCACCTTGGAGCGGGCGAAGTTCAGCCCGCCCACCATGGCCCGGATGGCCCCGGTCCGCGGATCGACCGCGACCAGCGCCGCGGCGGGGTCGCCGGGCTCGCCGAGGTGCTCGCGGACCACCCGCTCGGCCACCCGCTGCCAGTCCATGTCCAGGGTGGTGGTGACCCGCAGGCCCCCGCCGTAGACCTCGGCCTCGCCGTAGCGGCGGGTCAGGAGCCGCCGGACGTAGTCCACGAAGTAGTCGGAGGCGCCCGGGGCGTCGATCGCGACCGGCTCCGGCGCGGTCCGGACCGGCTTGGCCTCCAGGCGCGCGGCCCGGGCCGGGTCGAGGTAGCCCTCGGCCACCATCCGGGCGAGCACGAGGTTCCGCCGCCCCCGCGCCGCCTCGGGGTCGACGAACGGGTCGAACCGGCCCGGGGAGGCGATCAGCCCGGCGAGCGTGGCCGACTCGAGGAGCGTGAGGTCCCTGGCGTCCTTCCCGAAGTAGGTCCGGGCCGCGGCCTGGACGCCGTACGCGCCGTGGCCGAAGTAGACGGTGTTCAGGTACCGGGCGAGGATCTCGTCCTTGGTGAACGTCTGTTCGACCTTCACCGCGAGCAGGACCTCGCGGATCTTCTGGCCCACGGTCCGCTCGGGGATCCGGTACACCCGCCCGTAGACCGGGTCGTCCACGTACGTGCCGGCGTAGACGTTCTTCACGAGCTGCTGGGTGATGGTGGAGCCGCCCTGGACCACCTCCCGGCGGACGAGGTCGGTCCAGGCCGCCCGGAGGATCCCCAGGGGGTCGAAGCCCGGGTGGGAGTAGAAGTCCTCGTCCTCGA
Organism: Actinomycetota bacterium; assembly: GCA_035559315.1. Classification (GTDB taxonomy): domain Bacteria; phylum Actinomycetota; class UBA4738; order UBA4738; family HRBIN12; genus DATLZM01. Next base: position 5,578 of record DATMBJ010000218.1, read on the forward strand.
CGGCGATCACGGCCTCCCGGAGGTGCTCCGGCATCTCCGAGAACGGGATCAGCGTGCGGTCGATCGAGGCGTGGAGCGTCGTGATCAGCCGACCGTGACGGTCGTACAGGTAGGTGGTCTGGATCGGGGGCGGGGTCTCGGGGAGGTCGAGCCGGAGGTAGACCACGACCAGGGCCCCGAGCGCCAGGAGCCCGGCGCCGAGGGGCACGCCGAACAGGGCCCACCCGTAGCGGCGGAGGAAGGAACGGCCCGGCTTCCTCCGCTTCCTCCGGGGGGCGTGCTTGGGGCCCTTCCGGGCTCGGGGTTCGGTGGTCTTGGTCGCCACGGCGCCGCGACGATGCTACCCCGCTGGTGCCCTCCCCACGCCCAGCCGACGCCGCGGGCGGGCCCGAGGGTTCCAGGAAACCGTCCGGCGTCCCGGGGGCCGTCCCGGGACCGGGACGGAACGTCAGCCCGCGTGGCGGGCGGTGTAGGCCTCGGAGAGGTGGTTCCAGGCGCAGGCCCTGCAGACCTCGACCACGTAGCAGCACGCGCCGCGGTGCTCGGCTGCCAGGCGCAGGGCCTGGGCCAGGGGCCAGACCCGGCCGTTCCGCTGGCCGAGGTCGTCGCCGTAGACGTAGGCCAGGAGCACGAGCTCGCGGGCCTCGCACACCGGGCACGGCCGCCGGGCGGGCTCCCCCACGTGCTTCGCGGCCCGCATGAGCTCCGGGTGGGCGTCGCAGACGTCGATCCGCGAGACGAGCCCCAGCCGCACGTTCCGGAGGAGCGCCCGCTTGGCGAGCGTGTAGTCCACGACCCCGAGCTCGGGGCCGGTGGAGCGCCGAAGCCTCGGGCTCCGCATCATGG
>DATMBJ010000219.1:0-1128 GCA_035559315.1 Actinomycetota bacterium
AACTGACGTTACGCACAGGGCGCATCAAAATGATGTAAACTGCGGTCATGGACGATAAAGAATTGCTCGATATTTACACCGATTATCTCATCAGTTCGTTTGGGCTGACCACTGGAACCGGACTGTCGCGCTTGCTGGATGGGGCGATCAGTCATGACCGGATTCAACGCTTTCTGGCAAGTCCGACCAGAGGTGGCGCGGACTTCTGGAAAATCGTGAAGCCGTATGTGCGCCAAATCCAGGCAGAGGATGGGATCATGATTGTGGATGACAGCATCTCGGAAAAGCCGCACACGGATGAAAACGAGATCGTGTGTTGGCATTACGACCACACCAGCGGGCACACCATCAAAGGGATCAACTTCATTACGGCTTTGTACCATGTCAAGGGAGTGTCGCTGCCGGTGAACTATCATCTGGTGTCCAAGCCCGAGGTCTATCTCGACCCCAAAACAGGGAAACAGAAACGCCGGGCAACGGTGACGAAAAACGAAATCTACCGCCAGTTGCTGCACCAGGTGGTTGTCAACCAGATACCCTTCCGCTATGTCGTCAACGATGTCTGGTACGCCTCGGCAGATAATATGATGTTCGTCAAACACGATCTGAAGCGCGATTTCATCATGCCGCTGAAGACCAATCGCAAGGTCGCCTTGAGCCTGGACACCAAAAAGCAGGGGCAGTATGTGCGTGTTGATGAACTGGTGCTGGAAGCGGGAACGACCATGACCGTTTATCTGGAAGGGGTGGACTTTCCCCTCCAGTTGGTCAAGCAAGTCTTCACAAACGCAGATGGCAGTGTCGGCATCCTGTATCTGGTCGCCAGTGACCTCGAACTCACCTACGACGGGATCACCACAATCTATGGCAAACGATGGAACGTGGAACCGTATCATAAGTCGCTCAAGCAGAATGCGTCGTTGTCGCTCTCGCCTACCAAGACGGTCACCACGCAAAGCAATCACCTCTTTGCGTCGCTGTGCGCCTACATCAAGCTGGAAATGCTGAAAGTGACCACCCAGACCAACCATTTTGCTTTGAAATCCAAACTCTATCTGCGGGCTTTACGCACCGCTTTCGAGACCTTGAGCCAGTTGCAGCCTGTTCGTCTGGCTGCGTAAGGTCAGT
>DATMBJ010000220.1:0-5091 GCA_035559315.1 Actinomycetota bacterium
AGCCGCCTGCTAAGCGGTTAGGGGGCGAAAGCTCCCTCGCGCGTTCGAATCGCGCCGTCTCCGCTGCGCCCGTAGCTCAACTGGACAGAGCGTCAGACTACGGATCTGAAGGTTGGGGGTTCGAGTCCCTCCGGGCGCGCGGCTCGGCGGGCCAGCGTCGCTCGGCGGGCCGGTGGCCTCGGCCCCTGGGTCGGCCCGATCGTCCGGAGGTCGCGCTGGGAACGATCCGCCGCATCGCCGCCGCTCTCGCCCTCGCGGTGCTCTTCGGGTCCTGCCAGGAACCCCCCGCGCCGGCGTCGACCGGGGAGCGGCTCGGCGACCTGGGGACGGTCCGCCGGGGCGTCGTGATCGCGGCCGCCGGCGACATCGCGTGCGGCGGGGAGCCGTGCGAGGGCCAGATCGGGACGGCCCGGCTGATCCGGCGGATCGACCCGCGGGCGGTCCTCACGCTCGGCGACAACCAGTACCCGGACGGGGAGTACGCGGACTTCCTGGCCTCCTACGACCCGACGTGGGGAGCGTTCCTCGATATCACCCGGCCCACGCCGGGGAACCACGACTACCACGTGGAGGGGGCGGCCGGGTACTTCCGCTACTTCGGCCGCCGGGCGCACCGCAGGGCCGGCGGTTACTACAGCTTCAACCTCGGGCGGTGGCACCTCCTGGCGCTCAACTCGGGTCCCGGGAGCATCTCCGACGCCCAGCTCGCCTGGGTCCGCGAGGACCTCCGCGCCGACGGCCACGTCTGCGAGCTCGCCTACTGGCACCACCCCCGCTGGTCGTCGGGCGCCCAGCACGGCTCCGACGAGGACCTGGCGGCGCTCTGGGAGGTCCTGCACGAGGAGGGCATCGACGTGGTGCTGAACGGGCACGAGCACAACTACGAGCGGTTCGCCCGGATGGACCCGACGGGGCGCCCCGACGCCTCGGGGATCAGGCAGTTCGTGGTGGGGACCGGCGGCCGCTCGCACTACGGGTTCGGGGACCCGATCCCCGGCTCGCAGGCCAGGATCACGGGCCGGTTCGGCGTCCTGCGGATGGTGCTCCGCCCCGGCGGCTACGAGTGGGCGTTCGTCGCGGTCGGCGGGGATGTGCTGGACCGCGGCCGCACCCGCTGCCACGGATGAGGGCCCCCGCGAGCCGGTTCTTCGAGGTCGCCTACGAGGGCCGCCCGACCTGGGACATCGGCCGGCCCCAGCGGGCCGTGGTCCGGCTGGCCCGGGAGGGGGCCATCGTCGGCTCGGTGCTCGACGCCGGCTGCGGGACGGGCGAGCACGCCCTCTTCCTCGCGGCCCGGGGGCACGAGGTGCTGGGGATCGACCTGGTGCCCGCGGCGATCGCCCGGGCGCGGGCCAAGGCCCGCGCCCGCCGCTCCTCGGCCCGGTTCCTGGTCCACGACGCCCTGCGGGCCGCGGAGCTCGGACGGACGTTCGACACGGTGCTCGACGTCGGCCTGTTCCACAGCCTGGACGAGGCGGGCCGCGCCGCCCTCCCCGACGCCTACCGCGCGGTGCTCCCCGTCGGTGGCCGGTGCGTCCTCCTGTGCTGGAGCGAGCGGAACCCTTGGGGCTACGGGCCCCGGGCGGTGGCCCGGGAGGAGATCGGAGCCGCCTTCGCCCGGGGGTGGCGGGCCCTCCGCGTCGAGCCCTCGGAGCTCGAGAGCCTGACGCCGGGGTGGCGCGTCCACGCCTGGCTCGCCGTGCTCTTCGCCGCGTGACGTCGACGGCGGGCCGCCGGTCCGCCGCCCTCCCCGGTGGCGGAGGGGACGGCGACGGGGGCCGCCTCACCACCGCTCGCGATGGAGGACCTCCTCGAGCGGCTTCCGCCGTCCCTCCCTCGACGGCCGACGGGCGGGGTAGCCGAGCGCGAGCAGGTAGTCGCACCGCCAGCCCTCCGGGTAGCCGAGCAGCTCCCGGGCGAGGTAGGGGTCGGCGGGGCAGGCGTGGGATCCCCCGATGCCGCGGTCCCAGGCCGCGAGGAGCATGTTCTGCATGCACTGGCCGAGGTCGAACGCGATCGACTCCCGCTCGTCGTCGTCCCGACCCTCGGGGGTGATGAGGGCCACCGCCGCGGCCGCCCCCCGGAGGTGCTTGGTGTAGGGACCGAGGCTCGCGAGCACGCCCAGCGTGGCCCGGTCCGTCGAGACCACGAACGCCCACCGCTGGAGGTTCATGGAGCTCGGGGCGCGCCGGCCGGCGTCCACGATCAGCTCGAGGTCCTCGGGCGGGATCGGACGGTCCTCGTAGCGGCGCACCGCCCGCAGGGTCCGGATCGCCTCCCACGTCTCCACGGCCGCCGAGTCTACCGGGGTCCCCCGCCTGGTGGGCGACGTCCCGCCGACCCGTCCGTGCGGAGCGGCGGGTCGCGCCACCCCGGCGGGAGCCTCCCCTCGTCGCCCGCCCGCGCTACCCGCGCCAGGCGCCGGGCCAGCCGGAGCGGCTCCGGCGTGCGGGCCGGGCCCGATGAGGCGAGCGCGACCGCCACGGCCTCCTCGAGGCCGGTGCGCCACGCGGCGTGGACGACCACCGGGCGGGAGCCCGCCCGGGTCCGGACCGCGGCCGCCACCGGCTCGCCCTCCAGGAGCAGGGGGACGCGGTCGCCCCGGGCCGGCCCGGGCTCGGCCGGGCTCGCGAGGAGCGGGCGGTCGGTGATGCCCACCGTGGGGAGGTCCAGGACGGCGCCGAGGTGGAGCGCGAGCCCCGCCCGGCGCGGGTGGTCGCGCCCGGTCGCGTTCACCAGCAGGACGTCGGGGGCCTCGTCCAGGCCCCGCACCGCGCGCTCGAGGAGCGCGCCCTCCCGGAGGGCGAGGAACCCGGGGCGGTAGGGGGCGGGGGCCGTCCCCCGGGCCACCGCCCGCCGGGGCTCCCGTCCCTCGCGGAGGAGGACGGCCGCGGCCCACATGGGCTCCCCGGCCCGGCCCGAGGAACCGGTGGGCGAGGCGCAGAAGACGCCGGCCACGGCGAGGGGGCCGGGCGGGGGGAGCCACCGGGGGGCGGCGTCGGCGGCCAGGGCCAGCTCGCGTTGGAGCGCCTCGAGCTCCTCCTCGGTGGCGGGCCAGGTCGCCATCGCCGGAGCCGACCCTAGCCCGCGCGGCGGGGGGAGGCGACCCGGGGGTCGGGGACGGGCTCGTTCCATCCCGCGAGGACCTGGGGCATGATGCGGGGCCGGGTGCGAGGCGCGGGGGCGAGCACGAGGCGCCACCTCGTTCGGAGGGAGCGCGGGAAGGGCCGGCGGCTCCTCCGCGCGGCCTGGGTGGCCCTGGTCGCGGTCGTCCTCTGGCACCCCGCCCCGGTCGCGCTCGCCGGCGAGGGGACGGCGACGCTCGCCGCGGATCCCGCCCGGGTCGTGGTGGGCGAGCCCGTCGCCCTCTCCGGGGGCCTGGACGCGGGCCCGTCCTGCACGGCCGGGCGGGACGTGGTCCTCGAGACGCTCCCCGCGGGCGCGGCCGCCTGGTCGCCGCAGGCGGCGGGGACCACCGACCCGGCGGGCGGGTTCTCGTTCACGATCTCGCCCGCCGCCTCGGCCCGCTACCGGGCGACGTTCCCGGCCGCCCCGCCGTGCCCCGCCGTGTCCTCCCCGGAGGTCGCGGTGGAGGTCGCGGCCCGCGTGGAGCTCGCGGCACCCTCCTCGGTCCGGGCCGGTGCGTGCCCGCGGGTCGTGGTCTCCGTGGAACCGCCCAAGCCGGGCGGCCCCGTCGTCCTCGAGCTCCGCCGCGGCGACCGGTGGGTCGAGGTGGGGAGGGAGGTCCTGGGGGACGGGTCCCGGGCGGGGTTCCGCCCCTGCTTCGGCTTCGACGACCTGGGAACGGCGCTGCTCCGCGCCTCCTGGCCGGGGGACCTGGGGAACGCGGCGGGCGCCGGGGAGGCCGCGGTCGAGGTCGTCCGGGCGGCCTGGATGGCCCGGGTCGACGGGCTCGTCGCCGGGCGGAGCGTCTCGGTCGCCGTGGCCGACGACGGGGTGTTCCTCTACCGGCACCTCGACGCGGCGCCCCGGACGCCGGCCTCCAACGAGAAGCTGCTCCTTTCGATGGCGCTCCTGGACGCGCTCGGACCCGACCACCGGGTCTCCACGGCCGCCGCGGCGCGCCGGTTCGAGGGCGGGGTGGTCCAGGGGGACCTGTGGATCCTGGGCGGCGGGGACCCGGAGCTCGGGCGCGCCCGCCTCTCGCTCCTCGCCGAGCGGATCCGCGACGCGGGGATCCGGCGGGTCGCGGGATCGGTCCGGGGGAGCACCGCGCCGTTCGCCCGCGACTGGTGGGCGCCGGGCTGGCGGTGGTACTTCCCGCGGGAGGAGGTCCCGCTCCCCACGGCCCTGGTCTTCGCCGGGAACGTGGCGGGCGGCGTCCACGTGGCGGACCCCGAGCGCCGGGCGGCGGCGTTCCTCACGCACCAGCTGGAGGCGATCGGCGTGCGGGTCGGCGGGCCCCCCGGGATGGGACGCCCGCCGTCGGGGCTCGAGACGATCGCGGAGGTGGCCTCCCGCCCCCTCCGGGCCATCCTCGCGCGGATGAACCGGACCTCGGACAACCTCGCCGCCGAGGTCCTGGGGAAGCTGCTGGGCGCGGAGGAGCTCGGGCCCCCGGGGACGATCGCCAAGGGGGCCGAGGCCATCCGGGGCTGGGCCGCCGCGCACGGCGTGCGGGTGCGGGCGTTCGACGCGTCGGGCCTCTCCTACCGGGACCGGGTCCGGGCCGCCGGCCTCGTCCGGCTCCTCGACGGGGCGGAGGAGGAACCGTGGGGCGAGGCGCTCCGCCGGGGCCTGGCCGCGCCGGGGCAGGGCACGCTCGAGCACCGGCTGGCCGGCGTGGAGCTCCGGGCGAAGACCGGGACCCTCTCGGGGGTCTCGGCGCTCTCCGGCTGGGTGTGGCTCGAGCGGGAGGGCGACTGGGCGGCGTTCTCCATCCTGTCGGCCGGACTCCCGAAGCTCACGGCCGTCCGGATCGAGGACGCGATCGTCCGGGCCGTCGCCGCCAACGCGCGCTGACGCCGCCGGGCGCGGGGCGGGCACCGTGGACGCGCGCGGGCGGGGCTCAGGGCGGGCCGCCGCCGATGGCCCGCTCGATCTCCCGGGCGGCGGCGAGGACGGGCTCCG
>DATMBJ010000221.1:0-7793 GCA_035559315.1 Actinomycetota bacterium
CCTCCGGGCCAGCTCGAGGTTGGTGACCTCCTCCCCGCCGCCGACGTTGTAGACCACCCCGGGCTCGCCGCGCTCGAGCACGAGGAGGACCGCCCGGACCCAGTCCCGGACGTGGAGCCACTCGCGCCGCTGCTCCCCTCGGCCGTAGACGGGCACCGGGCGACCTTCGAGCGCCGCGATCGCGTAGGTCGGGACGGCCTTCTCGATCTGACGGGGGCCGTAGGCGTTCGTGCCGCGGAGGATCGTCACCGGGGTGCCGTAGGTCGCGTGGTAGGCCTGGCAGAGGAGGTCGGCGGCGGCCTTGCTCGCCGCGTAGGGGCTCCGGGGGCGGAGCGGCGCCCCCTCGTCGAAGCGACCGCCCTCGGGCGCGCCGGGCCCGTAGACCTCGTCGGTGGAGATCATGAGCATGGGTCGGGCGTGGGCGCGGCAGGCCTCGAGGACGGTCTGGGTGCCGAGGACGTTGGCCTCGAGGAAGGCCCGGGGGGCGTCGATGCTCCGGTCCACGTGGGACTCGGCCGCGGCGTGGACCACGGCGTCGGCCTCGGCCACGAGCGGGCCGACGAGCCCGGCGTCGTCCACGTCGCCCCGGACGAACCGCAGGCGGGGGTCGCGGGCATGGGCCTCGAGGTTCGCCAGCGAGCCCCCGCGGGAGAGGCGGTCCAGGACCGTGACCCGGCGATCCGGGCGCTCCAGGAGGAGGTCCACCAGGTGGGACCCGATGAACCCGGCCCCACCGGTGACGAGCACGTGGAGGGGGTCCGCCATCGGCGGAGGAGTCTAGCCCCACCGCGGGAGACGGGCTCCGCCCAGGAGATCCGCGGGTCGATGGCCGCGGGACCGTGTAGGGTTGAGGCCTTGCCCGCGGGGCAGAGGAGAGGAGCGCGACATGCAAGCCATGGCGGTCCCGATCCACCCCGGCAAGCTCGAGGCGTGGCGTTCCTGGTGCGCCGAGCTCGTCGGTCCGCGCAAGGCGGAGTTCGACGACATGAACCAGCGGTTCGGGCTCACCACGCACGCCGCGTGGCACCAGGCCAACCCGGACGGGAGCGACGTGGCCGTGGTCGTGATCGATGGGCCCGGGAGCCCGAGCTTCCTGGGGGACCTCGCAGGGTCGCACCACCCGTTCGACGCGTGGTTCCGTTCGGGCATCGAGGACGTCCACCCCGTGGATTTCTCCGCGCCCGCGCCTGCTCCGGTCCGCGTGCTGTAGGCGGCCTCGACCCGCGGACGGCGGAGCCCAGCCCCGTCGACCGGGGCGTCGTCAGCCCCGGGCGGCGGCCGCGCGGAGCACGGACGCCGTGGCCTCCGCCGTCCGCCGCCAGGTGAACCGGCGGCACCGCTCGAACCCCGCCTCGCGCAGCCGCGCTCGGAGCTCCCCGTCCTCGAGGAGCCGGCGGATCCCCTCCGCGATCGCCCCCTCGTCGAGGGGGTCGACGAGGAGCGCCGCGTCCCCCGCCACCTCGGGGAGCGAGGACGCCCGGGAGGCGAGCACCGGCACGCCGGCGGCGAAGGCCTCGAGCACGGGGAGCCCGAACCCCTCGGCGAGCGAGGGGTAGACGAGGAGCTCCGCGCCCCACAGGAGCGCGAGCCGGTCCCCGTCGGGCAGGTACCCGGTCCGGACCACCCGCGCCCGGACCGAGGCCGGGAGCCGGGCCACCTCGTCCTCGAGCTCGGCCGCGGCCCGCGGGTACCAGCGGACCGGCCCGCCGGCCAGGACGAGCCAGGCGTCGGTCCCGACCGAGGCGAACGCGCGCACCAGGCGGGCCAGGTTCTTCCGGGGCTCGATCCCCCCGACGAACAGCGCGTACGGGCCCCCGATCCCGAACCGCCCCCGGACCCGGCGGACCCGCTCGGGGGCGTCGGGCGGGGGCGCGAAGGCCCCGGCCCGGATCCCGTGGGGCACGACGTGGACCCGCTCGGGCCCGATCCCGTGGAGCTCGGCGAGGTCGTCCCGGGTGGCCGCCGAGGGGACCACCACCGCCGCGCAGCGCGCGAGCGCCTCGGCGAACCGCCGCCGCCACCGCCCGTCGATGTGGGGGGCGGTCTCCGGGTAGCGCTCGAACGCGAGATCGTGCACGACGAGGACCGACCGCTCGAGCATCCCGGTGGCCGGGGGGAGGAAGTTCGTCGCGAGGAGCGCGTCGAACGGGCCCGCGAGCCACTCGACGCGGGGGACGCCCAGGCGCCAGGCCACCGGCTGGAACACCCGGGCCGGGAAGCGGCTCCCTCGCTCCTCGAGGTTCGGGGCCCGGTCGAAGAACCGCCGGGGCCGGAGGAGCCCCCGGGCGTGGAGGTACCAGGCCACGTAGGTCGCCCCGGGGTCGGCCCGGGGCAGCTCATCGAGGAGCTCCCGCGCGTAGCGGCCGACCCCGGTCCTGCGGGGGTCGAGGGCCGGGCGGGCGTCGATCAGGAACCGCACGTCAGTCCAGCTCGAGCCGGCTCTGGTCGCCCACCACGATCCGGTGGGCGCCGGGCGGCGCGCTCCCCCGGACCTCCACGTCCCGCCCGAGGATCGAGCCCTCCAGGGCCCGCACGCCCAGCACCCGGCAGCCCTCCATCACGATCGAGTCCGCCACCCGGCTCCCCACGATCGTGCACCCGGCCGCGATCGAGGCGTTCGGACCCACCACCGAGCCCTCGATCACCGACCCCTCCCCCACCACCGCCGGGCCCACGAGCTCCGAGCGGACGACCTTCGCCCCCCGCTCCACGACCACGTCCCCCTCGAGCCGGGAGGCCGCGTCGACCTCGCCCTCCACCCGACGGCCCTGCACCGCGAGCAGCATCCGGTTCGCCTCCAGGAGGTCCTCGGGCCGGCCGGTGTCCTTCCACCAGCCCTCGACCATCTCGGCCCGCACGGTCCGCCCGGTGTCGATCAGGTGCTGGATCGCGTCGGTGATCTCGAGCTCGCCGCGCCACGACGGCCGGATGGCCTCCGCCGCCTCGAGGATCGTCCCGTCGAACAGGTACACCCCGACCAGCGCGAGGTCCGAGAGGTGCTCCCGGGGCTTCTCGACCAGGCGGACCACCCGGTCCCCGTCGAGGACCGCCACCCCGAACCGCTCGGGCTCGGGGACGCGGGCCAGGAAGATCTGGGCGTTGGGGCGGTGCCGCTCGAAGTTCTCGACGAACCGCCGGATCCCCTCGAGCAGGACGTTGTCGCCGAGGTACATCACGAACGGCTCGCCGCGGAGGAAGTCGCGGGCCACGAGCACGGCGTGGGCCAGCCCGAGCGGCGCCTCCTGGCGGAGGTAGGTCACCCGGAGCCCCCAGGCCGAGCCGTCCCCCACCGCCCGCCGGACCTCGGCCTCGGTGTGCCCGACCACGATCCCGACCTCGGTGATCCCCGCCTCGGCCACGTCCTCCAGCGCGTGGAAGAGGATCGGCTTGTTCGCCACCGGGATCAGCTGCTTCGCGTTCGTGTGGGTGATGGGCCGCAGCCGCGACCCCGCCCCGCCGGAGAGGACGAGCGCCCGCATCAGGCGCACCCGGAGGGGGGCGGGGCCCCCGCCCCCCCGCCGCCCGGCGGGGCGAGTTCGTACCCCGCGCCCAGCACGACCGCCACGTCGATCCCGCGGAGCGTCTCCCGGGGCGCGGGGAACGACTCGAGCCCGGCGAGGAACCGGGAGACCACCTCGGCCTCGTCCTGCCGCCCCCGGGCGAACAGGATCGCGGAGCCCGGGACCTCGAGGCCGAGCTCCGCGGCCGGGGCCAGGCCGGGGGAGGTGTCGTAGCCGCCCTGCGCGAGCCGCGCGAGCACCCGGCGGGCGGCGGGGCCGGCGCCCCCGTCGAACACCCCGACCCGGATGTTCGCGGGCGAGGGGGGCGTGAGCGGGAGCTCGCGCCCCAGCTGGCCGAGGGGCTCGCCCTCCCGGAGCCGCCGGAACAGCTCGCGGGCCTCGGGCGCCATCCGGACGATGCTCGTGTAGACGCCGTCCACGAAGATCCCGGCGGGCTCCCCGGGCACCGCCCGGAAGTCGGCGTCGCCCGCGGACGCGCCCTGCAGCTCCCGGGCCAGCGCGAGCATCTCGGGGATCTCGAGACCCGGGTCCTTCCGGATGTTCTCGGCCACCGCGGGCACGAGCTCCGGGAGCCGCACGATCTGGGAGGGGGAGAGGAGCTTGGCCAGCACCGCCCGGAGGAACTGCTGCTGGCGGGCGATCCGGGCGAAGTCCGGGATGCAGTCCCCTGCCACGTGGCGGGCGCGCACGAACGCCAGGGCCTGGGACCCGTCGAACGTGTAGCACCCGGCCCTCGGCAGGTGGAGGCCGGCGAGGGGGTCCTCCATCGGCCGGTCCACGCACATCCGGACCCCGCCCAGGGCCTCGACGACCCCCTCGAACCCCGCCAGGTCGACGTACAGGACGTGGTTGATCCGCAGGCCGGTGAGCTCCCGGACGGTCCGCGCCACCCGGGCCGGCCCGCCCCCGCGGACGCCGCCCTCGAACGCGCCGTTGATCTTCCCCCAACCCATCCCGGGGATCCGGACCCAGAGGTCCCGGGGGAAGTGGAGGACCACGGCCCGGCCGCGGGTGGGGTCCACGTGGACCAGGATGATCGTGTCGGCCCGCTCGCCGCCCACGGTCCCCGGCGAGCCGAACCGCTCCTGCTCCTCCGGGGAGAGCCCGGCCCGCGAGTCGCTCCCGATCAGGAGGTAGTTGCAGGCGCGGCGCGCGCAGGGCCCCCCGATCTCCTGCCGCCCGGTCTCGGGGTCGCGGGTCTCGATGGGTCGCTCGGAGAGCCGGGCCTGGACCCAGAGGTAGGCGCCGTAGCCCCCGGCCGAGGCCACCGAGAGCAGGAGCGCCACGACGGCCGAGGCCAGCAGCAGGCCGCGCCGCAGCGACCCCCGCTCCCGCCACCCGCGCCGTCCCGCGCCCCGGTCCACGGACCAAAGCGTACCGGCCGTCCGGCCCCGGGGCGCCCGGCCCGGGGGCCCGGCCCCGGCCCCGTCCGCCGGCATAGGATGGGCCCGGTGAGCGACGCGTACCCGAGCCACCTCGTGGCGGACGTCGTGCTCCGGGACGGGCGCACGGTCCGGATCCGGCCGGCCCGGCCCGAGGACCGCGAACGGGTCGAGGACTACCTGATCGGGCTCTCGGAGGAGACCCTCCGCCTGCGGTTCGGGAGCGCGTCGATCGACGTCCGCGAGGTCGCCCGCCGGGCCGTGGACGTCGACCACCGCTCCCACCTCACGCTCCTCGCGACCACGGGCGAGGAGGAGCGCGTGGTGGGCGGCGCCCAGTACGTCCGGATCGACGGGGGCCGCGCCGAGATCGGCGTGAGCGTGGCCGACGAGCTCCAGGGCCTGGGGCTCGGCTCGCTCCTCGTGGGCTCCCTGGCCCAGGCGGCCGCGGAGCGGGGGATCCACACCCTGGTGGCCGAGGTCCTCCCCGAGAACCACCGGATGATCGACGTGTTCCGCAGGAGCGGGTTCCCCGTGGCGATCCGCGCCCGCGCCGGGATGATCGAGGTCGAGCTGGCGACGGCCCTCACCGAGGAGGCCGCGGAGCGGTTCGAGGAGCGGGAGGCGCGGGCGGCGGTGGCCGCCGTCCGGACCTTCCTCGCCCCCCGGTCGGTGGCGGTGATCGGCGCCTCCCGGGACCTGACGAGCATCGGCGGGCGCCTGTTCGCCAACCTGATCCGCGGGAACTTCACCGGCGTGGTGCACCCGGTGAACCCGAAGGCCCCCGCGATCCAGGGCGTCCGGGCCTACGCCAGCGTCCTCGACGTCCCGGGCCCGGTGGACGTCGCGTTCGTCGTGGTCCCGGCGGCCGCGGTCCTGGACGTCGCGGAGGAGTGCGCCCGCAAGGGGGTCCGGGGGCTCGTCGTGATCTCCGCCGGCTTCGGCGAGACCGGCGGCGAGGGCCGCGAGCGGGAGCGGCGGCTGCTCGAGATCTGCCGCCGGAACGGGATGCGCCTGATCGGCCCGAACTGCATGGGGATCGTCAACACCGACCCCGAGGTCTCGCTCGACGGCACGTTCGCCTCGGTCTCGCCCCCGCCCGGCAACGTCGGGTTCCTCTCCCAGAGCGGCGCGCTGGGTCTCGCGGTGATGGGCCACGCGGCCCGGCTCGGCCTCGGCCTCTCCTCGTTCGTCTCGGTCGGGAACAAGGCCGACATCTCCGGCAACGACCTTCTGGCCTACTGGGACGCGGACCCCCGGACGGACGTGATCCTCCTCTACCTCGAGTCGTTCGGGAACCCTCGCCGCTTCGCGCGCCTGGCCCGGCGGATCGCCCGGCGCAAGCCGATCGTCGCGGTGAAGAGCGGCCGGAGCAAGGCGGGGGCCCGGGCCGCCTCCTCCCACACCGGCGCGCTCCTGCAGGCCTCCGACGTCACGGTCGATGCCCTGTTCCGCCAGGCCGGCGTGATCCGGACCGACACGCTCGAGGAGATGTTCGACGTGGCGACGTTCCTCGCGAACCAGCCCCCGCCCGCGGGCGACGGGGTGGCGATCGTCACGAACGCGGGGGGCCTGGGGATCCTCTGCGCCGACACCTGCGAGGCGAACGGGCTCCGGGTGCCGCCGCTCGCGGAGGAGACCGTCCGCCGGCTCCGCGAGATCCTGCCGCCCGAGGCCTCGGCCGAGAACCCGGTGGACATGATCGCCTCCGCGACCGGCGCCGACTACGCGGCGGCGATCCGCATCGTGGCGGAGGACCCGGGGGTCGACGCGATCATCGTGATCTACATCCCCCCGCTCGAGCAGCAGGCCCCGGAGGTGGCCCGCGGGATCGTGGAGGGCATCACGGCCGCCGGCGGACGGGTGCCGATCCTCACGACGTTCATGTCGGCCAGGGGCCTCCCCGAGGAGCTCCGGGGGACGAACGGCGTCCGCGTGCCCTCCTACGCCTTCCCCGAGCAGGCCGCGATCGCCCTGGCCCGCGCCGCCGCCTACGGCCGTTGGCGGGGTCGGCCCGAGGGCCGGATCCCGCGGTTCCCGGACCTCCGGGCCGACGAGGCGGCGGGCGTGATCGCCGAGGCGCTCGCGCGGGGAGCCGGGTGGCTCCTGCCCGAGGAGGTGGACCGGCTCCTCCGCTGCGCCGGCCTCCCGACCCCGCAGGGCGCGCGGGCTCGGACGCCCGAGGAGGCCGGCGAGGCCGCCGCGCGGATCGGGGGACGGGTCGCGCTCAAGGCCGTGGGGCCGCTCCACAAGACCGACGTCGGGGCCGTGGTCCTCGACCTCGAGGGGGCGGAGCGGGTGGAGCGCGAGGCCCGGGCCATGGGCGAGCGGGTGCGCGCCGCGGGCCAGCCCCTCGAGGGCTTCCTGGTGCAGCGGATGGTCCCCGCAGGGGTCGAGATGCTCGTGGGCGTGGCCCAGGACCGGCTGTTCGGACCGGTGGTGGCCTGCAGCGCCGGTGGGACGGCCGTGGAGCTCCTGCGCGACGTGGCGGTGGGGATCGCCCCCCTCACCGACCTGGACGCGGCCGAGATGGTCCGCTCGCTCCGCACGTTCCCGCTCCTCGAGGGCTACCGCGGCGCGCCCAAGGCCGACGTGGCCGCGCTCGAGGAGGTGATCCTCCGGGTCTCGGCCCTCGTCGACGAGCTGCCGGCGATCGCGGAGATGGACTGCAACCCCGTGATGGTCCTCCCCGAGGGGGCCTTCGTGGTCGACGCCCGCGTCCGGGTCGAGGAGCCGCCGCCCCGCCCGCCCCTGGCCGCCGCCCGGAGGAGCTGAGCGCGGGTCCGGCGGCGCCCGCGGGCGGCCGCCGCGGCGCCTCGGGCCCGCGGGTACGCTGTTGTCTGCGATGGGCGGGACGCCGGGCCGGGAGCGGAAGCTGATCGAGGCGGGG
>DATMBJ010000222.1:0-6282 GCA_035559315.1 Actinomycetota bacterium
GGCCGGGCCCCCTCCGCCGGGCGGGCCGCCCGCGACGAGCCTCCCCCCTCCCGGCGGGCGCCGGGGGGGCGCCGCCTCACCCCACCGCGGCGAGCGCCAGACACCCCACGCCCCGTCCGACGAGCCCCAGGCCCTCCGGCCTGGTCGCCTTCACCGACACCCGCTCCACCGGCACGCCGAGGGTCGCCGCCAGGTTCCGGCGGATCTCGTCCCGGCGCGGGGCGAGGGCCGGCCGCTCCGCGATCACCGTGAGGTCGCAGGAGAGCGGACGGAGCCCCCGTTCCCCGAGGAGCCCCACGACCCGGGCCAGGAGATCGAGCCCCGCGATCCCGGCGACGGCCGGGTCGGCCTCGGGGAAGTGGTCGCCCAGGTCCCCCAGGGCGGCCGCCCCCAGGAGCGCGTCGGCGAGGGCGTGGCAGAGCGCATCGCCGTCGGAGTGGCCGCCCAGGCCGGGCTCCCCCTCGAACCGCACCCCCCCGAGGAACAGCTCCCGCCCGGGGTCCGGGGGGTGGACGTCGAACCCCAGCCCGACGCGCGGCTCACCCACGGAGGACCCCCGCCGCGAACGCCTCCGCCCGCCGGAGGTCCTCGGCCGACGTGACCTTGAAGTTCCCCGGCTCCCCGGGGACCGCCCGCACCCGGAACCCGGCCCACTCGAGCACCGCCGCGTCGTCGGTGAACGCGAGCCCCGCGGCGAGGGCCCGGGCGTGGGCCTCCCGCAGGGGCCCGGCCCGGAACCCCTGGGGGGTCTGCGCCGCCCCCAGCCGCTCCCGGGGGAGGGTCTCCACGACCCAGCCCCCCTCCACGACCTTCACGGTGTCGGGGATCGGCACCACCGGCACGGCCCCGTCGGCCTCCTCGAGCGCCGCGAGCACCGCCTCGAACAGGGCCGGGGAGGCGAAGGGCCGGGCCGCGTCGTGGCAGAGGACGGCCTCGGCGTCGGGCGGCACCGCGGCCAGCGCGGCCCGGACCGACGCCTGCCGGGTCCGGCCGCCGGCGACGACCTCCGCGGGGCGCCCCACCCCCGCGAGCAGGTCGCGGGCCCTCCCCTCCTCCCCGGGAGGCACCGCCACGACCAGCCGGTCCGCGACCGCGGCCGCCGCGGCCGCGGCCAGCTCCAGCATGGTCCGACCGCCGACCGGGGCGAAGGCCTTGGGGACCCCCAGGCCGAGGCGGGCCCCGGACCCGGCCGCCAGGACGATCGCGGCGGCCCTCATCGCCCCTCGGCCAGGGACGCGAACACCATCCTCCCCGTGGGGGTCTGGATGACGTTCCTCACCCGGACCGAGACGTCCTCGCCGATCCGGTCCCGCGCCTCCTCCACCACCACCATCGTGCCGTCCTCGAGGTACCCGATGCCCTGGCCGTGCTCCTTCCCCTCCTTCACCAACCGGACCGAGACCTCGTCGCCGGGGGCGAAGGGGACCCGGAACGCGGAGGCCAGCGCGTGCACCTGCCGGACGGGGACCGCGACGGCCTCCGCCACCTTCGCGAGGTTCGCGTCGACGGTGACGAGCGCCGCCCCCCGCTCCCGGGCCAGGCGGACGAGGGCCGCATCGACGTCGCCGGCCCCCGGCTCCTCGACCACGACCACGTCCACCGTGGGCGCCCGCCGGAGCTCGGCGAGCACGTCGAGGCCGCGACGGCCCCGCGCCCGCCGCCGCTCGTCCGAGGAATCGGCGATCCGTTGGAGCTCCCGGATCACCCCCTCGTGGACCAGGACCGTGCCGGAGAGGAACCCGGTGGCGACCAGGTCCGCCACCCTCCCGTCGATCAGCGCGCTCGTGTCGATCACGCTGACCTCGCCCCCCGCCGCCCCGGCCGCCCTGGGCTTCAGGCCGAACAGCGCGAACAGCTCCTCGTGGCGCGAGCGGGCGATCCGGGAACCGAGCGCGGAGAGCGTGACGTAGACGAAGACGACGGCCGGCCAGGCCGCCACCGCCGGGAGGCGCACGAACAGGAGCGGCAGCGACAGGAGCGTCGCGAGGACCAGGCCCGCGAGGAGCCCGGCGGTGCCGGCCACGATCTCCGCCGCGGGGGTCCGCCGGAGCTCCCGCTCCATCCCCGAGACGGTGCGGGCGGTGAGGCGGCCCATGACGCCGCCCGCCACGAACCCCACGGCCGAGCCCAGGAACACGAACAGGAGGGTCCGCCCGGTGGTCTGCCCCGCGACCTGGGAGCCAACCTGGTAGCCGGCCGTCCCCAGGAGCGCCACGAAGATCAGCCGCACGCCCTCGACGAGCGGGCCCCCGGGCGTGGGCCGGCGCGTCCGTGCCGGGTCGGTCATGCTCCTACGCTGCCCCCTCGGCCGCCGCCGCGCAAGGACCCGCGGCGGGCGCGACGGGGCTCAGGCCTCCGCCGGCACCCGCGGGCCGTGGGCCTCCTCGAGGACCTTGTCGATCATGGCCTCGGCCTCCTCCTCGGAGACCCCGGCCGCGTACGTGAACTCCGAGATCAGGATCTGGCGGGCCTTGAGGACCATCCGCTTCTCGCCCGCCGACAGGCCCTTCTCCCGCTCCCGGATCGAGAGGTTCCGGAGGACCTCGGCGACCTGGTAGGGGTCGCCGGAGTGGAGCTTCTCCATGTTGTTCTTGAAGCGGCGGCTCCAGTTGGCCGCCATCTTGGTCTCGTCCTCCCTGAGGACGGCGAGGATCTTCTTGATCTCGCCCTTGCTCACGCACTGGCGGAGCCCGACCTCCTCGGTGCTGTCCACCGGGACCATCAGCGTCAGGTCTCCGTAGGCGACCCGCAGCACGAAGTACTTCCGCTTCTCCCCGAAGAACTCGCGCACCCGGAGTTCTTCGATCACTGCGGCGCCGTGTTCCGGATGCACTACCGTATCGCCCTTGCGGAACACGTGACCCCCTCGAAAGCCTGCCGTTCCTCGGGATGCCGCCCAAACATAGCACGCGGCCCCCTCCGGCAGCAACCAAAAGTGCTGGTCACGGGCATGTTTCCGGGGCGGCGCCCCGCCCCGACCGGCCTAGGTCGGTCGGTCCCCGCGCGCGGCGAGGCCTCCGAGCACCTCCCGCACGTGGCGGACCCGGACCACGCGGACCCCCTCCGAGGACCCCGCGCCCTCGGGCGCGAACACCGTCCGGCACCCGGCGGCGCGGGCCGCCTGGAGCCGGACCTCCATCCCCGGGACCGGCCGGACCGCCCCGGTGAGCGCCACCTCCCCCACGAAGGCCGTCGCCGGCAGGGCCTCCCGCCCGGTGGCGGCGGAGGCCAGGGCGGCGGCCACCGCCAGGTCGGCGCCGGGGTCGTCGACCCGCAGGCCCCCCGCGGAGGCCCCGTAGACCTCGCCGCGGAGCCGGATCCCGGTCCCCCGTTCCAGCACCGCCGCCAGCAGCCGGAACCGGCGGGGATCCAGTCCCGTCGCCTCCCGCCTCGGCGGGGCGTCGTCCCCGCTCACCAGCGCCTGGACCTCGACGGCCAGGGCGCGCCGCCCGGCCCGGGGGAGGGCCACGGCCGCGCCCGCCTCGCCGCCCCCGGAGACCAGGAGCCCCGACGGATCGATCTCGCGCAGCCCGGTGGCCTCCATCTCGAACCAGGCCGCCTCCCCCTCCGGGCCGAACCGGTTCTTCCCCCCGCAGAGCACCCGCAGCCCCGAGCGCGGGTCGCCGTCGAAGGAGAGCACCACGTCGACCGCGTGCTCGAGCGTCCGGGGTCCGGCCAGGTCGCCCTCCTTGGTCACGTGCCCGGTGGCGAGCACGGCGATCCCCCGGGACTTCGCCAGCTCGACGAGCGCGTCGGCGCAGGCCCGGACCTGGGCCGGCCCCCCGGGGATCCCCGCGACGTCGGCCCGCCGGACGGTCTGGATGGAGTCCACCGCGAGCAGGAACGGTCGGTGGGCCTCGGCGACGCCGACCACCGTCCGGAGGTCCCGCCCCGGGACGAACGCGACCTCGGCGCCCGGGACCCCGAGCCGGGCCGCGCGGGCCGCGACCTGCTCCCGTGACTCCTCGCCGGAGGCCAGCAGGCAGGCCCGCCCCGCCCCCACCAGCCCCGAGACGAGCTGGAGGAGGAGGGTGGACTTCCCGATGCCCGGCTCGCCGGCGAGGAGCACCACGGAGCCCGGCACGAGCCCCCCGCCCAGGACCCGGTCCACGCCCCGGAGCCCGGTGCCGACCCGCCGCTCCGGCCCCGCCTCGACCGAGAGCGTCGAGGGCTCGGGCGCCTCCGGGGTCGCCGGGCCGAGGCTCCGCTCCTCGACCGTGCCCCAGGCGCCGCAGGCCGGGCACCTGCCGGCCCACCGCGAGAGCCGCTGCCCACACCCCGAGCAGGAGACGAGCGTCCGCGCCCTGGCCACGCCGGGACCCTACCCCGCCCCACCGACATCGCCCCTCAGGCGTGGCGGGAGCCGCGGAACTCGAGGGCCCAGGACCAGGTGTCGCCCTGGTGCTCGAAACGCAGGAGCCGGCCGACCTCCCCCCCGGCGAGCAGGACCGGCAGCCCGACGTGCTCCTCCGTCGGCCACAGGTCCTCCCGCGCCCCCTGGTCGAGCCGGAGCAGCGTCATCGGCTGGTCGCCGGTCCGCTCGAGCGGTGCCCGGAAGTCCTGCTCGTCGGGGTGGCGGTAGCGGACGAACCGGGGCGCGCCGTGGAGCAGGAGCGGCTCGCCGGGGAGGGCCCAGCCCTTGCCCAGGAACCGCCAACGCTCCCCGTCCTTCGAGCCCTCCACCACCCACCCGATGTGCTCGCCCACGGAGCGAGGCTACGCCCCTGGGCCCTCCCCGGGAACCCCCTGGCGGAGATCCGTCGGATCCAGCCCTTGTGGTCCGGGCATCCAGCGGCTAGGGTGGGAGCCTCATGCCGGGCCGAGGACGGAAGGGAGGGTGCGAGCCGTGATCCACGTGGATACCGCCGTGCGCCGCGCGCCGGCGATGCCGCACCCCCCGCGCCTCCCCGCGTAACGACTCCGCCGCGACGGACCGATCCGAACCCCCGGAGCGGTCATGGCCGACCGGGGCGACCTCGGCGCGGGAGACCATCCACGATCGAGACGACGATGCCCCACGGCCCGGGACCGGCGCGCCCCGCGAGCGACCCCGCCCAGGCCTGGGACCACGGAGGACGATGGACGTGTACCCGGAGCGACGGAACGAGCGCCCGCGCGACGACGGGGGCGAGCCCCGCCGCGTGCTGGTCGCCCTGCTCTTCGTCGACATCGTGGGCTCCACCCGCTGGGTGGTCGAGCTCGGGGACCGCGCGTGGCGCGAGCAGCTCGACCGCTTCCTGGCGGCGGCCCGCGCGGAGCTCGACCGGTCCGAGGGGCGCGAGGTCGACGCCGTCGGGGATGGGCTGCTCGCGGCCTTCGACGGAGCGACGCGCGCCGTCCGGTGCGCGGGCGGGATCGTCCGGGGCGCGCGGGCGCTCGGCCTCGAGGTCAGGGCCGGCGTCCACGTCGGGGAGTGCGAGGTGGATGGGGGCCGCCTCCGGGGCGTCTCGCTCCACCTGGGCGCCCGCCTCGCCGCCCTGGCGGAACCCGGCGAGGTGCTCGTGTCAGGCACGGTTCGAGACGTCGTGGCCGGTTCCGGCCTCCGGTTCCGCGACCGCGGGGTCCACGAGCTCCGGGGCCTCCCCGGACGGCACCGCGTCTACTCGGCCCGCGGCGAGGCCAACGTCTCCGCCGGTCCGGCGGCCGCCGGTTCGCCTCCCCCGCGTCGGCCGACGGCGGCGTGGGTGGGGCGAACCACCCCAGGAGCGATCCCGCCGCCGTGAGGTGCCGGAAGGCCCAGCAACCCGGGGGCTGCTGGGCCTTCGGCCTTGCGGGGCCGGGGGCGCGCCCGGCCCACGTCTCTTCGGTTATCGGCGCCCGTGGGGCCCGGCTCGAGCCCCGGGTCAGCCTTCCTGCTGCCCGGCGAGCTCCACGGGCGGGGTCTCGGGGGCCCCGGGGGCGGCCTCGAACACGATCTGGCCGTCCCGGGCGTCCACGATGATGGTCTGGCCCGCCTTGAACTCCTTCCACAGGAGCTTCTCCGAGAGCGGGTCCTCCACCATCCGCTGGATCGTCCGGCGCAGCGGCCGGGCCCCGAGGGCGGGGTCGTACCCCTTCTCCGCGAGCAGCTCCTTGGCCGCGTCGGTCAGCTCGATGTCGACGTCCTTGGCCTTCAGCTGCTCGCGGACCCGCTTCATCATCAGGTCCACGATCGCCTTCACGTCCTCGCGCGAGAGCGAGTGGAAGACGATGACCTCGTCGATCCGGTTCAGGAACTCGGGCCGGAAGGAGCGCTTGAGCTCCTCCAGCACCTTCTCCTTCATCTTCTCGTAGGTGACCTCC
>DATMBJ010000223.1:0-5644 GCA_035559315.1 Actinomycetota bacterium
CGGGCCTCCGCCGCCTCGGCCGCTTCCGCGAGCCGCCCGGCGAGGGCCCCGAGCTCCTCCTCCCGCCGCCGGGCGTGCGCCGCCACCTCCCGGGCCTCCTCGGCGCAGGACGCGAGCGAGCCGACGCTGGCCTCGATCCCCCGCCACCGGTCGAGGAGCCCGGCCACCCGTTCCCGCGCCGTCGCGAGCCGTTCCTCCCGCGCCTCGGCCTCCCGCAGCGCCTCCTCCGCCCGGGCGACGGCCTCCTCCGACGCCCCCGCGTACTCCGCCTCGAGCACGCCCCGCTTCGCCCGCACGTCGGCCTCCGCCGCCCGCCGGAGCTCGCCGGCCCGCTTCCCCAGCCGCTCGAACAGCTCGAGGCCGAGGAGCTCCGTGAGGATCCGCCGCCGCTCCTTGGCGTCGCCCACGAGGAACTCCTGGAACTTCCCCTGCGGCAGGAGCACCGAGCGCGTGAACGCCTCGTAGTCGAGCCCCACGATCCGCTCGATCGCGGCGTCGACCTCGCGGACCCCGCTCGCGGGCTCCGGGCGCCACTCGCCATCCTCCAGCCGCTCGAGGACCGCGCGGCTCGCGCCGTTCACCGGGGTCCGCCGGGCCACCCGGTAGCGGCGGTCGCCGACGGCGAACTCGAGCGAGACGGCCATCTGGGGCTGGCCCTGCGAGACGAGCTGCGCGACCTGCCTCCCCACCCGGTCGGCCCGCCCGTACAGCGCGTAGGTCATCGCGTCGAGGAGCGAGGACTTCCCCGAGCCCGTAGGGCCGGTGATCGCGAACAGGTCGAGCCCGGAGAGGTCGAGCTCGACCTCGTCGCGGAACGCGGTGAACCCCTTCACGCTGAGCCGGAGCGGCCGCACGCCTACGCCTCCTCCGTCTCGAGCGCGAGCACCTCGTCGAAGGCCTCGAGCAGCTCGGGGGCGGGCTCCGCCCCGTGCTCGTGCCGGAGGAAGGCCTCGAACTGCTCCCGGGGGCTCATCGCGCGCAGGGGCTCCCGGGGGCCCTCGTCGGGCGCGCGCTCGTACTCCAGCACCACGTCGAGGGCGTTCGGGAGGGCCTCCCGCACCCGGTCCGCCAGGCCCGGGACGGGTCCCTCGGTCCGGACCCGGGCCCGCAGCCAGGCGTCCCCGACCTCATCCGCCATCGTCTGGAGCTCGTCCAGGGTCCCCCGCACCTCGAGGAGCCGCCGCCCCGCGGTGATCGGCACCTCCCGCACCTTCGCCGGCTTCCCCGGGGTCGCCTCGACCACCGAGACCGACTTGGCCTCCTGGGTGAGCTCCCCGAAGTCGAGCTGCAGGAGCGAACCCGCGTAGCGGGCCGCGGTCGGGGCCCCCCGCACCCGCTGCGGCCGGTGGACGTGGCCGAGCGCGACGTACTGCGCGGTGCCGGGGAGGCGCGAGGGGGAGACCGCGTAGGCCATCCCGATCGTGAGCTCCCGCTCCCCGCCCCCGAGGAGCGCCCCGTCGGTGAAGAGGTGGGCCATGAGGACGTGGACCGCCCCCGGGCGGAACCCGGCCGCCATCGCCCCGAGCAGGTCGCCCATCCCCTCGGCGTAGGCCTGGTGCCAGGACTCGGCGGCCTCGAACAGGGCCCGGGCGTCGCCGAACCGCCGCTCCGGGACGAACGGCACGCAGGCCACCTGGGCGACCTCGGACCCGTCGCGCGAGGGGACCTCCACGATGCCCCCCCGGTCCGGCCGGCGCACGGTCGGGACCACGCTCACGCCGAGCGGCTCGAGGAGCCTGGCCAGGGCCTCGAGGCGGGGCGCGGAGTCGTGGTTCCCGGGGATCGCCACCACCCGGATCCCGGCCCCCCGCAGGCGCAGGAACGCGTCGAACACGAGCGCGTCCGCCTCCGGCGCGGGGACCCGGTGCTCGTAGAGGTCCCCCGCCACCAGGACCGCGTCCACGCCCTCCTCCACCGCGATCCCCACGACCTGGTCCAGGGCCGCCTCGAACTCGTCCATCCGGGACCTGCCCCGGATCTGCTTGCCCACGTGCCAGTCGCCGGTGTGCAGGAGCCGCATGGCCTCGACCCTACCGGACCCCCGTGACGCGCATCACACCCGTGTAGCCCGCGGCCCTCACTCCCCCTCGAACCGGGCGAACGGGTCGGCCTCCGGGCGGGCCGCCTCGTCGGCCCTGGTGGCCCAGGACGGGAACGGGAACCGGATCTGCACCGGCACCGGGACGTGGGGCTGCTGGAGGATCATCGAGCCGGGCTTGAGGATCCCCGCCCGCTGACGGGTCACGGCGGGGAGGAACCCGTACTCGCTCCGCTGGGCCTCGGCGGTGTCGAGGCGGCCCACCACGCGGTAGGCGGAGTTCGCGATCACCCGCCGCTCGACCTCGCTCGCGGTCTGCTCGGCGCCGATCAGGATCATCCCGAGCGACCGCCCCCGCTCGGCGACGTCCAGGAGCACCTCCTTGATCGGGCTCCAGCCCTCCCGCGGCGCATAGCGGTTCAGCTCGTCCAGCACGAGGAACGCGAGGGGCTCGCGGCGGCCCATCCGCTCCTTCTGCTCGAACAGGCGCTTGATCACGACGCCCGTGACGAACCGCTTGGCCTTGTCGTGGAGCGTGTGGATGTCCACGACCGTCACCTGGTTCGCCTCCCAGTCGATCCGGTGCCGCTCGGGCTGCTCGGCCTCCCGCCCCCACACGAGGTGCCCCATGCGGAACCGGGCGGCGTCGAGCCGGCGGACGAAGGCCGCCACCGTCGCGTCGGAGACCCGGCCGCGCCACGGGGAGCCGTCCATCTCCACCTGTTCGGCGATCAGCTCGCAGAGCTCGTCGAACCCCGCCACCGGCCGCCCGTCGAAGCGGACGGTCGCGTCGTGCTCGGGGTCGTCCTCGCACTCGCGGTCGAGGTAGGACTCGACCCGGGCCACGAGGTCCGCGATCTGGGAGCGCTCGTCCTCGGCCTCGGCGAACATGAACCGCAGGAGCTTCTCCCGCACGAACTCCCGGACGGTCCAGTGGTAGGCCGTGACCCCCTGCGACCGCCCCTCGACGTCGGGGATCGGCTGGCCGCCGGCCCGGGGCCGGACCGGCGCCCACAGCCCGACCGAGGTGAACGGCCCCGCGGGGAGCCCCAGCCGCTCGTGGTCGGCCCGGTCCCGCTCCGAGAGCCGCGCGTTCGGCCGGTCCAGCCACATCAGGTCCTCGCCCTTCACGTTGAACACGATCGCCTTGGTGTTCGCCGCGTAGGGCCCGAGCGCGTCGGAGTGGAACAGCGCGTAGAGCAGGAACAGCGCGTAGGTGGTCTTGGTCGCCACCCCCGAGACCCCGCTGATGTTCACGTGGGCGCCGCGGGTCCCGTCGAGGAAGTCGAGGTCGAGGTAGACGGGCTCCCCGTCCCGGGTGAGGCCGGCGGGGAGCCGGCGCTCCATCCGGTCGAAGTACAGGGCCTCGTCCCGGTCCTTCCCCCGCGCCCGGTAGGCGGGGAGGCCCGGCATCGGCGGCACTAAGATCTCGGGCTCGAACCGGGTCGCCACGACCTGGGCGGCCACCGCGGTGCCCACCGGCAGCACCCCCCGCTCCACGAGGAAGACGTCGCTGTCGAAGCTCGCCCCCTCGTGGCGGGCCCGCACGTCCTGGACGATCCCCGAGATCCGCAGCGGGCCGCGCCCGGGCACCTCGGCGTCCACGACCACGGCGTCGTCGAGCTGGAGGTAGCAGCCCTCCTCCACCCCGACCCAGAACGTGAGCGGGGTGGCGTCCTCGGTCCCGAGGACCATCCCCACCCGCTCCGAGGCCTGCCCGACGCCCTCGTCCACGGGGTCAGCCCCCCGCCGCGAGCCGGGCCACCAGGGCCCGGCGGATCAGCCCCCGGTGCCCCAGGCGGTGCTGGAGCCAGGCCTCGAGCGCGGCCACGGGGGCCAGGTTCTGGGGGAACCTCGGGTCGCCCGGGCGCCCGGCGAACCGGGGCAGGAGGGCCGTCACCCGGTCGGCGAGCTCGCGCGCGGCCTCGAGCCCCACCCCCGCCCGGACCTCGCAACGCACCACGCCCGCGTGGTCGTGCCACTCCGGGCGCAGCGGCGCGATCCGCGCGTACCAGGCGAAGCGCGCCAGCGGCTCGTCGGGGTCGGCCAGGCCGAAGAGCGGGGTCCGCTCCCCCGGCGCCAGGCGGGGCACGAGCCCCTCCTGCTCGGGCAGGAGGTAGTCGCGGGACCAGCGCTTCACGACCCCCACGACCGGGCTCGCCGTCGGCCGCTGGGATCCCCAGCGCCCGTCGGCCAGCACGAGCTCGCCGCCCGCCCCGGCCACCTCCTCCGCGAGCTCGACCTCCGCGGCCTGCATCTCCCGCTGGAGCCGGTGGAGCGGGCGGTCGGGGTCGCCGCCGGGCTCGCTCACCGGGCGGTACGCGAGGCGGGCGCCCCCGACCTCGACCTCCACGGGCTCGGGCGCGATCCCGCCGCCCACCACGATCGCGCGGTCCACCACGTGGGGTCCGAACGCGGCCCGCCCACAGGCCCGCACCGCCCCCGCGGCGAACGAGCCGAACAGCCCGAAGCCCCGCCGCCCGTCCTCCGACGCCACGACGCGCAGCTCGACCCGCCGGACGCCGTCCACGAACCACACCGGGGGCTCGGCGCCCCCCGGCGCCGCCGGGCGCAGGGGCCGGGTCCAGTCCTCCCGCTCGACCGAGGGATCCACACGCGCCGGCGGCTCGTCGGCGACCGGCTCGAACCCCATCCCGTGGTCGGGCTGCCAGGGGTCCGCCCGCAGCACCAGCATGGAGCGAAGGATACCCCCGCCCCCCGACGCCCCCCGGCGGGGCGCCCGCCCGTTCCGCCGCGCACGGCCGCCCGCCCGCGCACGGTACCCCGTCCTCGCACGGTCGCCCGCTCCGGGCACGGTAGCCCGTCCGGGCCATGCGGGGGTCCCCTCCCCCTCCCCCGGGGCTAAGCCCCGGGGGCCCGGCTGCCGATAGAGGGAGGGGAACCCCGAGGGAGGAGGGCGGCGAACGATGGACGGGACCGACGGCGGCCGGCACGGGCGCGCCCTGTGGGGGCTGCTCTCCCTGCTCTGCGCCGGGGGGATCGCCGGCGCCCTCTTCCTCGGCGGGCGGGCCGTGGCCCGCGACGAGGCCGCGGCCGCGGCCCTGGCCAGCACCCGTACCGTCCTCGTCCTCGCCCCCCTGCTCGAGCCCGCGGACCTGGCCGCGCCGGTGGAGGGCGCCCGGTACCGGCAGCTCCTCGAGGTCGTCCGCCGGGACGTCGTCGCCGACGGCCCCTTCACCGCCGTCACCGTCTGGAACCCCTCCGCCACCGCGGTCTTCTCCACCGACGAGGCCTCGCTCGGCCGCCGCGCGCCCGAGGAGCGGGCCCGGATCGAGCGCGTGATGCGGCAGGGCGCCTGGCGCGGGGTCGAGGGCGGGGACTTCGAGACCTGGGTGCCGATCCGGCTGAAGCTCGACGGCCCGGTCGTCGCCGCGGCCCAGTTCGAGGGGCCCTACGGCGAGCTGTGGGCCCGGGCCAACCGGCCCTGGCGGATCGCGGCGATCGCGATCGGCGCGCTCCTCCTCGTCTCGGGCGCCATGTTCGCCTCCACGTTCCGCCGCGCCCCCGGCGCCAAGGCCGGGCCGAGGCGCGGCGCCCGCGCGCCCGCCCCCACGCCCGCGGCCACGGGCGAGGAGCCCGTCCGGA
>DATMBJ010000224.1:0-13810 GCA_035559315.1 Actinomycetota bacterium
CCGGCGGGGAGCCGCCCCGCCCCGTCGCGCCCGCCACGTCGCCACCGTCGCGGCGCCGACGCCGAACGCCGCCCCGAGGAGCCACGTCGGGGCGCCCAGGGCCGGCACGAGCGCCACGGCCCGCACGGTCCCCCACCCGGCGAGGAGCGAGAGCACCCGGCTCCGCGGTGGGCGCACGAGGAGCCGGCCCACGGTCCAGGCGGTCCAGGCGTAGCCGAGCGACAGGAGGAGGGCGAGCCCGAGCAGGAGCGCGAGCCCCGCCGGGAGCCCGAGCACCGAGGCCAGGAGGAGGAGCCCGACGGCGGGCAGCGACGCCGCGAGGAGCGCGCCCCAGACGGCCGACGCCCAGGGCGCCGTCCGGGCCGCATCGGAGACCGCCTCGGCCGCTCGGGGGGCGAGCCACAGGAACAGGAGCCCGAGGAGGAGCGTCGAGGCCGTGACCGCGGCCCAGGCCAGGAACGGGCCGAGGGCCCGCCCGGGCCAGCGGAGGAGGAACGCGACCCCCTGCCGCACGCGGCCGTCGACCGCCGCTCCGGGCTCGGCCCGGACCGCGCCCCCGGCCAGCACGTCGCCCCCGACCTGCGCGCCCGGCCCGAGCGCCACGCTCCCCCGGACCACCACCACGCTCCCGCTCACCTGCCCCAGGACCACGGCGCGGCCGTCGAGCACCACCACGTCCTCCCGAACCACGCCCTCCACCCTCGCCCCCCCGTGGAGCACGACCACCGCCCCCGCGGACGCCCCGCGGGGGACGAGCACCGAGCCCGAGAGCACCACGAGGTCCCGCGCCTCGCCGGAGGCCGAGGCCTGCCGGAGCGCGGCGGCCCGCCCGCCGAACGGAGCGAGGGCGGCGACGAACAGCGCGAGGAGGGCCCGGCCCGCCGTTGCCACGGCGTGCATCGTACCGGCGGGCCGCACCGACGGAGGTCCGAGGTAGCGTGGTGGTGTGGGCGAGGCCTCCCCCCTGGATCTCTTCTCCCGTCCGGTCCGGGACTGGTTCGCCGAGACCTTCGAGGCCCCCACCGCGGCCCAGGCGAGGGGCTGGCCCGCCATCGCGCGGGGCGAGCACACGCTGATCCTGGCGCCCACCGGGTCGGGGAAGACCCTGGCGGCGTTCCTCTGGGCCATCGACCGCCTGGCCGGCGAACCGCCCCCCGACCCGCGCGAGCGGTGCCGGGTCCTCTACGTCTCCCCCCTCAGGGCCCTCGCGGTGGACGTCGAGAAGAACCTCCGCGCGCCGCTCGCCGGGATCCGCCACGCGGCGGAGCGGCTCGGATCCCCGCTCCCCCACGTCCCCGCGGTCGCGATCCGGACCGGCGACACCCCGCCCGAGGAGCGGCGGGCGCTGCTCCGCCGTCCCCCCGACGTCCTCATCACGACGCCGGAGTCCCTGTACCTGATGCTCACCTCCTCGGCCCGGGACGCGCTCCGGAGCGTCCGCTGGGTGATCGTGGACGAGATCCACGCGGTGGCGGGGAACAAGCGCGGCGCCCACCTGGCGCTCTCGTTGGAGCGGCTCGAGGCGATCGCCCGCCGGCCCCCGCAGCGGATCGGCCTCTCCGCCACCCAGCGCCCCCTCGACGAGGTGGCCCGGTTCCTCGGCGGTCGGACCGACGAGGGGTGGCGGCCGGTGACGGTCGTGGACGCCGGGTGGCGGAAGCCCCTCGAGGTCGAGGTCGTGGTCCCCGTCGAGGACCTGGCCGACCTGTCGGGCGTAGGGGCCCCGACGCCCCCCGGCCCGGGCCTCCCCCCGCCGGAGCGGCGGAGCGTCTGGCCGGCCGTCTACCCCCGGCTCCTCGAGCTCATCCGCCGGCACCGCTCCACGATCGTGTTCGCCAACGCCCGCCGCCTGGCCGAGCGCCTGGCGGCCCGCCTCA
Source organism: Actinomycetota bacterium (assembly GCA_035559315.1). Lineage (GTDB taxonomy): Bacteria > Actinomycetota > UBA4738 > UBA4738 > HRBIN12 > DATLZM01. Next base: position 1,878 of record DATMBJ010000224.1, read on the forward strand.
ACGACCTGGCCGGGGAGGAGGTGGCCCGCGCCCACCACGGCTCCCTCGCCCGGGAGCAGCGGCTCGAGGTGGAGGACCTGCTCAAGTCGGGGAAGCTCCGGGCGATCGTGGCGACCAGCTCGCTGGAGCTCGGGATCGACATGGGGGCCGTGGATCTCGTCGTCCAGGTGGAGTCGCCGGGCTCGGTCGCCCGGGGCCTCCAGCGGATCGGCCGCGCGGGCCACCGGGTGGACGAGCCCTCCCGGGGGGCGATCTTCCCCACCCACCGCGGCGACCTCCTCGAGGCCGCGGTCGTGGTCCGCCGGATGCTCGACGGCCGGATCGAGGAGACCCGCTACCCCCGCAACCCGCTGGACGTCCTGGCCCAGCAGGTGGTGGCGATGTGCGCGATGGACGAGTGGCGGGTCGAGGAGCTCGCGCGGGTGGTCCGGCGGGCCGCGAACTTCGCCGACCTCTCCGACGACCTGCTCGAGGCGGTCCTCGACCTCCTCGCCGGCCGCTACCCCTCGGACGCGTTCGCCGGCCTCCGGCCCCGGATCGTGTGGGACCGCGCCCGTGGCGTGGTCCGGGCCCGCGAGGGCGCGCGGCGGCTCGCGGTCACGAACCCCGGGACCATCCCCGACCTCGGGCTGTTCGGGGTGTTCCTGCCCGACGGCACCAGGGTCGGCGAGCTGGACGAGGAGATGGTGTTCGAGAGCCGCCCCGGCGAGGTGTTCGTGCTCGGTGCGTCGTCGTGGCGAATCGAGGAGATCACCCGCGACCGGGTGATCGTCACGCCGGCCCCGGGGGAGCCGGGGAAGATGCCGTTCTGGCACGGGGACGCCCCGGCCCGGGAGGCGGAGCTCGGCCGGGCCGTCGGCGCGCTCGTGCGCGAGCTCGCGGAGGCGCCGGAGCAGGAAGCCCTGGCCCGCCTGACCCGGGAGCACCGCCTCGACCCCCTCGCCGCGCGGAACCTCCTCGCGTACCTCGCCGAGCAGCGGGAGGCGACCGGCGCCCTCCCCGACGACCGGACCGTCGTGGTCGAGCGGTTCTCCGACGAGCTCGGGGACCACCGGGTCTGCGTGCTCACACCGTTCGGCGAGCGGGTGCACGCGCCGTGGGCCCTGGCCATCGAGCGGCGGCTGTCCGAGCGGCTCGGGGCCCCGGTCCAGGTGCTCTGGAGCGACGACGGGATCGCGATCCGCCTGCCCGAGGCCGTGGACCGGGTGTCCACCGAGGACCTCCTGTTCGAGCCCGAGGAGATCGAGGAGCGGGTGGTGGAGGCGCTCCCGGGGAGCCAGCTCTTCGCCGCCGTGTTCCGGGAGGCCGCCGCCCGGGCCCTCCTCCTCCCCCGCCGCCGGCCGGGCCAGCGGACGCCCCTGTGGATGCAGCGGCAGCGGGCGGCCGACCTCCTGGGCGTGGCCGCGTCCCACCCGGGGTTCCCGATCCTGCTCGAGGCCACCCGGGAGTGCCTGCGGGACGTGTTCGACGTGCCCGCGCTCCGCGAGCTGCTCCGGGACGTGCGGGCGCGCCGGGTGCGCGTGGTCGCGGTGGACACGCCGCGGGCCTCGCCGTTCGCCCGCTCCCTGGTGTTCCGCTGGACCTCCGTCTACATGTACGAAGGGGACGCGCCCCTCGCCGAGCGGCGGGCCGCCGCGCTGGCCCTGGACCGCGACCTCCTCCGCGAGCTGCTGGGTGCGGAGGAGCTCCGCGAGCTGCTCGACCCCCGCGCGGTGGAGGGGCTCGAGCTCGAGCTCCAGGGGCTCGCCGAGGGACGTCGGGCGCGGGGACCCGACGACCTCCACGACCTCCTGCGGCGCGTCGGGGACCTCACGCCCGAGGAGATCCGGGCCCGCGCCGAGGGGGACCCGGGTCCCTGGCTCCGGGCCCTGGAGGCCGAGCGGCGCGTCGTCCGGGTCCGCGTGGCCGGGGAGGAGCGGATCGCCGCGGCGGAGGACGCCGCGCGCCTGCGGGACGCCCTCGGGGTCGCCCTCCCGCCCGGCCTCCCCGCCGCCTACACCGAGCCCGTGGCCCGGCCGCTCGTGGACCTCGTCTCCCGCTACGCCCGGACCCACGGCCCGTTCCTGGCGTCGGAGGCCGCGGCCCGTCTCGGGGCGCCGGTCGAGCGGGTCCGGGAGGCCCTCGCGGCCCTCGAGGCCGAGGGGCGGGTGGTGCGCGGCGAGTTCCGCCCGGGGGGCGTCGAGCGGGAGTGGTGCGAGGCGGGGGTCCTCCGCGCGCTCCGGCGCCGGTCGCTCGCGCTCCTCCGGCGGGAGGTGGAGCCCGTGGAGGCCGCGGTCCTCGGGCGGTTCCTCCCGGCCTGGCAGGGGGCGACGGCGCCGCGGTCCGGCCCCGACGCGCTCCTCGAGGTCCTCGGCCAGCTCCAGGGGGCGGCGATCCCCGCGTCCACGCTCGAGGCCGAGGTCCTCCCGCTCCGGGTGCGCGGCTACGCGCCGGCCGACCTCGACGCGCTGCTCGCCGCCGGGGAGGTGGTCTGGGTCGGGGCCGGACGGATCGGGGCCGAGGACGGGAGGGTGGTGCTCCTGTTCCGCGACCGGGCGCCGCTCCTCGCCCCGCCCCCCGCCGAGGCCCGGCCCGAGGGCCGGGTCCACGACGCGCTCCGCCGGCACCTCGCGGAGCGGGGGGCCTCGTTCTGGCCGGAGCTCGTGCGGGCCGCGGGCACCGCCGACGAGCGGGTCGTCCTGGGCGCCCTCTGGGACCTGGTCTGGGCGGGGGAGGTCACGAACGACACCCTGGCGCCGCTCCGCGCCTACCTCGCGGCCGGCCGGCGCGCCCCCAGGCCCGGGAGGCCCCGCCCCGGGCAGCTCCGCCGGGCCGGCCCGCCGGCGGGACAGGGCCGGTGGTCCCTCGTCTCGTCGCTCCTCCAGCCGCCGCCCTCCCCCACCGAGGTGGCGCACGCCCGGGCCGCCCAGCTCCTCGAGCGGCACGGGGTCCTCACGCGGGAGGCCGTCCTCGCCGAGGAGGTGCCGGGCGGCTTCGCCGGCGTCTACCCGGTGCTGCGGGCGATGGAGGAGGCCGGCCGGGTCCGCCGCGGGTACTTCGTGGCGGGCCTGGGCGCCGCCCAGTTCGCGCTCCCCGGCGCCGTCGACCGGCTCCGGGCCCTCCGGAGGGGACCCGGGGAGGAGCCCCGGGAACCCGAGGTCGTGGCGCTCGGGGCCGCGGACCCCGCCCAGCCGTACGGCGCGGCGCTCCCCTGGCCGGCGTCCGCGGGCCGGCCCGCCCGGGTCCCGGGGGCGTACGTGGTGCTCCTGGACGGCGAGCCCGCCGCGTTCCTCGAGCGGGGCGCCCGCTCGCTCCTCACGTTCCCCGCCGCCGGGAAGCCCGGCTGGGAGGAGGGGCTCGTGAGCCTGGTGAAGGACGGCCGCGTACGGAAGGTGGAGCTCGCCCGGATCGACGGGCAGCCGGCGACCGGCTCGCCCCACGCCCCCCGGCTCCTCGCGGCGGGGTTCGCCGAGGGCTACCGCGGGCTCGTGCTCAGGGGTTGAGCCGGGGAGTCCGCACCGCTCGGGTCCGCGCCCGCGGCCCCGCGTGACGCCCTCGCGCGCCGCTGTCAGGCTAGGGGCGATGGGCGCCGGGTCGTTCCGGGCCGAGGGGGCGCGTTGGGCCGTCGCCACCCCCCACGCCCTCGCCACCGAGGCGGGGGCGCGGGCCTTCGGCGAGGGCGGGAACGCCGCGGACGCGGCCCTCGCCGCCGCCGCCGTGCTCGCCGTGGCCTACCCGCACCAGTGCGGGGTGGGCGGCGACCTCTTCGCGCTGGTCCGGGACCCCGACGGGAAGGTGGTCGCCATCAACGCGAGCGGCGCGGCGCCGCTCGGGATCGACGTCGAGGCCGTCCGGGCCGCGGGCGGGGGCCGGATGCCGGAGCGCGGCCCGCTCACGATCACGGTCCCCGGCGCGGCGTCGGGCTGGGCCGCGCTCCACCGCCACGCGCGCCTCCCGTTCGCCCGCGCCTTCGTCGAGGCCATCGCCCTCGCCGAAGAGGGCGTCGCGGTGGCGGGCTCGGTGGGGCGCTCGATCGAGCGGAACCTCGAGCTGATCCTGGCCGACCCGGGGCTCGCCGCCGTCTTCGCGCCCGCCGGCCGGGCGCTGCGCACGGGGGAGCGGCTCGTCCAGCCGGCCCTGGCCCGGACGCTCCATGCGATCGCGGAGGGCGGCGCCGAGGTCCTCTACCGCGGGGAGGTCGGCGAGCGCCTGGTCGCGGGCCTGCGTTCCCGCGGCTCCCCCATCGCCCCCGAGGACCTGCGCGCCCACGAGGCGGAGCTCGACTCGGCCCTCGCGGCCCGCTACCGGGACCTGGACGTGCTGGTGGCCCCCCCGAACTCGCAGGGGTTCGTCCTGCTCGAGATCCTGCTGGCCATCCAGCACCTCGGGATCGACCCCGACCCGGTCGGCCCCGACGTCGCCCTGCTGGCCGAGGTCTGCCGGGCGGCCTCGATCGACCGGGACCGCCACAACGCCGACCCGCGCCGGGTCCGGGTCCAGCTCGGCAACCTCCTCGACGACGGCCACATCGCGGCCCTGTGCGACGAGGTCCGGGGCACGGGCTCGGCGATCGGGCCGGGGGCGGGGGGCGCGGCCCGGGCGAGCCGGCCGTCCGGGGACGGGGACACCGTGGCGGTGGTCGCCGCGGACGCCGACGGCTGGGCGGTATCGCTGATCCAGAGCCTCTGGTCCGGCTGGGGCGCGGGGATCCTGGAGCCGACCACGGGGATCCTCCTCCACGACCGGGGGAACTGCTTCTCCCTGGACCCCGCGTCCCCCAACGCGCTCGAGCCGGGGAAGCGCCCCGCCCACACGCTCACCCCCGCGCTCGTCGCCCACGAGGGGCGGTTCGCGGCGGCCCTGGGGACGCGGGGCGGCGGAGGCCAGCCGCAGATCCTCGCCCACCTCCTCGCGCGGGTCGTCGACCTCGGGATGGACCCCGCGGAGGCGATCGCGGCCCCCCGGTGGCTGGTGCACGGCATGGACGTGGGCCGGACGGACCGGCACCTCCTGGCCGAGTCGGACGCACCCCCCGCCGCGCTCGCCGCGCTCGAGGCGGCCGGCTTCGACCTGGTCCGGCTGCCCCCGCGCTCCGAGGACGTGGGGCACGCCCACCTGATCCTCGCCGCGGAGGCGGGGTTCGTCGCCGCCGCCGACCCGCGCTCCGACGGCGCGGCATCGGCCGGGTGATGCCCCTCAGCGGCGCAGCCGGGACAGCTCCTCGATCGAGGCGAGCAGCGCGTCGAGGTCGCGTTCGAGGCGGACCAGGCGCTCCTCCAGGGCGACGACCGGGTCCGCCGGCGGAGCCTGCGTCCCCGGGTCGGGCGCGGCGATCACGCCCAGACCCGACCCCGTCTCCACCGCCACGCCCCCCTCGGGCAGTGGCGGCCGCTCGCGCCGACGCCGCCCGCGCGGGGGGAGCCCGGTCCAGTCGTCGACGTCGCGCTCGACCGGCTCGCCGCGGAGGCGACGCTGGAGGTCGAGGAGGGTGTTCACGACCTCCTCGTGCGCCTCCGACGTCCCGACCGGCGCCCCCTGATCCCGTTCCTCAGGCACTCCTCCCACCTCGTCCACCCGGCGATCGTACCCGCGCCCCCCCACGCGGGGAAGGGCCGAACGGCCCATCCCCCATCCGTCCGCGGAAGCGCCTCCTAGCCCTCGGAGGTTCGGGCGAGGCGCTCCCGGACCGCCTCCAAGACGCGCTGGGCGACCTCGGGGAACGACCTCGCCATCTCCCGGAAGTCCCGATCGGTCATCACGATCAACCGCATCGGAGACGCGGCGGTCACGGTCGCGGTGCGCCGCTCGTCGGCGAGGATCGCGATCTCGCCGAAGAAGTCCCCCGGGCCGAGCTCGGCCACCGGCCGCCCGGCGTGCGTGACGACGGCCCTGCCCTCCTCGATCACGAAGAACTCGTGCGGAAGCCGGCCCTCCTCCAGGAGGCGCTTCCCCTCGGGGACATCCACCTCGTCGGCCCACCTGGCCACCTGCTGCCGGTCGTGCTTCGTGAGCCCCGCGAACAACGGGATCCCCGCGAGTCGTTCGGCGTCCATCCGTCCCTCCCCGCCCCTCGCTGTTCGGATGATGGCACAGCTCGCGGACCTTCGCCCGCTGGCCCGGACCCGCGCGGCGGGGTAGCCTCGGCCTCTCGGGGGGTGCGATGGGTCGCGCGGTCGTCCGGCTCGCCCTCGCCGTGGGCGTCGCCGCCCTCGGCTACCTCGCGGTGCGGGAGGCCGCCGAGCGCCTCGGCCGGGAGGAGCTGCGCCCGCCCCGGGTCCGGATCGAGGTGCCGAACCCGGACCTCTGACCCTCCTCAGATCCTCCCCGCCCAGATCCCGACCGGGCGGAACCGGAGCGGGACGTCGACCAGGACCAGCTCGGAGGGGTCCTCGGCCCGGATCCGGAGCGACGGCTGATCGGTGACCTTGGCCGCGTCCCCGGTCGAGACCGGCTCGCCGTCGAAGGTCGCTCGTCCCTCGATCAGGTAGACGTAGGCGCCGCGCCCCTCCGCCAGCGCGTGCGTCACCTCCACCCCTGGCTCGAGGCGCGCCACGTACAGCCTGGCGTCCTGGTGGACCTTCACCACCTCCCCGCCCTCCGGGCCCACCACCTGGAGCAGGCGGTTCGTCCGGTCCTCGCGGGTGAACACGCGCTGCTCGACCGAGGGCGGGAGGTCCGGGGTGTCGGGGAGGATCCAGATCTGGATGAAGCGCATCGGCTCGGTCGACGAGCCGTTCTGCTCGGAGTGGTAGGCGCCCGAGCCCAGGGTCATCCGCTGGACCGAACCGGCCGGGAGGACCCCGTCGTTGCCGAGCGAGTCCTCGTGGCGGAACGTCCCCTCGACGACGTACGTGAGGCCCTCCACGTCCTTGTGCGGGTGGAGCGGCCAGACCGCGCCGGGGACCAGGCGGTCGTCGTTGAAGACCCGCATGGCCCCGAACCCGTCGTTCTCTGGGTCCCGGTAGTGGTCGAACGAGAAGTGCCAGCGGGCGTGGAACCACCCGCCGTCGACCTCGTAGATCTCCCGGTCCCGCCGGATCCTGAGCACGGTTCCTACGCTACCGCTCCGGGGTCCTGCCGTCCCCCCCACGCCGGTCCGGCGGCTCCTCCGCATCGTCGCGGTCGACCGGGAGCCCGCCGGGCGGCTCGAGAGCCTCAGGCCCCACCCGGACGCGGTCGTGGGCGACCCCGAGGAGCTGGTCCACCTCGACTGGTCGGCGGAGTGGCGGTCCGGGCCGCGCTCTCGGAGACCTGGACCCGCGACCCCTTCGACCGGCTGATCGTCCGGCACGCCGCGGTCGAGGGATCCCAGCTCCTGACGCGCCACGAGATCAGCCACGCCCATCACCGGCGCGCGGTCTGGTGAGGCGCCTCGCAGCTGCCCGCCGGGCTCGTCGGGGCCCCCGGGCGGGGTCAGCGCACCAGGTAGACCGTGGGGAAGATGAAGACCCAGGCCACGTCGACGAAGTGCCAGTACTTCACCGCGGCCTCGACCGGCCAGTGGTCGGCGGGGCCGAACCGCCCCCGCCTGCCCAGGCGCCACACGAGCGCCAGCACGACGAGCCCGGTCAGCACGTGGAACGCGTGGAGCCCGATCAGCGAGAAGAAGGCGGAGCCGTAGGGCGTGTCCGGCGGGAAGTACCGGAGGCCCTCCCGCCACTCCAGGACCACGCCCGCCAGGAACACGAGCCCCAGGCCCATCGTGGCCGCGATCCACCGGAGCCACCGCCGGTCCCCGAACGCCACGTAGGTCTCCCCCCGGTAGGCGGTGAAGCTCGAGGAGAGCAGCACGAACGAGATCGCGAGCCCCAGGGGCTGGTTCAGCTCCTCGGGCCGCTCGGACCCGAGGAGGTAGAAGCGGCCGGAGATCACCGCGGCGAACAGGAACGACTCGGAGATGATGAACATCCAGAGCCCGAGCCGGTTCAACGCGAGCCGGTGGCGGGCCTCGGCGGACGCCGGCGCGTGCGCGGCCACGCTCACCCGTCCTCACCTCCCCGCCGGAGCTGCCGGCCGTGCATGTAGAACCGGAAGATCAGCCAGGCCTGGGGGATCGCCAGCAGGGCCATCCAGAGGGTGGTCTGGCCGGCGTTCACCGCGACCACGTACTCGAGCGCGTCCAGCACGAACAGCGCGGCGATCACGAGCTCCCCGACGAACAGCCGGAACGCGAGCTCCCGCCCGTCCCCCCGCGGCGCCTCCGCCATCCTCACTCACCTCCCCCAGCGACCGCCGGCTCGAACCGCACGTGCTCCGGCTCCGCCCCGCCGTACCCGTACGGGTGGGCCACGACGACGGGCGGCGCCGGGAAGTTCTCGGCGGGCGGCGGCGAGGGAACCTGCCACTCGAGCGTCCGCGCCATCCACGGGTTCGCCGGCGCGGGCTCGCCCCGCCGCCACGAGCGCACCGCGTTCCACACGAACACCAGGAACGACGCGCCGAGGACGAACCCCGCCACGCTGATCACCCGGTTCAGGCCCGCGTAGGCCGGCAGGTAGTCCGCCACCCGCCGGTTCATGCCGCGCGCCCCGACCACGAACATCGGGAGGAACACCGCGTTGAACCCGAGGAACATCCACCACGCGTGGAGCTTCCCGAGGCGTTCGGAGAACATCCGCCCGGTGATCTTCGGGAACCAGAAGTAGATCCCGGCGAAGAGGGCGAAGATCTCCCCGCCCATGATCGTGTAGTGGAAGTGGGCCACCACGAAGTACGTGTCCTGGAGGTGCACGTCGGTGGCGACGTCGGCCAGGAAGATCCCGGTGAGCCCCCCGATCAGGAAGTTGAACACGAAGGCCAGGGCGAACAGCATCGGCGTGCGGAGCCAGAGCTTCCCCTGCCAGATCGTCCCCAGGGCCGAGAGGAACACGAGGCCGGTGGGGATCGAGATCAGCTCGGTGGTGAGCATGAACGGCGCGTGGAGCCAGCTCGACATCCCGCTCGTGAACATGTGGTGGGCCCACACCAGCCCGGAGAGCCCGACGATCCCCAGGAACCCCGCCACCGCCGCCTTGTACGCGTAGAGCGGCTTGCGGGACATGTGCGTGAGGACCTCGAGGGCCAGCCCGAAGCCGGGGAGGATCATGATGTAGACGGCGGGGTGCGAGTAGAACCAGAACAGGTGCTGGTAGAGCAGGGGGTCGCCGCCGCGGGCCGGGTCGAACCACGCCATCCCCGCCACCCGGTCCAGCAGCACCAGCAGCAGCGAGGCCGCGAAGAACTGAGTGACGGTGAGCGACAGGAGCGAGGCGGCGAACACGCTCCACACGAAGATCGGCAGCCGCCCCCAGCTCATCCCCGGCGCCCGCATCTTCCAGATCGTCACGAGGAAGTTGAGCCCGCCGAGGATCGAGGAGACCCCGAACGTGATGATGGCCAGGACGAACAGGACCTGCCCGAACGCGTTCCGCTCGGAGAGCGGGGGGTAGACGGTCCAGCCGGCGTCCCAGCCCCCGGCGAAGGGCGCCGCGAGCAGGAGCGCGGCCACCGGCGGCACCAACCAGTACGAGAGCGCGTTGAGCCGGGGGAACGCCATGTCCTCGGCGCCGATCATGAGCGGCACGAGGTAGTTCCCGAGCCCCCCGAGGACCGCCGCGACGGCCACCGCGATCATCAGGATCCCGTGGAGGCTCATCACGACGTTGTAGCGGTCGGGGCCCATGATGGTCTGCCCGGGCGCGATGAGCTCCGCCCGGATCAGCATCGCCAGGGCGCCGGCCAGGAGGAACACGACCACGAACGTCACGAGGTACTGGACCCCGATCACCTTGTGGTCGGTGCAGAACCGGAGGTACCGGAGCCGGTCGTGGTGGTCCTCCGGGGCCACGGGAAGCCCCAGCCACTCCTTCGCCCACCGCTCCCAGGCGCCGATCCCGAGGAGCCAGCCCGCGAGGCCCGCGACGTAGCCCACGATCATCGCCACCGGCCCGCCGGCGCTCGCGCCCATCGCCAGCCGCACGGCCGACGCGAGCGCCCAGCCGGCCGCGTACCCCAGCGCCCCCCAGGCCGTCGCACGGATCAGCGGTCGCACGTCCTCCCCCTCACGACACGATGAAGGCCCCGGTCATCGTCGCCGGGTGCACGTCGCAGCGGAAGAAGTAGGTCCCCGCGTCGAGCGCCGGCACCTCGTACACGACCTCCGTCGGCCCCGTGACGATCTCGCCGACGAACAGCGGCTCGGTCGCCGTCTCGTCGGTGTAGATCGCGACGTTGTGCGGCACCCCCTGGTCCCGGTTCTCGAACGCGATCGTGAACGGGCGTCCCGCCGGCGCGGCCAGGCACCCGAGGTCGAAGACAAGGTTCTCCGCCGCGATCCGGAGCTCCGTGCCGGACGGCTCGCAGGTCGCCGGCGGCTTCCCCCCGCCCGCCGCGAGCCAGGCCCGGAACTCCTCCTCCGGCACCACCCGCACCGGCATCCGCATGCCCGCGTGCCCGAACCCGCACAGCTCGGCGCACTGGACCCGGAAGGCCGGGTCGGTCTCGAACTCGCCGACCCGCGTGGGCCGCACGTAGGCCTCGGTGACCCGCCCCGGGACCGCGTCGATCTTCACGCGGAACGCGGGGACCCAGAACGAGTGGATCACGTCGACGCTCGTCACCTCGAACCGCACCAGCCGGTCGACGGGCAGCACGATCTCGGGCGCGGCCTCGACCTCGCTCCCCGGGTAGGAGACCTTCCACGCCCACATCGAGCCCTCGACCCGGACCACCACGTCGGGGTCCTGCCGATGCCCCGCCATCAGCTCCGACAGGCCCACCAGGCCGGGGTTCACCATGATCCCCATCGCGAGGAGCCCCGTGATCCCGACCCACGCCCCGATCACCCGCGGGGACCCCCACGCGGGCGGCCCATCGCCCTCCGGCCGTCCCCGGACCCGGAACCGCACGACCGCCACGACCAGCGCGGAGACCACGAACGCGAACACCGGGACCGCCAGCCGCACGAGGAGCCGGAACGCCTCGTCGGACACCCGCGCCTCGTGCGCCCCCGCGGTGGGCAGGAGCGGCGCCCGCCAGAGGAGCGCCTCGCCCAGGCCGGTCAGCGCCAGCCACAGCGCGGCAGCGGCGGCGAGCGTCCTCCCAGGTCGCGACATCTCGTGGTCCCGGCCCGCGCCGGGATGGCCGGATGTTCGCGGCCGAACGAGTGACCGCGGAGGGACGAGGGTCCCGGCCGGGGCGGGACCTTCGTCCCTACTGCCCCTCGCCCGCTGGCCGACGGGAGGCGGCCCCGGCTCGCGCGGCGAGGGTGTTCGCGGGGGACACGACCACGACCAGGCGTGAGGGAGACGGTTCGCGGGCCCGAGCGGGGAAGGCCGACCCGGCCTCGAGGGGCCCGACGGGGCTCAGCCCGACGAACCGCGGGGCGCCTCCGAACGCGTCCCGCGCGTCAGCTCGGCGCGGACCGCGGGGGCGACCTCGGTGCCGAAGAGCTCGATCGAGCGGAGGACCTTCTCGTGCGGCAACGGCCCCACGCTCGTCTGGAGGAGGAACCGGTCGTGCCCGAAGACCTCGTGCTGGAACAGGATCTTCTCCACCACCTGTTGCGGGCTCCCCACGAAGTTCGCCCCGCGGAGCTCGGCCGACGCCTCGTAGCCCTCCCGGGTGAGGGGCGGCCAGCCCCGCTCCCTCCCGATCCGGTTCATGACCTCGGCCACCGCCGGGTAGGACTCCTCGAGCGCCTCCTGCGAGGTCGGCGCGAGGTAGCCGTGGGAGTTGATGCTGAGCGGCGGGGGCCGGTGGCCCGCCCGCCGCGCCGCCTCCCGGTGGAGCGCCGCGACGGGCGCGAACCGCTCGGGGAGGCCGCCGATGATGGCGAGGGCCAGCGGCAGGCCGAGGGCGCCCGCCCGGACCGCCGAGCCGGGGTTCCCGCCGGTCGCCACCCAGACCGGGATCGGGTCCTGGAGCGGCCGGGGGTACACGCCCATCCCTTCGATCGGCGGGCGGAACCGGCCCCG
>DATMBJ010000225.1:0-5566 GCA_035559315.1 Actinomycetota bacterium
GGGCTCGTGATGCCGCTCGTCCACGAGGTCCGGGTGCTCGACGTGCTCCGGCCCGGGGTGGCCCAGGGCGAGCAGGCCGCCGACCAGGGGGCCCTGGTCACGCTCGAGCTGCTCCCGGTGGACGCCGAGAAGGTGGTCTTCGCCCAGCAGAACGGCAGGGTCTGGCTCGGCCTGATCGCGCCGGAGGACGTGGGCGCGGTCGAGGTCATCCGGCCGGTGGACTTCCTCCAGCTCGCGAAGAGAACCCAGTGACCGAGCCCTCCGTCGTCGCCGTCGGGACGCCCCAGTCGTTCCGCCAGCAGCTCGCCCGCGCCCTGGAGGTCGAGCCGGACGAGATCGGCTGGGTGCAGTCCTGCACGGCCGCCGAGGAGCTGATCATCGGCAGCGCGCGGCCGGTGGACGTCCTCGTGCTCTCGCCCGAGGTGAAGGAGCCCGACGCGCTCGGCCTGGCCGAGTTCGTCGGCCGCTCCGCCCCGGCCACCGCGATCGTGCTGGTCCGGGACCACACCTGGAACGGGCTGCTCCCGGCGGCGATGCGGGCCGGGATCCGCGACGTCGTGGACCTCACCCAGGGGACCGAGGAGCTCCGCGACGCCGTGGAGCGGGCCATCACCTGGGCCACGAACCTCCGCTCGATCGGCACCCAGGTCGCGGCGCCCAAGCAGCGGGGGAAGATCATCTCGGTCTTCTCCTCCAAGGGCGGGAGCGGGAAGACGTTCCTCACGAGCAACCTGGCGACCGCGCTCGCCGAGATGGCGGGGGGGAAGGACGTCGCCGTCGTCGACCTCGACATCGACATGGGCGACGTCTTCACGTACTTCGGGACCGAGCCCCAGGGCTCGATCTCGGACCTGATGGAGCTGGGGGAGAAGAACGACCCCGAGCTCGTCCGGGCCGGGGGGCGGAAGCTCGCCGAGCACCTGTGGGGCTACGCCGCCCAGCCCGACCCCACCGCCGAGGCCCCGGCCGGGGAGGCCGTGGGGAAGTTCCTCCGCGCCCTCCGCAACGAGTTCGGGTTCGTCGTGGTCGACGCCTCGGTCGACTACTCCGACGCCGCCCTCGTCTGCTTCGACCTCTCCGACACCATCATCCTGGTGACCGCCCTCGACGTGGTGGGCGTGAAGCACCTGTCCAAGGCCCTGGACACGCTCCTCGCCATCGGGATCCCCCGGGACCGGTTCCGGATCGTCCTGAACCGGGCCGACTCCAAGGTGGGGCTCGAGGCAGGGGACGTGGAGCGAGTGATGAAGATCCGGGTGGACGCGATGATCCCCTCGAGCCGGCTGGTGCCGATGGCGCTGAACAAGGGCCGACCGGTCGTGCTCGACGAGCCCCGATCCGACGTGGCCCAGGCGATCCGGGAACTGGCCTCGCGCTTCACCGGCGCGGGGTCCCTGGAGGAGGCCGCGGCCGAGCACGCCGCCCCCCGGAAGGGGCGCGGCCTGTTCCGACGTTCCTAGGAGGTCCCCATGTCCCTCGCAGACCGCCTCGCGCAGACCCAGAAGAAGGACCGGCTGGCGGAGGTCCGCACCCGGGTCCAGGAGAAGCTCGTGGAGTCGCTCGGGCCCCGGCTGTACGACTCCACGATCTCCGACACCGAGCTGGAGGGCATGGTCCACCAGCGCCTCCGCGAGCTGCTGGACGAGGAGGAGGTGCCGCTCTCCGCGCAGGAGAAGCTCCTCATCGTCCGCCAGATCGGCGACAGCGTCCTGGGCCTCGGCCCCCTCGAGCCGTTCGTCCGGGACCCGGAGGTCACCGAGATCATGGTGAACGGCTGGGACACGATCTACGTCGAGCGGGGCGGGAAGCTCTACTGGACCGGGGTGAAGTTCCACGACGAGGGCCAGCTCCGCCGGACCATCGACAAGATCGTGGCCAAGGTCGGCCGGCGGGTGGACGAGGCCTCGCCCTACGTCGACGCCCGCCTGCCCGACGGCTCCCGGGTGAACGCGATCATCCCGCCGCTCGCGATCGACGGGCCGTGCCTCACGATCCGGAAGTTCGCCACCGACCCCTACCAGGCCGAGGACCTGATCGAGTTCGGGACCATGACCTCGCCGGTGGCGAAGTTCCTCGACGCCTGCGTGCGGGGGCGGATCAACATCCTGGTCTCCGGTGGGACCGGCGCCGGGAAGACCACCACGCTCAACGTCCTCTCCTCGTTCATCCCCGACGACGAGCGGATCATCACGATCGAGGACGCGGCGGAGCTCAAGCTCCAGCAGCCCCACGTGGTGCGGCTGGAGTACCGCCCGCCGAACATCGAGGGACGGGGCGAGGTCACGATCCGGGACCTCGTGCGGAACGCCCTCCGCATGCGGCCCGACCGGATCGTGGTCGGCGAGGTCCGGGGCGGCGAGGCCCTGGACATGCTCCAGGCCATGAACACCGGCCACGACGGCTCGATCTCGACCATCCACGCCAACTCCCCGCGGGACGCGCTCTCCCGCCTGGAGACGATGGTGCTGATGGCGGGGATGGACCTCGGGGTGCGGGCCATCCGGGAGCAGATCTCCTCGGCCCTCGACCTGATCATCCACCAGGGCCGCCTGAAGGACGGGACCCGGCGGATCACCCACATCACCGAGATCGTGGGGATGGAGGGCGAGGTCATCACGCTCCAGGACATCTTCCTGTTCGACTGGTCGGCGGGGATCGACGACAACGGTCGGTTCCGCGGGCGCCTCAAGGCGACCGGGCTGCGCCCCACGTTCCTGGACGACCTCCAGGACAAGGGCGTCTACGTCGACCCCGAGATCTTCGCGCCGGAGCAGCGGGGGGCGGCATGAGGAGGCGGGGCCGGACCGCGCTCCTCCCGCTCGCGCTGGCGGCCGCGCTGGCCCTCCCGGCCGCGCCGGCCCTGGCGCAGGAGGAGGCGGCCCGGATCACCGGCACCGACACCCACCGGTTCCCCGAGGTCCGCGTGACGTTCACGGTGCCCGGCGGGGAGGTGGAGCCCTCGGCCGTCCGGCTCACCGAGAACGGGGTGCCCGTGGCGGACCTCGTGGTCCAGCCGATCGTGGAGTCCACGACCGAGATCGACGTGGTGCTCGCCCTGGACGTCTCGGCCTCGATGCGGGGCGAGCCCCTGGCCCGGGCCCTGGAGGCGGCCCGGGCCTTCGTGGCCGGCCTCCCCGAGGGCAGCCGGGTCGGCGTGCTCACGTTCGCCGGGGAGGTCCGGGTGGTGAGCCCGCTCACCCCGAACCTGGAGGCGGTGCGGGGGATCCTCGAGGGCGAGTTCGAGGTGTCCCGGGGCACGGCCCTCTTCGACGCGCTGGTCCAAGCGGCCGGGATGTTCGACGGCGAGGGGCAGCGGAACGTCGTGCTGCTCGCGAACGGGCCGAACAACGTGGGCGACACCAGGCTCTCGGATGCCGAGGACGCGCTCCAGAAGGAGCGGACCACCGTCTACTCGGTGGCGTTCCGGGGCGGGGACGCCGACGTCCTCACCATGCGCCGCCTGGCCGACACCACGGGCGGCACGTACTCCTCGGGCCAGCTCGCCGAGCTGTCCGCGCTGTACGAGGCGATCGCCTCGCAGCTGTCGAGCCAGTACGTGGCGACCTACCGCTCGACCTCCACGTTCGGGAGCCAGCTCTCGATCCAGGTCTCGGGGCCCGGCTTCACCGTGGAGGCCGTGACGCTCGCCCCCCGGAAGCCGCGCCCGGCGGGCCCGCCCCCCACGGTGGAGCCGGCCCGGCCGCTCCTGCGGGGGACCTGGGGGCTCGCGGTGGTGGGCGGGCTCGTGTTCTTCGCCGCCTTCCTCCTCGGCGTGATGCTCGTGGGCACAGGCGTCCGGGTCCGGCGGGAGCGGGAGGCGGCGGCCCGGATGACCGCGGTGGCCCGCCCGCACGCGGTCCGCGCGGCGGAGGCCGAGCGGAGCTCGGTGCCCTGGATCCCTGAGCAGATGATCCAGGTCGGCCAGCGGGTGGCCCAGGCCGGGGGCTTCGCCGGGATGCTCGACCACAAGCTCGAGCAGGCCGGGCTGCCGCTCCGGGCCGGGGAGTTCGTGGCGGCCACCGTGATCGCCGCGCTCGGCGCCGCGGTCCTCTCGCTCCTCCTGTTCCAGAACCTCGTGCTGGTCCTGGCCTTCACCGCGGCGGGCGGGCTCGCGCCGTGGGCCCTGCTCTCGCGGAAGCTCTCCCAGCGGAAGGACAAGATGAACCGCCAGCTCCCGGAGGTGCTGAACATCATGGCCAGCTCCCTCCGGGCCGGCTACAGCTTCCTCCAGGCCCTGGACACGGTGGCCAAGCAGATCCCGGAGCCGGCGGCCGCCGAGTTCAACCGGACCATCGCCGAGATCCGCCTGGGCCGGAACGTGGAGGAGGCCCTGAACGCGATGGCCGAGCGGGTGGGGAGCGACAACTTCCGCTGGGCGGTCCTCGCGGTGAACATCCAGCGGGAGGTCGGGGGGAACCTGGCCGAGATCCTCGACACCGTGGCCAACACCGTGCGGGAGCGGGACGAGCTGCTCCGGGAGGTGGACGTGCTCACGACCGAGGGCCGGATCTCGATGTGGGTCCTGATCGCGCTCCCGGTCCTCTTGACGGTCTACATGCTCGCGGTGAACCGCGAGTACATCAGCCTGCTCTGGAGCACGCGGGTGGGGTGGGTGATGATGATCACCGGGGCGAGCCTCCTCGCGCTCGGCTACGTCTGGATCAAGCGGTTGGTGAAGATCGATGTCTAGCACCGGGTTCCTGGTCCTCGGGCTCCTCTGCACGTTCGGCGCGGTCCTGCTCCTCGGGCTCGCCGTGGACTTCTCGCTCACCGAGCGGCGGCGGGCCCTCCGCCTGCTCCAGACCCAGCTCGGGGTCACGGCCCCCGGGGAGATCCCGAACCTCCGCGAGCAGGAGCTGTCCCGGGGGTTCGCCCAGCGGGCCATCCTGCCGCTGGTCGAGGCCGCGGGCCGGGCCGCCCGCCGGTTCACGCCGATCGGGGCCCGGGAGCGCTACTCGCGGAAGCTGGTGCTCGCCGGGAGCCCGGCCGGGTGGGACGCCGAGCGGGTCGCGGCGTTCAAGGTGATCGGGGGGATCGTCGGTCTGGTCGTCGGGATCTTCGTCACCTCGGCCGTGGGGATGCCGCGCTTCCCGCAGATCGGGATCGTGATCCTGCTCACCGCGGTGGGGTTCTTCGGCCCCGACGCCGTCCTCGACCGGAAGGTGCAGGATCGGCAGAGGGAGATCCTCCGGGCCCTCCCCGACACCCTCGACCTCCTGACGATCAGCGTGGAGGCCGGGCTCTCGCTGAACGCGGCGATCGGGCAGGTCGTGAAGACCGTGCCCGGCACGCTCTCCCGGGAGCTCGCCCGGATGCTCCAGGAGATCCAGCTCGGGGTGTCCCGGGCCGACGCGTTCAAGAACCTCGCGGCCCGCACCGACGTCGAGGAGCTGAACGGGTTCGTCCTGGCGATGGTCCAGGCCGACGTGTTCGGGGTCCCCATCTCCCAGGTGCTCCGGGCGCAGTCGAAGGACCTGCGGATCCGGCGGCGGCAGAAGGCGCAGAAGCAGGCCCAGCAGATGCCGGTGAAGATCGTCTTCCCGCTGATCCTCTGCATCCTGCCGGC
>DATMBJ010000226.1:0-3491 GCA_035559315.1 Actinomycetota bacterium
CGTCGCCTCACCGGGCGCCGGCCCACCCGGGGCCGGCCCCGCCCGCGGGGGACCCGCGGGCCCGCCGCCCTCGGCCGCTCCCGCCGGGGCGAACGAGACCCGGGGCGGCCCGGCCTCCCGGATCGCCTCCTCGATCTCGAAGAACTCCTCCTCCCGGAACCCGAAGGCCCCCGCGACGAGGTTCGAGGGGAACGACTGCACCCGGCGGTTGTAGTCGCGCACGTTCGCGTTGTAGAAGCGGCGGGCGGTCTGGAGCCGGTCCTCGGTGTTCGCGAGCTCCGCCTGGAGCTGGAGGAAGTTCTCGTTGGCCCGGAGCTGGGGGTAGTTCTCGGCCACCGCGAAGAGCTGCCGGAGGGCGGCAACGAGCGGCCCCTCCGCCGCCGCCTGCTCCGCCGGCGATCCGGTGGCTGCGGTGGCGGCGGCCCGGGCCCTGGTCACCTCCTCGAACACCTGCCGTTCGTGGCCGGCGTAGCCCCGGACCGTCTCGACCAGGTTCGGGATCAGGTCGTACCGGCGGCGGAGCTCGGTGTCGATGTTGGCCCACGCGTCGCGGATCAGCTGGCGCTGCGAGACGAACCGGTTGTACGAGACGATCCCGGCGATGGCCAGCAGCACCGCGATCCCGAGCACGATCCAGAACGCTTCCACGGTCACGCCCTCCCTGTGCGGGGGTCGCCCACGAGCCTACCCCGCCGCGAGGGGGTAGAGGTCGAAGACCACCCGCGGGACCCGCTCGCGGAACCCCCGGAGCGTCCCGAGCAGCGGGACCAGGTCGAACGGCGCCCGCCGCCGCGAGTAGCAGAGCAGCCACCGCCCGCAGACCTCGAACGAGAACTCCCCGGGCACCGTGAGGAGCCAGGCCATCATCCGCGCGTCGACGAACGCGTGGGCGAACCTGCGGTCCTCGGCCTTCACGTCGAACCGGCGGTTGAACTCCTCGGACTCGAACTCGAGGTCCCGGAGGGCCACGTGGTCGGCCAGCCGCGTGAGGAGGTTCTCCCGCTCGAGCCGCAAGGGCGAGCAGGCCGCCTCGATCTCGGTGACCGCGCAGGAGAACCGGTGGTAGGTCCGGGAGCGCCGGCCCTCGCGGTCGCGCCGCTCCTCGTAGTACCAGAGGTCGAACACGCGCACCGGGAGGCCCTGCCAGGCCCCCCACAGGACGTTCTCCACCCCGCGCCCGTCCCCCCGCCGCAGGAGCGCGAAGGGGTAGCCGAGGCAGCCGAAGGGGTCCCGGGCCGAGAACGACAGGCCGAGCTGGCGGGCGGCGATCGCGAGCTCCCTCCGCCGCTTCTCCTTGAGGTACCAGGAGACCCAGACCCCGACGGCCACGGCCGCCGCGAGCGCGACGAAGATCAGGAGCTCCATCGTCCGCGGTATCGGTAGCCCAACCCCCGCGGTGAAGCAAGCTCCGCCGGTCCCGGCCCGAGTCACGCGGCCCCGGGCCCCGGCGGCGACCGGCGGGAACTTCCTAGCGGCGGCCGCCGGCCAGGACCGCGACCCCCAGCCCGATCAGGAGCAGCGGGAGCAGGTACCGGGCCCCGAGGTCGACGACCCCCAGCCGGTCCAGCAGGAACAGCACGCCGGCCGCGGCGTAGAAGAGCCCGAGCCCGAGGGCGCCGGCGTGGACCCGACGCTCATCCACGGCGCACCTCCACCTGCCCCATCCCGACCGAGGCCTCGAGGTGGACGAGGAGGGGGACGGAGCCCGGCGGCACCGGCCCCTCCTCCACCGCCCGGAGCTCGGGGCCCAGCCCCTCCTGGCTCCTGCCGAGGAGCCGGACCTCGCCGATCCCGGCTTCCGCCGTGGCCGTCCCCCGCCACCCTTCAGGGAGGACCACGACCAGCTCCCCGACGCCCACCCGGGCCTCGATCCGGCGGTTGCGGAGGGCGGCGCCCCCCTCGCCGAGGCCCGTGAGGTCCACGGTGAGCGAGCCCACCGCGAGCTCGTAGCGGTCCCGGAGCTCGGCGACGGAGGTCGGCCGCTCCACCCGCTCCCCCACGCCGCCCGAGAGCGGGACCCGGGCCCCCGAGCCGACCGCCAGGAGGACCGTGAGGACCGCCCCCGCGGCGACGAGGATCCCGCTGCTCCGCCCCCGGGCCGCGAGCGCGGCGAGGGCCAGGCCGACCACCACCAGCAGGCCCGGGAGGGCCAGCCCCCAGGGGAAGGAGACCCCGAGCGCGTCCGCGAGCCACGCGGCGCCGCCCAGGACGAGCAGCAGGCCGACGACGATCCGCCCGGCGCCGGGCCCCGGGCCGGGGGCGGGCTCGGGGGCCGGCCGGGGCTCCTCCGCGGGCGGGGCGGGCCCGTTCACCGCCGCCCCGCCGACGACTGCACGATGATCCCGACCCCGACGGCGATCAGGGCCAGCGGCCACAGGAAGCGGCCGAGGCGGGGGAAGGAGACGTCGAGGAGCCACAGGGCGCCCAGGACGATGAGGACGCCGCCCACGACGAGCCGGAGCGTCTCGCCCGAGGACGGGCGGGCCTCGCCCAGCTCCTCGCCCGGCCCCTCCTCAGGGATCAGGATCCAGGCCACGATGTAGGCGAGCAGACCTCCGCCGCCCGCGAGCGCGAGGACGACGAAGGCGATCCGGAGCAGGACCGGGTCGACGCCGAGGTAGCGGCCGAGCCCGCCGCAGACGCCGGCGATCATCCGGTCGCTCTTGCTCCGCCGCAGGACGCGGGGCCGCTCCCCCGTGGGCGCCTGGTGCTGGTCCACGGCCCGTCACCTTACCCGACCGCGGCACGACGGGCTCGCCCGATCCCTCCACGAGAGGACCGTCGGCGTCATCCATCGAGGCGCGGGCAGCGTTACCATACGTGCTACCATACAGCCGTGTTCAAGACGACCGTGTACCTGCCGGAGGAGCTGAAGCGCCGCCTCGCCGAGCTCGCGGAGCGCAGGGGCACGTCGGAGGCCGCGCTGATCCGTCGGGCGATCGAGGACCTCGTCGAGGCGGAGCGACCGCCCCGTCCCCACCTCCCCCTCTTCCGAGGATCCGACCCCACGCTGGCCGAACGCGTCGACGAAGCGCTGGAGGGCTTCGGCGGGTGATCGTCCTCGATACCAGCGGGCTGCTCGCGGCGATCGACGGGGCGCAGCGGTTCCACGAGGCCGTCCGCGCGGTCGTCGAGCGCGACCCCGGGCCGTTCCTCCTCTCCCCGTTCGTGCTGGCCGAGACCGACTACCTCCTGGCCACCCGGGTGGGGGTCGACGCGGAGCTGGCCCTCCTCCGGGAGGTGGCGGCCAGGGCGTACGAGCTGGTGCCCTTCGGGCCGGGGGAGGTGGCGGAGGCCACCGACCTGATCGAGCAGTACCGCCCGCTCGGGATCGGCCTGGCGGACGCCTCCGTGGTCGTCATCGCGGCGAGGCACGGGACGACCCGGGTGCTGACGCTGGACGAGCGGCACTTCCGGGCGGTCCGGCCGCTACGGGGACGGACCTTCCGGATCCTCCCGGCCGACGCCTGACGGCGGGCGGTCCGCTCGCC
>DATMBJ010000227.1:0-1945 GCA_035559315.1 Actinomycetota bacterium
CGGGGCGCGCTAGCATGGCGCCGTGCCCCGGCCCCGCGCCCTCGTCCTCGCGGTCGTCGCGGCCGTCCTCCTCGCGGCCTGCGAGCGCCCGCCGGCCGCGGTGGTGGGCGGCGCGCGGATCAGCGACGCCCAGCTCGCCCACGACGTGAAGCTGTTCCGGTTCCTCGCCGAGCTGAACGCGTCCGGCTGCGGCCAGCCGGTGGAGGGCGAGTCGATCGAGGCGGCCTGCGCGCGGTTCACGCTCCAGAACCTGATCCAGGAGGAGGTGGCGAAGGCCTACGCCCTCGAGCGGGGCATCGCGGTCGGCGAGGCCCGGGTCGAGGACACGCTGTCCCGGCTCGAGGCGGCGCTCGGGGGTCCCGAGGCGCTGGGCGAGCGGCTCCGCGCCGCGGGGCTCGGCCGGAGGGACCTGCGGGAGCTGGTCCGCCGGCTGCTGCTGTTCGAGGAGGTCCGCCGGGCGGTGGTGCGGGAGACGGTGACCGACGAGGAGCTCCGCCGCGCCTACGAGGAGCGCGAGACGGCGTTCACCACGCTCCACGCGGCCCACATCCTCGTCGGTACGAGGCGGGAGGCCGAGCAGCTCGCGGCGCGCACGACGCCCGAGAACTTCGCGGCGACCGCCCGGCACTTCTCCACCGACCGGGCCTCGGCGCGCAACGGCGGCGACCTCGGGGAGGTCCCGGCGAGCCAGCTCGACCCGGCCTTCGTCGAGGCCGCGCTCGCCCTCCGGCCCGGGGAGATCTCGGGGCCGGTGCGGACCCGCTTCGGCTGGCACCTGATCCGGCTGATCTCGGTGGACGTGACGCCGTTCGAGGAGGTGCGCGACCGGCTCCTCGAGGAGGAGGCGGGGCGGGCGTTCGAGGGATGGATGCGCGAGCGCCTCGGCGCCACGACCGTGGAGCTGAACCCGCGGTTCGGGATCTTCGACGCGGCGAGCGGCGCGGTCCTCCCGATCCGCAGCACCTCGACGAGCTCGCCGGCCGCGGGGGCCCCCGCGCCGTGAGCGACGACGTCCTGGCGCGCGTGCCCGGGGGGCCGGTCCCCTCGAGCCGGGGCGGGGAGCGGCTCCTCGACCTGGTGCGGGTGATGGCCCGGCTCCGGGGGCCCGGCGGCTGCCCCTGGGACCGGGAGCAGACCCACCGCTCCCTCGCCCGCCACCTGCTGGAGGAGGCCCACGAGGTCCTCGACGCGATCGATGCCGACGACCGGGGGCGGCTCCGCGAGGAGCTCGGCGACCTCCTCCTGCAGGTGGCCTTCCACGCCCAGATCGCCGCCGACGACGGCGCCTTCGACATCGACGACGTGGCCGAGGGCATCGTGCGGAAGCTGATCCGCCGCCACCCCCACGTGTTCGGGGACGTCTCGGTCTCGGGCGCGGACGAGGTGCTCCTCAACTGGGAGCGGATCAAAGCGGAGGAGAAGGGCGAGCACCACGTGGAGCACGACATCCCGCCCACCCTCCCCGCGCTGGCCCGCGCGGCCAAGGTCCAGCGGCGGGCCGCCGGGGCCGGGTTCGACTTCCGCACCGTCGAGGCCGCCCTCGGGAAGCTCCGGGAGGAGGTCGAGGAGCTCGCCCAGGCGTCGCCCGAGCGGGCCGAGGAGGAGCTGGGCGACGTGCTGTTCGCGGCGGCCGCGGTGGCGCGCAAGCTCGGGGTCGACCCCGAGAGCGCGCTGCGGCGCACGGTCCGCCGGTTCTCGGAGCGCTACGAGCGGATGCTGGCCCGGGCGCGCGAGGAGGGGGTCGACCTCTCCTCCCTGGGGGACGAGGAGCTCCTCCGGTACTTCCGGGAAGCGTCCGGGTAGCGGCCGACGCTGCCTCCCCGAGGCGTCCGGGTGGCGGCCCGACGCCTACGTCGCCGCCGGATCGTCCGGGGGGCGGCCGAGCGCCGCGGCGAGGAGGCGCCCGGCGGTGCGGGCCCAGGTCCACTCCCGCGCCACGAAGGCC
>DATMBJ010000228.1:0-5545 GCA_035559315.1 Actinomycetota bacterium
CCGGGCCGTCCCGCGCCCGAGGGCCCGGCGGCGGGCCGTCCCGCGCCCGAGGGCCACACGCACGAGGGGCCGGTGCCGGTCCGGGTCGAGCCCACCGGCCCCGAGCGGGTGCGCCTGCGTCTGCCCGGGGCGTCCTGCCCCACGTGCCTGCGGACCGTCTCGTCGGCGCTGGAGCCGCTCCCCGGCGTGCGGCGCGTGCACGCGGACGTGGCCCGCGACGTGGCGATGGTGGAGTTCGACCGCGCCCTCGCCTCGGTCGAGGACCTGGAGCGGGCGGTGGCGGCGGTGGGCTACCGGGTGGAGGTCGAGCCCGGCTGGGAGGACGAGGAGGCCGCGGAGCGGCGCCGCGAGATCCGGGACCTCGCCCGTCGCGTGGCGGTGGGGGCGGTCCTCACCGCGCCCGTCGCCCTGGCCGTGATGGCCGCCGAGGTGCTCGGGCTCCGGGTGCCGGAGCTCCTCATGGACCGCTACGTCCAGCTCCTCCTCGTGACGCCCGTCTACCTGTACACGGGCTGGCCCATCCACACCGTGGGGTGGCGGGCGCTCCGCCATCGCTCGGCGGAGATGAACGCGCTGATCACGGTGGGGACCACGGCCGCGTTCGCGTACAGCGTCCTCGCGACCGTGGCGCCGGGCGTGCTGCCGCCCGACGCGCGCGACGTCTACTTCGAGGCGGTGGGGGTCATCCTCACGCTGATCCTCCTGGGGCGGCTCCTCGAGGCGCGGGCGAAGCAGGGCACCGGCGAGGCGATCCGGAAGCTGCTGGGCCTGCGTCCGCGGACGGCCCGGGTGGTGCGAGACGGGGTCGAGCTCGAGGTCCCCGTGGACGAGGTGCGCGTCGGCGACGAGGTCGTGGTCCGCCCGGGCGAGCGCCTCCCCGTGGACGGCGAGATCGTCGCGGGTCGCTCCACGATCGACGAGTCGATGGTGACGGGGGAGTCGATCCCGGTGGACAAGGGGCCGGGGGACCCGGTCGTCGGCGGCACCGTGAACCAGACGGGGTCGTTCCGCTACCGGGCCACCGCGGTCGGCGCCGAGACCGTCCTGGCCCAGATCGTGCGGCTGGTCCGGGAGGCCCAGGCGTCGAAGGCCCCGATCGAGCGGCTGGCCGACCGGGTCGCGGGGGTCTTCGTGCCGGTCGTGATGCTCGTGGCGATCGCCACGTTCGTCGCCTGGTACGACCTCGGGCCCGACCCGGCCCTCACGACGGCCCTGGTCCGGGCGGTCTCGGTCCTGATCATCGCCTGCCCCTGCGCGCTCGGGCTCGCGACGCCGCTCTCGATCATGGTGGGGACCGGCCGGGGCGCCGAGCACGGCGTGCTGATCCGCTCCGCCGAGGCCCTGGAGACCGCGCACCGGGTGCGGACCGTGGTCCTGGACAAGACGGGGACCGTCACCACCGGCCGTCCCGCCCTGGCCGAGGTCGTCCCCGCCGGCGGCCTGACCGAGGAGGAACTGCTCCGGCTCGCCGCGTCCGCCGAGCGGGTGTCCGAGCACCCGCTGGCCCGGGCCGTGGTGGAGGGCGCGGCGGAGCGCGGCGTGGACCTGGCCGAGCCGGCGGCCTTCCGCTCGGCGACCGGGATGGGGGTGCGCGCGGAGGTGGAGGGCCGCACGGTGGTCGTCGGCCGCCGGGCCCTCCTCGCCGAGGAGGGCGTGGACGTCGGGGCGCTGGAGGACGCGGCGGCGCGGCTGGAGCGCGAGGGGATGACGGCGATCCTGGTCGGGGTGGACGGCCGGGCGGCCGGCGTCCTCGCCGTCGCGGACACCCCGAAGCCCGAGGCGCCGCGGGCGGTGGCCGGGCTGCGCCGGCGGGGCCTCGAGGTGGTGATGATCACCGGCGACAACCGGCGGACGGCCGAGGCGGTGGCCCGCCGGGTGGGGATCGGACGGGTCCTGGCGGAGGTCCTTCCCCAGGACAAGGCCCGGGAGGTCCGCCGGCTGCGCTCCGAGGGGCGCGTGGTCGCGATGGTGGGCGACGGGATCAACGACGCGCCGGCCCTGGCGGAGGCGGACGTGGGGGTGGCCATCGGCACGGGGACCGACGTCGCGATCGAGGCGGCCGACGTCACGCTGATCTCGGGCGACCTGCGGGGCGTGGTGACGGCGTTCGACCTCTCCCGGGCGACGATGCGGAACGTGAAGCAGAACCTGTTCTTCGCGTTCGTGTACAACGTGGTGGGGATCCCGGTGGCGGCGGGCGTGCTCGTCCCCGTGCTCGGGATCGCCCTGGACCCGATCATCGCGGCGGCGGCGATGGCCCTGTCCTCGCTGTCGGTGGTCTCGAACGCGAACCGGCTCCGCCGGTTCCGCGCGGGCCCCCTCCCCGAGGCGGGCGAGCCCGTGACCGAGGTGGTCGTCGAGGTGAAGGAGGAGGAACGGATGGCGACGGTGCGCGATCCCGTGTGCGGGATGGACGTCGATCCGGCCCAGGCGGCCGGGAGCGAGCGCTACGGGGACGAGACCTACTACTTCTGCTCGACCTCGTGCCTGGAGCGTTTCCGGGAGGATCCGGCGAGGTACGTGGGACGGGAGGCGACGTGAGCGAACGCGGCGCCTACATCATCGACGTCACCGACGCCGACTTCGAGGAGCGGGTGGTCCGGGCCTCGAAAGAGCGTCCCGTGGTCGTCGACCTCTGGGCCGCGTGGTGCGCCCCCTGCCGGACCCTGGGCCCGATCCTCGAGAAGGTGGCGGAGGAGAAGGCGGGGGCGTTCGTGCTCGCCAAGCTCGACGTGGACGCGAACCCGGCGACCGCGGCGGCCTTCGGGGTGCGGAGCATCCCCACGGTGATCGCCTTCGTCGACGGCCAGCCGGTCGACGGGTTCGTGGGGGCCTACCCCGAGCCGTTCGTCCGGGACTTCGTGGAGCGGCTCCTGCCCTCCCCCGGGGACGTCGCCGCGCGGGAGGCCGCGGAGGCCGCGGACCCGGCGGAGGCCGAGCGACGCTTCCGCGAGGTCCTCTCCTCCGAGCCCGGGAACCGGGAGGCCCGGCTGGGGCTCGGGCGCCTGCTCCTCGACCGGGGCGACGCCGCGGCCGCCAGGGAGGTCCTCGCGCCGCTCCTCCCGGACGCCGAGGCCGAGCGCCTCCTGGCCAGGGCCACGGTGCTGGAGTGGGCGGGGACCGGCGACGGCGACCCGCTGGCCGGGCCCAAGCGCCTGGCGGCCGAGGGGAGGTTCCGCGAAGCCCTCGACGGGTTCCTGGGGGCGGTCGTGCACGCGCCCGACCTCCGGGAGGCCGCGCGGGCCGCGATGCTCGAGGTCTTCCGGGTCCTGGGCGAGGAGGATCCGCTCACCGCCGAGTACCGCAGGAAGCTCGCGAGCGCCCTGTTCTAGGTGGACCTGTACGAGCGCATCCGGGCGTTCTGGGACGAGGACGCCCCCGTCTACGACCGGTCGCCCGGCCACGCCGCGTCGGATCCCGGGGAGGCGGCGGCCTGGCGGGCGGCCCTGGCCCGGCACCTCCCGCCGCCGCCCGCCCGCGTCCTCGACGTCGGCGCCGGCACCGGCGCGATGAGCCTCCTCGCCGCCGACCTCGGCCACGAGGTCACGGCCCTCGACCTCTCGCCGGCGATGCTGGAGCGGGCCCGCGAGAAGGCCGCGGCGCGGGGCCGTCGGCTGACCCTGGTCGTGGGCCGGTCCGAGGACCCTCCGCCGGGCCCCTTCGACGCGGTGATGGAGCGCCACGTCCTGTGGACCCTGCCCGACCCCGTCGCCGCCCTCGCGGCCTGGCGGCGGGTCGTCCGCCCCGGCGGCCGGCTCCTGCTCCTCGAGGCGGTCCGGGGGGACCGCCGGCGGGAGGCGGTGGCGGGCCTGGCCCGCCGCCTCCTCCGGACCCCGCCCGACCACCACGCGCCGTACCCGGAGGAGGTCGTGGCCGTCCTGCCGCTCGCCGGGGCGCGGTCGCTCCGCCCGATCCTCGAGGCGGTCGCCGCGGCCGGCTGGCGGCGCATCCGCGTGGAGCGGCTCCGGGAGGTGGAGCGGGCGAGGCGGCGGGCGACGGGCTGGCCCCTCGGCGCGCTCGAGCAGGTCCCGCGCTACGCGGTCACGGCCTCCGCCTGAGGCGCCGCGCCCGCGAACCGGGCGACCTCCTCGGCGGGGGCCGGGGAGAGCCGCCGGTCGAAGACCTCCTCGAACCGGCGGGCCACGAGCGGGGCCATCTCGGCCACCGTCACCTCCCGGCCGGCGAGCTCGGACAGGGAGGCGACGCCGTGGTCGTCCAGCCCGCAGGGCACGATGGCCCGGTACCAGGAGAGGTCCGTGGTGCAGTTCAGCGCGAAGCCGTGCAGGGTGATCCGCCCCCGCATGATCCGGACCCCGATGGCGCAGACCTTCCGGTCGCCGGCCCACACCCCGGTCTGGACGTCGGTCCGCCGCTCGAGGGCGACCCCCGCGTCCGCGGCGGCCCGGATCACGACCTCCTCGAGCCGCCGCACGTAGGCGAGGGCGTCCGGCGTGCCGAGGTCGAGGACGGGGTAGCCGACGAGCTGCCCGGGCCCGTGGAACGTGAGCGAGCCGCCGCGGTCGATGAAGTGCAGCTCGGCGCCGGCCCGCCGGATCAGGTCCTCGGACCACACGAGGTGCTCCGGGCGCCACCGCCGCCCGGCCGTGTACACCGGGGCGTGCTCCAGGAGGACCAGCGCGTCGGGGACCTCGCCCGCGAGCCTCCGCTCGGCGAGGCGGTGCATCGCCTCGTTCGCCGGCCCGTACGGGACGAGCCCCGCGGGCCGGAGCAGCCACGTCGGCCGTGCCACCCCTACCGCCTGAGGTCCTCGGCGAAGTCCCAGGTCTCCAGGTTCTCCTTGACCCGGGCCAGGAACCTCGTGGCCTCGGCGCCGTCGATCACCCGGTGGTCCCAGGACATCGAGAGGTAGACCATGTGCCGGATCGCGATCGCGTCGTCCACCACGACCGGCCGCCGCTGGACGGCGTCGAACGAGAGGATCCCGGTCTGGGGGAGCGGGATGATCGGCACCGAGATCAGCGACCCGAACGGGCCGGGGTTCGTGATCGTGAACGTACCGCCGTGGACCTCGTCGGGGTGGAGGCGGTGTTCCCGGGCCCGGGTCGCCACGTCGTTGATGGCCCGGGCCAGGCCCACGAGGTTCATCCCGTCGGCCCCCTTGACGACCGGGACGATGAGCCCCTCGTCGTAGGAGACGGCGATCCCGAGGTTCACGTACCGCTTGAGCACGATCTCCTCGCCGCGGAGCTCCGCGTTCACCATCGGGAAGGCGAGCAGCGCGTCCACCACCGCCCGGGCCACGAACGGCAGGTAGGTGAGCTTGAAGCCCTCGCGGGCCTCGAAGTCGGCCTTCGCCGCCTCCCGGGCCCGGACCACCCGCTCCATGTTCACCTCGACCAGGGTCCAGGCCCGGGCCGTGGTCTGGAGGCTCTGGGTCATGTGCCGCGCGATGGCCTTCCGGACCACCGACATCGGCACGACCTCCTCCCGCGGTCCCGCGGCCGCGACCGCTCGGGCCGGCGCCTCCGCGGGGGCGGCCGGCGCAGCCGGAGCCCGGAGCTCCGCGGCCGGAGCGGCGGGGGCC
>DATMBJ010000229.1:0-10052 GCA_035559315.1 Actinomycetota bacterium
GCTCGGCGTCCCGGAGGTCCCGCTCGGCCCGGGCCGCCTCCTTCCGCGCCTCCCGGACGCGGGCCGCCGCGGCCTCCGCATCGCCGCGGGCCTCCGCGAGCCGCGCGGCGATCCCGCGGAGCTCCTCCTCCCGACGACGGACCAGCGCCGCCGTCCCCCGCGCCTCCTCGGCGAGGGAGCCGAGGGCGTCGGCCTCCGCCGCGATGGCCCGCCACCGCTCGAGGACATCGCGCACCCGCTCCCGCGCCGCCCGGAGCCGCTCCGCCCGCGCCTCGGCCTGCCGGAGCTCCTCCTCCCCGCGGGCCACGGCCTCCTCCGACGCCCCGGCGTACTCGGTCTCGAGCACGTTCCGCTTGGTCCTCACCTCGACCTCGGCGTCCCGCCGGAGCTCGCCGGCCCGCTTGCCGAGCCGCTCGAAGAGCTCGAGCCCGAGCAGCTCGGTGAGGATCCGCCGACGCTCCGCCGCGTCCCCCACCAGGAACTCCTGGAACCTCCCCTGCGGCAGCAGCACCGAGCGCGTGAACGCCTCGTAGTCGAGCCCCACGATCCCCTCGATCCGCGCGTCGACCCCCCGCACCCCGCTCGCGGCCTCCGCGACCCACCGGTCGCCCTCCCACCGCTCGAGGACCGCCCGGCTCGGGCCGGTGCGGGAGGTCCGCCGCGCCACCCGGTACCGGCGGTCCCCCACGGCGAACTCGAGCTCGACCGCCATCCCCGCCTGGCCCTGGGAGATGAGCTGCCCGACCTGCCGGCCCACCCTGTCGGCCCGCCCGTACAGCGCGTAGGTCATGGCGTCCAGCAGCGAGGACTTCCCCGAGCCGGTGGGCCCGGTGATCGCGAACAGGTCGAGCCCGGAGAGGTCGAGCTCGACCTCGTCGCGGAAGGCGGTGAACCCCTTCACCCGGAGCCTGAGCGGCCGCACCCTTACGCCTCCTCGGTCTCGAGGGCGAGGACCTCGTCGAAGGCCCGCAGCAGCTCGGGGGCGGGTTCCGCGCCGTGCTCGGCGCGGAGGAACGCCTCGAACTGCTCCCGGGGCGTCAGCGCCCGCAGCGGCTCCCGGGGAGCCGCATCGGGGGCCCGGGGGTGGTCGAGCTTCACGTCGACGGCGTTCGGGAGCACCTCCCGCACGCGGTCCGCGAGGCCCGGGACGGGGCCGTCGGTGTGAACCACGGCCCGGAGCCAGGCGTCCCCGACCTGCCCCGCCATCGCCGCGAGCTGGTCGATCGTCCCCCGGACCTCGAGGAGGCGCCGTCCGGCCGTCACCGGCACCTCCTCGACCCGGGCCGGCCTCCCCGGGCTCAGCTCGACCAGCGCCACCGACTTCCGCTCCTGGGTGAGCTCCCCGAAGTCGAGCTGGAGGAGCGAGCCCGCGTAGCGGGCCGCGGTGGGCGCGCCCCCGACCCGCTGCGGGCGGTGGACGTGGCCGAGGGCCACGTACTGCGCGGTCCCGGGGAGCCGCGAGGGTGGGACCGCGTAGGCCATCCCGATCGTGAGCTCCCGCTCTCCGCCCCCGAGGAGCGCGCCGTCGGTGAAGAGGTGGGCCATCAGCACGTGGACCGCCCCGGGCCGGAACCCCGCGGCCATCGCCTCGAGCAGGTCGCCCATCCCCTCGGCGTAGGCCTGGTGCCAGGACTCGGCGGCCTCGAACAGGGCCGCGGCGTCCCCGAACCGGCGCTCGGGGACGAACGGCACGCAGGCCACCTGGGCCACCTCGTCGCCGTCCCGCGCGGGGACCTCCACGATCCCGCCCTGCTCGGGCCGGCGGACCCTCGGGACGACGACCACGCCGAGGGGCTCGAGGAGCCGCGCGAGGGCCTCGAGGCGGGGGGCGGAGTCGTGGTTCCCGGGGATCGCGACCACCCGGATCCCGGCATCCCGCAGCCGGAGGAGCGCGTCGAAGACGAGCGCGTCGGCCTCGGGGGCCGGTACCCGGTGCTCGTAGAGGTCCCCCGCCACGAGGACCGCGTCCACCCCCCCGTCCAGCGCGATGCCCACGACCTGGTCGAGGGCGGCCTCGAACTCGTCCATCCGGGAACGCCCCCGGATCTGCTTGCCCACGTGCCAGTCGCCGGTGTGCAGCAGCCGCATCGCGCCGACCCTACCGGACCCCCGTGACGCGCATCACACCCGTGTGATCGGCCTCACTCCCCCTCGAAC
Source organism: Actinomycetota bacterium (assembly GCA_035559315.1). Classification (GTDB taxonomy): domain Bacteria; phylum Actinomycetota; class UBA4738; order UBA4738; family HRBIN12; genus DATLZM01. Next base: position 2,158 of record DATMBJ010000229.1, read on the forward strand.
CGGGCGAACGGGTCGGCCCCCGCGGGGGCGGCCTCGTCGGCCCTCGTGGCCCAGGACGGGAACGGGAACCGGATCTGCACCGGCACCGGCACGTGGGGCTGCTGGAGGATCATCGAGCCGGGCTTCAGGATCCCCGCCCGCTGGCGGGTGACGGCGGGCAGGAACCCGTACTCGCTCCGTTGGGCCTCGGCCGTGTCGAGCCGGCCCACGACCCGGTAGGCGGAGTTGGCGATCACCCGCCGCTCGACCTCGCTCGCGGTCTGCTCGGCCCCGATCAGGATCATCCCGAGCGAGCGGCCCCGCTCGGCGACGTCGAGGAGGACCTCCTTGATCGGGCTCCAGCCCTCCCGGGGGGCGTAGCGGTTCAGCTCGTCGAGGACGAGGAACGCGAGCGGCTCGCGGCGGCCCATCCGCTCCTTCTGCTCGAACAGCCGCTTGATCACCACGCCGGTCACGAACCGCTTGGCCTTGTCGTGCAGGGTGTGGATGTCCACCACGGTCACCTGGTTCGCCTCCCAGTCGATCCGGTGCCGCTCGGGGGCCTCGGCTTCCCGCCCCCACACGAGGTGGCCCATCCGGAACCGGGCCGCGTCGAGCCGGCGGACGAAGGCCGCCACCGTGGCGTCCGAGACCCGCCCCCGCCACGGCGAGCCCTCCATCTCGACCTGCGCCGCGATCAGCTCGCAGAGCTCGTCGAACCCCTCCACGGGACGCCCCTCGAACCGCACCGTGGCGTCGTGCTCGGGGTCGTCCTCGCACTCCCGGTCGAGGAACGACTCCACCCTGGCCACGAGGTCCGCGATCTGGGACCGCTCGTCCTCGGCCTCGGCGAACATGAACCGCAGGAGCTTCTCCCGCACGAACTCCCGGACCGTCCAGTGGTAGGCCGTGACCCCCTGCGAGCGCCCCTCCACGTCCGGGATCGGGTGGCCGCCGGCCCGGGGCCGGACTGGGGCCCAGAGCCCCACCGAGGAGAAGGGGCCCGCCGGGAGCCCGAGCCGCTCGTAGTCCGCCCGGTCCCCCTCCGACAGCCGCGCGTTGGGCCGGTCCAGCCACATCAGGTCCTCGCCCTTCACGTTGAACACGAGCGCCTTGGTGTTCGCCGCGTAGGGCCCGAGCGCGTCGGAGTGGAACAGCGCGTACAGGAGGAACAGTGCGTAGGTGGTCTTCGTCGCCACCCCCGACACCCCGCTGATGTTCACGTGGGCCCCGCGGGTCCCGTCGAGGAAGTCGAGGTCGAGGTACACGGGCTCCCCGTCGCGGGTGAGCCCGGCCGGGAGCCGGCGCTCCATCCGGTCGAAGTACAAGGCCTCGTCCCGGTCCTTCCCCCGGGCCCGGTAGACGGGGAGGCCCGGCATCGGCGGGACGAAGATCTCCGGCTCGAACCGGGTCGCGACCACCTGGGCGGCGACCGCGGTGCCGACCGGCAGCACCCCCCGCTCCACGAGGAAGACGTCGGTGTCGAAGCTCGCCCCCTCGTGGCGGGCCCGCACGTCCTGCACGATCCCCGAGATCCGGAGGGGGCCGCGCCCCGGCACCTCGGCGTCCACCACCACGGCGTCGTCGAGCTGGAGGTAGCAGCCCTCCTCCACCCCGACCCAGAACGTGAGGGGGGTCGCGTCCTCGGTCCCCAGGACCATCCCCACCCGCTCCGAGACCGCTCCGACCTCGTCCGCCACCTCAGCCTCCCTCCGACGCGAGCAGGGCCACGAGGGCTCGCCGGAGCAGCCCCCGGTGGCCCAGGCGGTGCTGGAGCCAGGCCTCGAGCGCGGCCACCGGGGCCAGGTTCTGGGGGAACCGGGGGTCGCCCGGGCGGCCGGCGAACCGCGGGAGGAGCGCCGTCACCCGGTCGGCGAGCTCCCGCGCCGCCTCCAGCCCCACCCCGGCCCGGACCTCGCACCGCACCACGCCCGCGTGGTCGTGCCACTCCGGGCGGACCGGGGCGATCCGCGCGTACCAGGCGAACCGCGCGAGGGGCTCGTCGGGCTCGGCCAGGCCGAACAGCGGGGTCCGCTCCCCCGGCGCGAGCCGGGCCACGAGCGCTTCGTGCTCGGGGAGGAGGTAGCCCCGGGACCAGCGCTTCACCACCCCCACGACCGGACTCGCCGTCGGGCGCTGCGAGCCCCACCGCCCGTCGGCCAGCACGAGCTCCCCGCCCGCCGCGGCGACCTCCGCCGCGAGCTCGACCTCCGCGGCCTGCATCTCCCGCTGGAGCCGGTGGAGGGGATGGTCGGGGTCGCCGCCGGGCTCGCTCACCGGTCGGTAGTGGACCGCGGTCCCGCCCACCTCCACCTCCACGGGCTCCGCCGCCATCCCCCCGCCGACCACGATCGCCCGGTCCACGGCGTGGGGGCCGAACCGGGCGCGGCCCTCGCTGCGGACCGCCCCCACCGCGAGCGACCCGAAGAGCCCGAAGCCCCGGCGGCCGTCCTCCTGCGCGAGGACCCGGAGCTCGACCCGCCGCACGCCGTCCACGAACCACACGGGGGGCTCGGGGCCCCTGGGCGCGCCGGGTTGGACGGGCCGGGTCCAGTCGTCGCGCTCGACGAACGGCTCGACGCGGGCCGGGGGCTCCTCGGCGACCGGCTCGAACCCCATCCCGTGATCGGGCTGCCAGGGGTCCGCGCGCAGCACGAGCATGGACCGAAGGATACCCCCGGCCCCCGACGCCCCAGGGAGCGACGCGCGGAGGCGGCGGTCGCGTCGGGGGCGATCCGGGGGCGGGGTAGTCCGTCCGTGCCATCCCGGGGTCCCCTTCCCTTCCCGGGGGACTAAGCCCCAGGGCCCCGGCTGCCGATAGAGGAACGGGAACCTCGAGGGAGGAGGGCGGCGAACCATGGACCAGACCGACGGCGGCCGGCACGGGCGCGTCCTGTGGGGGCTGCTCTCGCTGCTCTGCGTCGGAGGGATCGCCGGCGCCCTCTTCCTCGGCGGACGCGCCGTCGCCCGCGACGAGGCCGCGGCCGCCGCCCTGGCGCGCACCCGCACGGTGCTCCTGCTCGCCCCCCTCCTCGAACCCGCGGACCTCTCCGGGCCGGTGAGCGGCGCGCGGTACCGCGAGCTCCTGGAGGCCGTGCGCCGCGACGTGATCGCCGACGGCCCGTTCACCGCCCTGACCATCTGGAACCCCTCCGCCACCGCGGTCTTCTCCACGGACGAGGCGGCGGTCGGACGGCGGGCGCCCGAGCTCCGGGCGCGGATCGACCGCGTCGCGAGACAGGGCGTCGAGCGCGGGGTCGAGGGCGAGGACTTCGAGACCTGGGTCCCGGTCCGCCTGAAGCTCGACGGGCCGGTCGCGGCCGTGGCCCAGTTCGAGCAGCCCTACGACGAGCTCTGGGCCCGGGCGAACCGGCCCTGGAGGATCGCCGCGATCGGCTTCGGCGTGCTCCTGCTGGTCTCGGGCGCGATGCTCGGCTTCACGTTCCGCCCGGCGCCGGGGGCGAGGTCGCGGCCCCGGCGGACGGCCCGGCCGCAGGCCCCCGCCGCCTCGCCCGCTCCCGCTGCGGAGGGAGCCGAGGACGCGCACGAGGAGCCCGTGCTGGCCGCGGTCGGCGGCGGCCGTGCCGTGCGGCGCCGGGCGAAGCAGGAGACCGCGGAGCCCCCGGTCTACGCCGTCCCGGGTTTCCGGGAGCAGGTGCAGGCCCGGGAGGCGGCGGAGGCCCGGGCCGCCGCCGCCGAGGAGCGGGCGGCGCGGCTCCGGTCGGACTTCGAGCGGGCGCTCGCGGAGATGCGGGCGATGCAGGAGCGGCTCCGCGAGCTCGAGGGCGCCGCCAAGGCCCCGGCCCCGGCGACGCCGGCCGCGGCCGGGCCGGGGGCCGTCGCCGCGGGTCCTCGTCCGGACCTGGAGGCCGCCCTCCGGAGGATGGAACAGCGGGCCGAGGCCGCCGAGCGTCGAGCGGAGCGCGCGGAGGCGAAGGTGGCGGAGCTCCGGGGAGCCGCGGAGCGGATCGCCGGGCTCGAGGCGGAGCTGGCCGAGGCCCGGGCCGGGGCCGAGCGGGCGGCACGGCTCGAGGCGGAGCTGGCCGAGGCCACCGACCGGATCCGCGTTGCGGAGGGCGCGGTCGGCGCCGCCCGCGGGGAGAACCAGGCGCTCTGGGAGCGGTTGGTCCAGGCCGACCAGCGGCTCGAGGAGGCCCAGGCGGAGCGGCAGGCGCTGGAGGCCAAGGTCCGGGAGCTCGAGGCGGCCCTCGCCGAGGCGCCCCAGCCCGCGCCGGACCCGGCCATCGAGGCCCGCCTGCGCGAGGCCGAGGCCCGGGCCGAGGAGGCCGAGCGTCGCGCGGAGGAGGCCGAACGACGCGCCGCGGAAGCCGAGCGGGCCAGGGAGGAGGCCGAACGACGCGCCGCGGCTTCCGAGGAGGCGCTCCGGGAGGCCCAGGCCCGTCCGGCCACCGGCCCCGCAGACCCCGAGGCCGAGGCCAGGGCCCGCCAGGCCGAGGAACGCGCCCGCCTCGCCGAGGAGCGGTTCGCGGAGGCCGCCCGCCAGCTCCGGGAGGCCGAGGAGCGCGCCGCCCGGGCCCAGCGGGAGCTCGAGGAGCTGCGTGCGCGGGCCCCGGCCGAGACCGGCGGCGAGGCCTCGGAGCTGGAGCAAGCGCTGGCCGCCACCCAGGAGCGGCTACGGCGCGCCGGCGAGCGGCTGCAGGCGACCGAGGAGCGGGCCCGCGCCACCGAGCGCGAGCTGGAGCGGGTGCGGGCGCAGCTCGAGGAGGCCCAGGCCCAGCTCCGGCGGAGCAAGATGGAGGAGGCCCTCAAGGCGCTCCGGGGCGACGGCGATCCGCGGCGCGAGGCCCGACGCGAGGAGGCCCGCGGCGAGGGCGGCCGACCGGTGGCCGAGCCTCCCCTCGAGGACCGACGGGCCGCGGGCCCGTTCGTGAAGGCCCTCTCCCTCGAGGCGAAGAACGCCCTCTCGGCGATCCTCGGCGTGACCCTGGCCCTGAAGCACACGCACGACCCCGAGGACCAGCAGGGGCTCCTCCGCAAGCTCCAGGCCCACGCGAAGAAGCTCGACCACGTGGTCCACGACCTCGTGGACGCCGACCGCCTGGCCCGCGGCGCCGTCGAGCTCCGGCGCCGCCGCACCGACCTCGACGCGCTCGTCCGCCGGGTGATCGACGAGCTCGACGTCGAGGCCGAGCGGAACGTGGAGATCGCGAGCGAGAAGCTGGTGCTCTCCGTCGACCCGGTGCGGGTGGAGCAGATCGTGACCGCCCTCCTCACCGGCGCCGTGAACCGCACCGGGCCCGGGAGCCACATCTGGGTCCGCGTGACGCCCGAGGAGGGCGGTGCGCTGATCGCGGTGGAGGACGAGGAGCTCTCCTCCGACGCCGCCCTCTCGCCGGTGGTCCTCCGCCTCGCGGACCTCCACGGCGGCTGGGCGCGCGTGGAAGGGAGGTCCACCGGAGGGTCGTCGTTCCAGGTGTTCCTGCCGGAGCGCGCCCCGGCCGGGGAGGACGAGCCGCAGGCGTTGCCCGAACCCGAGGCGCAGGCCGCCGCCGACTGACGCCTCGACCCCGGCGCCCGCTACCGGAGCGCCCGGAGGAGCTCGCGGGCGATCACCACGCGCTGGATCTGGTTCGTCCCCTCGTAGATCTGGGTGATCTTGGCGTCGCGCATGAACCGCTCGGCCGGGTACTCGGCCATGTACCCGTAGCCGCCGAGCACCTGCACCGCGTCGGTCGTGACCCGCATCGCCACGTCCGAGGCCGTGCACTTCGCCACGGCCGAGAGGTACGTGGTGCGGGGGTCCTCGGCGTCGCAGGCGGCGAGGGCCCGGTACACGAGGAGCCGGGCCGCCTCGATCCCCATCGCCATGTCGGCGAGCATGAACTGGATCGCCTGGAACTCGGCGATGGGGCGGCCGAACTGCTGCCGCTCGGTCGCGTAGCGGAGCGCGAGGTCGAAGGCGGCCTGGGCGATGCCCAGGGCCTGGGCCCCGATCGTGGGGCGGGAGCGGTCGAGGGTCCGCATCGCGTAGGCGAACCCCTCCCCCTCCTCGCCGATCAGCCGGTCGGCGGGGATGCGGGCGCCGTCCAGGATCACCTCGCGCGTCGGGGAGCCGCGGATCCCCATCTTGTGCTCGGGCTTGCCGAACGAGACCCCCGGGTCGTCGCGGTGGACGAGGAACGCCGAGATCCCCTTGGCCCGGAGGGAGGGGTCGCGGGTGGCGAACACCACGTACAGGTGCGAGACGCCCGCCCCCGTGATGAACCGCTTGGTGCCGGTGAGGACGAACCCGTCGCCGGCCCGCTCGTAGCGGGTGGTGAGGGCCGCGGCGTCGGACCCGGCCCCGGGCTCCGTGAGCGCGTAGGACATGAGCAGCTCGCCGCGGCAGATCCCGCCGATCACCCACCGCCGCTGCTCCTCCGAGCCGGCCAGCATCACCGGGATCGCCCCGAGGCGGGCCACGAGCGGGGTCAGGGCGAGGCCGGCCGAGGCCCGGGAGAGCTCCTCGATCAGCACCCCGAAGGCGAGCGATCCCCCGCCCGAGCCCCCGTACTCTTCCGGGTAGCCCACCGCCATCAGCTCGTTCTCGACCAGCAGCCGGTAGAGGTCCTCGGGCCACTCGTCGGTCCGGTCGATCTCGGCGGCCCGCGGCGCGATCTTCTCGTCGGCGATCTCGCGGACCAGCCCCCGGAACTCCTCCAGCTCCTCCGGCAGCTCGAACCGCGGGGCGTCCATGGCCGGGCGCTAGTCCATCTCAGACCACTCGCCGGAGCACCAGCGCATCGCCCTGCCCGCCGCCCCCGCAGATCGCCGCGCCGCCCAGGTCCACCCCCCGCCGGCGCATCTCCATGGCGAGGGTGAGCGTGATCCGGGCGCCGCTCGCGCCGATGGGGTGGCCGAGGGCGACCGCGCCGCCGTTCACGTTCACGAGCGCCTCGTCGAACCCGAGGACCCGCGTGACGTTCAGGGCGACCGCCGCGAAGGCCTCGTTCACCTCGAGCAGGCCGAGGTCCGGGACGGCCAGCCCCGCCTTCTTGAGCGCGTGCTCGAGGGCGATGGCCGGGACCGTGTGGAGGTGGGCGAAGCCCGCCGCGGACATCCCGTGCGACACGACCTCGGCGAGGGGGGTGACCCCGAGGCGCTCGGCCCGCTCCCTCGTGGTGACGACCACCGCGCAGGCCCCGTCCGAGACCTGCGAGGCGTTCCCCGCGGTGATCGTGCCGCCCTCGGTGAACGCGGGCCGGAGCCGGGCCAGGGCCTCGGCCGTGGTGTCGGGGCGGATCCCCTCGTCCCGCTCCACGAGCACCCGCTCGCCCCTGCGGCCCGGGACCTCGACCGGGACGACCTCCTCGGCCAGCCGCCCGGCCTCCCAGGCCTCGTGGGCCCGGGCGTGGCTCCGCGCGGCCCAGACGTCCTGCTCCTCCCGGGTGATCCCCAGCTCGGCGTTCACCGCGTCCGAGCTCTCCCCCATGTGCTGGCGGGTGAAGGTCGACCACAGGCCGTCGTGGATCATCGAGTCCACGAGCTCCGCGTGCCCCATCCGCTCCCCGAACCGGGCCCTCGGCACGAGGTAGGGGGCCTGCGACATCGACTCCATCCCACCGGCCACGACGAGCTCGACCTCCCCGGCCCGGATCAGCTGGTCGGCCAGGGCGATCGCGTTCATCCCCGACAGGCACACCTTGTTGATCGTGATGGCCGGGACCTCCTTGGGGATCCCGGCCGCGACCGCCGCCTGCCGGGCGGTGATCTGCCCCGCCCCGGCCTGGAGCACCTGGCCCATGATCACGTAGTCGACCTCGGCGGGGTCGACACGGGCCCGGGCCAGGGCCTCGCGGATCGCGATCGCCCCCAGGTCCACGGCGGAGAGGTCCCGGAAGGCCTGTCCGAACTTGCCGATCGGGGTCCTGGCCCCGGCGACGATCACGGAGGTCACGTCGTCCTCCTCGGGTCTC
>DATMBJ010000230.1:0-23810 GCA_035559315.1 Actinomycetota bacterium
CACTGCTGCCTCCCGTAGGAGTCTGGGCCGTGTCTCAGTCCCAGTGTGGCTGGCCACGCTCTCACGCCAGCTACCCGTCGTCGCCTTGGTGGGCCGTTACCCCACCAACGAGCTGATAGGCCGCGGGCCCATCCCAGGCCGCCGGAGCTTTCCTCCCCGGGCCATGCGGTCCGAGGAGTGTATCCGGTATTAGCCCCGGTTTCCCGGGGTTATCCCGGAGCCTGGGGCAGGTTACCCACGTGTTACTCACCCGTTCGCCGCTCCGTACCCGGGTGGGTTGCCCCGCCCGGGCCGATCGCTCGACTTGCATGTGTTAGGCACGCCGCCAGCGTTCGTCCTGAGCCAGGATCAAACTCTCCGTAGAGGGTCACGAACCGGCCCGAGGGCCGGCTTCGCATCCGTTCCGGAGATGGGCCTCCAAGGGGCATCCCCTGTCGGCCCAGGCGATCCCGACCGGATCGTCCGGTTCCGGATCGTGGTACGACCGTCGGCCGGAGGGCGTCAACGACCGAGCCCTCCCCCGACGGGGGAACGCACTGGCTTTTGGCACGCTGTTCAGTTCTCAAGGTACGAGCGTCACGCGACCCCGCGGGCAGAGGTTGGGACCTCGAGGGGGGCCGCTCCGAGCCTTAGGATAGCACCCCCGGCCGGGGCGTCAACGCGGCCCGGCGTCGTCGGGCGCCCCGGATCCCCGTGAGGCCCCGGCGGCCAGCCGGACGAACCGTCTGCGGCCCACCTGGAGGACCTTCCCGACGAGCTCGTGGCGCTCGAACTCCCGTTCGGGGTCGGTGACCTGCTCGCCGTCCAGGCGGACGCCGCCTTGGGCCATCAGGCGCCGCGCCTCGGCGTGCGAAGAGGCCAACCCGAGGCCCGCGAGCACCCGGGGGAGCCAGTACCGACCCCCCTCCGCGGCCCAGGCCGTCGGCAGCTCGACCTCCTCCACCTCCTCGGGGATCTCCCGCTCCCGGTGCACGAGGTCGAACCGCCGCTCCGCCCGCGCCCCCTCGCCCGGACCGTGGTAGAGGTCCACGACCTCCCTAGCCAGGCGCCGCTTCGCCAGGTCCGGCCGGAGCGCGCCCGAGGCCAGGTCCCGCTCGATCGCGTCCACCTCCGCCGGGTCCAGGTCCGTGCAGAGCCGGAGGAACTTCCCGATGAGCGCGTCGGGGATCCGCATCAGCTTCCCGAACATCTCGTCGGGGGGATCGGTGAGCCCGACGTAGTTGTCGTAGCTCTTCGACATCTTCCGGACCCCGTCGGTCCCCTCGAGGAGGGGCATCGTGAGGACCACCTGGGGCTCCTGGCCGTACGCCCGCTGGATGTCCCGACCGACCTTGAGGTTGAAGGTCTGGTCGGTCCCCCCGAGCTCGACGTCGGCCCGGACCGCCACCGAGTCCATGGCCTGGAGCAGGGGGTAGAGGAACTCCACGATGCTGATCGGCCGCCCGGCCTCGTAGCGGGCCCGGAAGTCGTCCCGCTCGAGCATCCTGGCCACGGTGTAGGAGGAGGTGAGCCGGAGGACGTCATCCATCCGCATCGGCGCCAGCCACTCGGAGTTCCGGCGCACCTCGGCTCGCGGGAGGTCGAGGACCAGGCCGGCCTGGTCGAGGTAGGTGCGGGCGTTGGCCTCGATCTCCTCCTCCGTGAGGAAGGGGCGCGTCTCGCTCTGCCCCGAGGGATCGCCCACCCGCCCCGTGAAGTCCCCGATGATCAGCACCGCGACGTGCCCGGCGTCCTGGAACTGCCGGAGCTTGCGGAGGACCACCGCGTGTCCCAGGTGGAGGTCGGGGCGGGAGGGGTCCACCCCGAGCTTCACCCGGAGCGGCCGGCCGAGCGAGAGCTTCTCCTCGAGCCCGCCCTCCGGGAAGATCTCGGCCGCCCCGGAGCGGAGGCGGGCCAGCACGTCGGGAGGGACGGGGGAGCCCATGGCGACCCGCGATGCTACCAGCGCTCCGAGGGGCCACGGGTATCATGGCCTGCGATGACGTGGCCGGAGGGGCCCGCGTGACGCGCGGCCGCGCCGTGCTGGCGGCGGCCGCGGCCCTCTCCCTGGCCGCCCAGGCCTGTCGGGTCCCGAGCCTGGAGGAGGAGGAGGCCCGGGCCCGAGCCCTCCCCCAGACCTCCTTCCTCCTCGCCGCGGACTGCCTGGAGCCCGGGGGGCGGTGCACCGAGATCACCGAGCTCCACGGCGAGGAGAACCGGATCGTCGTGCCGTTCGGGCGGATCCCGGAGCGGGTGCGGAACGCGGTGATCGCCGTGGAGGACAAGCGCTTCTACCAGCACCGCGGGATCGACCTCAAGGCGCTCCTCCGGGCGGCCTACGTGGACGCCACCGCGGGGCGGATCGTCGAGGGCGGCTCCACGATCACCCAGCAGTACGTGAAGAACGTGTTCGTCGGCAGCGAGCAGAGCCTCGATCGGAAGATCCAGGAGGCGGTCCTGGCCTGGCAGCTCGAGCGCCGGTACTCGAAGGAGCAGATCCTCGGCCGCTACCTGAACACCGTCTACTTCGGTCGGGGCGCGTACGGGATCCAGGCGGCGGCGGAGGCGTTCTTCTCGGTCGACGCCACCGACCTCACGCTGGCCCAGGCCGCGCTCCTCGCCGGGCTGATCCGGAACCCCGGCCAGTACGACCCCTTCCAGTACCCGCGGCGGGCCCTGGCCAGACGGGCGCACGTCCTCGACACCATGCTCGAGCTGGGGATGATCACGCCGGCCCGCCGCGACCGGGCCGCGGCGGCCCCCCTCGGCCTCCGCCCGCCCGACGAGGCGGAGGAGCGGTACCCGGCCCCCTACTTCGTCGACCACGTGATCCAGTGGTTCCTCACCGAGCCCTCGCTCGAGCGGCGGGACGAGGCGTTCGGGCCCCCGTGCCCCGCCGAGGAACCCTACCGCTCGGGGTGCCCGCAGCGGTGGGACATGCTGTTCGAAGGCGGGCTCCGGATCTACACGACGCTCTCCCCCCGTCTCCAGGCCCTGGCCGAGGAGGCCGTCCGCTCGGTCCTCGTCTACCCCACCGACCCCTACGCCGCGCTCGTGGCCCTCGACCCCCGGACCGGCTGGGTCCGAGCGATGGTCGGGGGCCGGGACTACTGGGACCCCGCCGACCGCTTCGCCCGGCTGAACCTCGCCACCGGCGGGAGCACCGGCCGCCAGGCCGGCTCCTCGTTCAAGCCGTTCGCGCTGGTCGCGGCCCTGGAGCACGGGATCCCGCCTGAGCGCGCGTTCAACGGCTCCTACACCGCGGTCCCCCTCGACACCGGGGAGGTATGGACGCCGGAGAACTACGAGAGCGCGAACTACGGCTCGGTCTCGATGCGCTCGGCCACGGTGAACTCGGTGAACGTGGCCTACGTCGAGATCGAGAAGGCCCTGGGCGGGGGCGACGCCTACGCGGGGGCCCGGATCCTCGTGGAGACCGCGGAGCGGATGGGCATCCGGTGCTGCGAGCGGACGGCCGAGCCGGACTTCCCCCTCCAGCCGCTCCCCTCGGCGGTCCTCGGCACGAACGAGATCAACCCCCTGGAGATGGCGGTGGGGTACGGCACGCTCGCCACCGGCGGCTACCGGGTGATGCCGACGCCGGTGGCGCGGATCACCGACGCCCGGGGGCGGGTGCTCTGGGAACACACGCCCAAGCCCAAGCTCGTCGTGGACCCGGCGGTGGCGACGGTCGCCGTGGACATCCTCGGCGAGGTCGTGACCTCCGGCACGGGGACCGCGGCGAACATCGGCCGCCCGCAGTTCGGGAAGACCGGGACCGCGCAGAACTGGTCCGACGCCTGGTTCATCGGCGCCGTCCCCCAGCTGGTCGCCGCGGTCTGGGTGGGCTACCCGGATTCCCAGCGCTCGATGTCGGCGACGCGGATCGGCCGGGTCACGGGCGGGAGCTGGCCGGCCGCGATCTGGCGCGCGTTCATGGTCCGGGCCGTCGAGCGGATGCCGGTCCGGGACTTCCCCAGGGTCGAGGTCGAGTACGTGACGGTCCGGCTGGACATCACCCAGGGCTGCCTGGCCAACCCCTACACGCCGCCCGGCAACATCCGGGTGGTCCGCTACATCGCCGGCACGGAGCCGAGGAAGGTCTGCAAGGAACCGAGCGAGTACCAGCTCCTGACCGTCCCCTCGGTGATCGGCCTCCCCGAGGGGGAGGCGGCGTCCCTCCTCCGGGCCTCCGGGTTCAACGTGGCGGTCGAGACGGCCCGCTCCGGCGGGCCCACGGGCACGGTGATCGCCCAGGATCCCGCGGCCGGCCAGCAGGCCCTGCAGACGAGCACGGTCACGATCACGGTCTCCGAGGGGCCGCGCCTGGTCCCGGTCCCGGACGTGATCGGCCGGCCGGAGGGCGCGGCACGGGCGGAGCTCGAACGGGCCGGGTTCCAGGTGGTCGCGATCGTCGAGGCCGCCTGCGACCCGGGCGCGCCGGACTGCGACCACCGGCCGGGCGTGGTCTGGTGGCAGTCGCCGACGGGGGGCGAGCAGGCCCGCCCCGGCTCCACCGTCACGATCCGCGTGAACCCCTGACCCGCCGCCTCGGCGGCGGGCCGGCGCGGGCCCGGGAGACGAAGCGGTCCCCCTCCAGGTGGAACCGCCACGGACGGTCCGCCGCGGACCGGATCCCCACCCGCGGGCCCCGCACCACGCGCGCCGCCGGCCGCGGCGCGCGCTCGATCCACATCACGTCGCCCTCGACCAGGTCGATCCCGTTGAGCGACCGGTCCACGCCGAACGCCTCGCACAGCCGGGCCGGCCCCGAGCACAGGAGCGCGGGGTCCGTCGTCCCCCGCCGCCGCGCCATCTCCTCGAGGCCCTCGAGCGGTTCGGCGGCCCGGAGCAGGACCGCGCTCCCCTCGCCCTCCCGGCCCGTCACCACGTTCATGCAGAAGTGCATCCCGTAGGTGAAGTACACGTACAGGTGGCCCGGCGGGCCGAACATCACCTCGGTCCGGGGCGTCCGCCCGCGGTAGGAGTGGCTCGCGGGGTCCCCCTCCTCGTAGGCCTCGGTCTCCGCGATCCTGGCCGCGAGGCGGGTGCCGTCCGGGAGCACCCGCACGAGGACCTGGCCCAGGAGGTCCGGCGCCACCTCGGTGGAGGGCCGGGCGAAGAACCGCCGGGGCAGGCGGGCGCCCCTCACCGTTCGGGGCGGCCCTTGCGCAGGAAACGGCGGAGCTTCGCGAGCGGCCAGGCGTTGATCACGTCGTCCTTGGTGAGCCACCCCCGCTGCGCGGTGGCCACGCCGAACCGCAGGAACGGGAGGTGCACGGGCGCGTGGGCGTCGGTGTCGATCGCGAAGCGCACCCCGTGCCGGCGGGCCCAGAGGATGTGCTCGTCCCGGAGGTCCAGCCGGTCGGGGAACGAGTTGACCTCGAGCGCGGTCCCGGTCCGCGCCGCGGCGCGGAACACCTCCTCCAGATCGAACTCGATCGGCGGCCGCTTCCCGATCAGCCGGGCCGTGGGGTGGCCGATCACGTTCACGTGGGGGTTCTCCATCGCCCGGATGATCCGCCGCGTCATCTGGTCCTTGGGCATGTTGAAGTGGGAGTGCACCGAGGCCACGCAGACGTCGAACCCCGCGAGGAACTCCTCCGGCCAGTCCACGTTCCCCTCGGGGTCGATGTTCAGCTCGGTGCCGTGGAGCAGCGTCATCCTCGGGTAGCGCGCCTGGAGCTCGCGGAGGCGGGCCCGCTGGGCGAGCATCTTCTCGTCGGTCATCCGCTGCATGTAGAGGCGGGGCGCGTGGTCCGTGACCGCGTAGTACGCGTGCTTCATCGCCGCCGCGGCCTCGAGCATCTCCTCGAGCGGCGCGAGGCCGTCGGTGAGGTTGGTGTGGGTGTGGAGGTCGCCCTTCAGGTCCCGGAGCTCCACGACCTTCGGCAGCTCCCCGGCCAACGCGGCCTCGATCTCGCCTCGGTCCTCCCGGAGCGTCGGGGGGATGTAGGGGAGCCCGAGGTGCTCGTAGACCTCCTCCTCGGTCTCGGCCACGATCAGCTTCCCGGTCCTCGCCCGGAACAGGCCGTACTCGGAGAGCTTGAGCCCCTTGCGCACCGCGATCTCCCGGGTGCGGATGTTGTGGGCCTTGGACCCCGTGAAGTACTGGAGGGCCGCGCCCCACACCGCCGGCTCCACGACCCGCAGGTCCACCTGGAGCCCCTTGGTCGTGAGGACCGAGGCCTTCGTCTCCCCCCGCGCCAGCACCCGCTCCACCCCGGGGAGCGAGGTGAAGGCGTCCATCACCTCGGTCGGCCGCTCGCTCGCCACGAGCAGGTCGATGTCGCCGATCGTCTCGCACATCCGCCGCAGCGACCCGGCGTAGGTGACCCGCCGCACCGCCCGGACCTCGTCGAGCTGGGCCACGAGCTCCTCGGCGAGGTCGAGGGCCACGCCGAGCTGCACCCGTCCGCCGGCCTCGCGCATCCGCTGGATGCCCTGGAGGATGTTCTCCTCGGTCTTCGGGCCGAACCCCCGCAGCCCCGCCAGGCGGTGGTCGCGGACCGCGTCGAGCAGCTCCTCGACCGAGGAGATCCTGAGCTCCTGGTAGAGGGCCATGGCCTTCTTCGGCCCCAGGCCGGGGATCCCGAGGAGCTGGCGGACGCCGTCGGGGATCTTCTCGCGGAGCTCCTCCAGGGCCTGGATCGTCCCGGTCTCGAGGTACTCCCGGACCTTCTCGGCGATCGACTTCCCGACGTTCGGGATCCGCTGGAGCGCCTTGGCGTCGAGGTCCCGGACGTCGGCGTGGTACCCGGCGATGGCGCGGGCCGCCTTCTCGTAGGCCCGCGGCTTGAACGGGTCCTCGGACGCGATCGACAGGAGGTCCGCGTACTCGAGGAGGACCGCGGCGACCTCGTCGTTCGTTCGCGGCATCCCGTCCGATGCTACCGCCGCCCCGGCGGCGGGTTCACGCCAGGTCGAGGAGCCAGAGCAGGAGGGCCTTCTGGGTGTGGAGCCGGTTCTCCGCCTGGTCCCACACGACCGAGCGCGGCCCGTCGATCACCTCGTCGGTGATCTCCTGGCCCCGGTGGGCGGGGAGGCAGTGCATCACGATCGCGTCCGGCGCGGCCAGGTCCACCGTCTTCTGGTCGATCCGGTACGCGGGGAACACCAGGGCGCGCTCGCCGGCCTCGGCCTCCTGACCCATGCTGGCCCAGACGTCGGTGTAGAGGACGTCCGCGCCCCGGGCCGCCTCGACGGGGTCGTTCGTGAGCTCCACCCCGCCCCCGGTCTCCGCGGCGATCTCCCGCGCCCGGTTCACGACCAGCGGGATCGGCTCGAACCCGGGGGGCGTCGCCACCCGCACCCGCATCCCTGCCTTCGCCCCGCCCAGGAGGAGCGAGTGGGTGACGTTGTTCCCGTCCCCCAGGTACGCGAGGGTCCGTCCGGCGAGCCCGCCCTTCCGCTCGCGGATCGTGAGGAGGTCGGCCAGGCACTGGCAGGGGTGCTCGAAGTCGGAGAGCGCGTTCACGACCGGCACGCTCGCCGCGCCGGCCAGGACCTCGAGCCGCTCCTGCTCGAACGTCCGCAGGACGATCGCGTCGACGTAGCGGGAGAGCACCCGACCCGTGTCCTCGATCGTCTCCCCCCGCCCGAGCTGGAGCTCCGCGGCGGAGAGCGCCACCGGGTGGCCGCCGAGCTCGGCGATGCCCACGTCGAACGAGACCCGGGTCCGGGTCGAGGGCTTCTCGAAGATCAGCGCCACCGAGCGCCCCCGCAGCCGGTCGGCGAACCGCTCGGGCGACGCCTTGACCTCCGCCGACAGGTCGAGGAGGGCGGCCAGCTCGGCCGGCGTGAGGTCGTCCACCGAGAGGAAGTCCCGGGCCACGGCCGCAGTCTATCCGGTCGCCTCCGCCGGGGGGGAGGGGGCCATCGCCCCGCCCGCGGCTCGGCCCCGAGGCCGGCGGGGGGTCAGCCCGCCCGCAGCTCGGCCCCGAAGTCGCGCGCCAGGCGCTCCACGATCCGCGCGACCAGCGCGTCGGCCTCCTCGTCGGTGAGGGTGCGGTCGGGTGCCCGGAGGTCGACGGAGAACGCGAGGCTCTTCCGGCCCTCGGGGATGGGGCCGCCCGCGAACACGTCGAACAGGACGCAGGCGTCCACGAGCCCCCCGCCCGCCTCCACGAGCGCCGCCCGGACGGCGCCCGCCGGCGTCCGCTCGTCGACCAGGAACGCGAGGTCCCGTCGGACCGGGGGGAAGCGGGGCAGCTCGCGCGCGACGACGCCGGTCTCGGCGTGGCGCCCGAGGACCCCGACCTCCAGCTCGGCGAGGGCCACCCGACCCCCGAGGTCCAGCCGTTCCGCCTCCCGAGGGTGGAGCTCGCCCAGCACGCCGGCGACCTCGCCCCCGACCAGCACCACCGCGGACCGGGCCGGGTGGAACGGGGGACCCGGGGGTTCCCCGAGGGAGTGATCGGCGATCCCGAGCGCCTCGAACAGCACCTCGAGCGCGCCCTTCGCGTCGAGGACGTCGAAGGGGCGCGCGGGCTCGGGGTAGCCGCGCGAGGCCTCCCCCGCGAGCGCGATCGCCACCCGCTCGACCTCCCGCACCGGGTCGCCGGGGTGGAAGGTCCGGCCGACCTCGAACAGGGCCGCCCCGCGGACCTGCCGGGCCCGGTTGGTGCGGAGCGCCCCGAGCAGGCCGGGCAGGAGGCTCGTCCGGAGGAACCGCTGGTCGGCCGAGAGGGGGTTCGCGATCCGGATCGCGTCGGCCTCGCCCTGGCCCAGGAGCGCGAGGTCGCCGGGCCCGGCGAAGGAGTAGGCCTGGGTCTCGAAGAGGCCCGCGCGGACCAGGGCCCGGCGGATCCGGTCGCGGAGCCGCCGCTCGGGCGGGATCCCCCCGGCCTGCCGGACCGCGGGGAGCGTCTCCCCCACCCGGTCGTAGCCCTGGACCCGGATCACCTCCTCGATCAGGTCCTCCTCCAGCTCGAGGTCGGGCCGGAACCCCGGCACCTCGGCCTCGAGCGCCCCCTCGGCCTCCTCGACGCGGAGGCCGATCGTCTCGAGCGCCTCCCGGACGCTCGCCGGCGTCTGGGGCACCCCGAGGACCGCCTGGGCCCGGGCCGGCCGGATCCGGACCCGCCGGCGCGGGGGGGCCGCCCCGGCCTCGACCGACCCCGCCAGCACGGTCCCGCCGCCCCAGGCCGCGATCAGCGCCGCGGCGCGGTCCGCGGCCCGCCCGCAGCCCTCGGGGTCGACGCCGCGGGAGAACCGGTACGAGGCCTCGGTCGTCACCCCGAGCCGGCGCGAGGTCCGTCCGATCCCCGTCCGCTCGAAGGCCGCCGACTCGAGCAGGACGTCCCGGGTGGCCTCCGACACCTCCGACTCCTTCCCGCCGATCACGCCGGCCAGGGCCACCGGCCGCTCGAGGTCGCAGATCAAGAGGTCGTCGTCGGTGAGCTCCCGCTCCACGTCGTCCAGGGTGACGAGCCGCTCCCCCGCCGCGGCCCGCCGGACGACGATGCCCGGCCCCTTGAGCAGCGCCAGGTCGAAGGCGTGGAGCGGCTGGCCCAGCTCGAGCATCACGTAGTTCGTGGCGTCCACGACGTTCGAGATCGGCCGCTGGCCGAGGGCCGTGAGGCGGGCCTGCGCGCGGAGGGGCGAGGGCGCGACCTCCACCCCCTTGATCACGCGCGCCACGTAGCGCGGGCAGCGGTCGGGGTCCCGGATCTCCACCGTGGCCGCGTCCGCCGCCCGCTCCTCGCTCTCCGGGACGGCGACCTCCGGCGCGCGGAACGGGAGCCCGAGGGCGGCGGCCACCTCCCGGGCCACCCCCGCGACCGAGAGGAGGTCGGGCCGGTTCGACTTCACCTCGAGGTCCAGGACCACGTCGTCCAGGCCGAGGAGGGCCGCGACGTCGGCCCCGGGGCGAGCGTCGGGCGGCAGCACGAGGATCCCCGAGTGGTCCGGGGAAACCCCGAGCTCCCGCGGGGAGCACAGCATCCCCTCGGAGGCCACCCCCCGGATCTCGCGCCGCCCGAGCGGCTCGGCCAGGCCCGGAAGCCGCGCGCCCGGCGGCGCGTAGGGGACGAGGTCGCCGGGGGCCATGTTGCGCACGCCCACCACGACCTCGACGGGCCCCCGCCCCGCGTCGACCGAGGCCACGCAGAGCCGGTCCGAGCCCGGGTGGTCGCGGACCTCGAGGACCCGGGCCACGACCACCCCGCGGAGCCCCTCCCACGGCCGCTCCACGGCCTCCACCTTCGCGCCCTTCGCCGTGAGGAGCTCGGCCAGCGCGTCGGACTCGAGCTCGACGGGGGTGAACTCGCGGAGCCAGGAGAGGAGGACCCTCACGCGCCGCCCCCCCCGCGCGTCACGCCCCGACCCCCGTGAACCGCTCGAGGAACCGGACGTCGCCCTCGTAGAACAGCCGCAGGTCCGGGATCCCGTAGCGCACCATCGTCACCCGCTCCAGGCCCATCCCGAAGGCGAAGCCCGTGTAGCGCTCGGGGTCGTAGCCCACGTTCCGCAGGACGTTCGGGTGGACCATCCCGCAGCCGAGCATCTCGATCCACCCCGTCCCCTTGCAGGTCCGGCACCCGGTCCCCCGGCAGAGGAAGCACGACACCTCGAGCTCCGCGCCGGGCTCGACGAACGGGAAGTAGTCGGGGTTCATCCGCACCCGGGTCTCCTCCCCGAACAGGGCCTTGGCGAAGGCGAGCAGGGTGCCCTTGAGGTCGGCGAAGGAGATCCCCTCGTCGACCGCGAGTCCCTCGACCTGGTGGAACACCGGCGAGTGGGTGGCGTCCGGCGTGTCCTGGCGGAAGACCCGCCCGGGAGCGATCACGTACACCGGCGGCGGCTGCCGCTCCATGGCCCGGATCTGCATCGCCGAGGTCTCGGTCCGGAGCAGGAGGTCGGGGTGGCCGGGTACGTCGAGGAAGATCGTGTCCTTCTCGGTGCGGGCGGGATGGTCGGGCGGGATGTTGAGGGCCGTGAAGTTGTACCAGTCGGTCTCGACCAGCGGCCCCTCCACCACCCGGTAGCCCATCCGCGTGAACACGTCCACGATCTCCTGCTCGACGATCGTGAGCGGGTGGAGGCCGCCGGGGCGCGGGCGGCGGCCCGGGAGCGTGACGTCGATCCGGTCCCGCTCCAGGAGCGCGGCCTCCGCGGCGCGCTCGAGCTCGGCGCGGCGGGCGGCGAGGGCGGCCTCGAGGGCCTCCTTCACCTCGTTCGCACGCCGTCCCACGGTCCGGCGGTCCTCCGCCGGCAGCGCCCCGAGCGATCGCTGCACGCCCGCCCACGGCGAGCGGCGGCCCAGGACCTCGACCTGCGCGGCCTCGAGCTCCTCGAGCGTCGTCGCCCGGGCGAAGGCCTCGAGGCCGCGGGCCAGCGCCTCGTCCAGCGTGCGGAGGGCGTCGCGCGGGTCCATGGGTGGCGAGTCTAGCAAGGGGGTCCCCGCGGGCCGGGTCCCACCAGGGGCCTCCGGCGGCCCGGCTACGCCGAGGGAGGGAGCGGGAGCTCGAGGGTGAGCCGGAGCTCGCCCTCCACCACCTCGGCGGTGGCGCGCCCGCCCTGCGCCTCCGCCAGGCCGCGGGCCACGAACAGCCCGATCTTGCTGCCGGAGCCCGTCCCCGGCCGCCGGGCCTGGAAGAGCCCCTCGGCCTCCTCCGGCGCGAGCTCGGTCCCGGCCCGGCGCACCTCCACCCGCAGGCGGTCGTCCTCCCGGGAGCCCCTGACCAGCACCGGGCCCTCCCGGGCCCACCACACCACGGCCTCGAGGAACGCGCCGATCGCGGTGCGCAGCCGGTCGGGGTCGAGGAGGACCTCGAGCCGGCCCCCCTCCCAGCGGACCTCGGGGTGCTCGGGATCCCGGGCCAGGCCCGCGGCGAGGTCCTGGACGACCTTCCCGACGTCCACGGTCTCCGGGAACAGGTCGAGCGTCCCCGAGACGAGCCGGGCCGCGTCCACCAGCTGGCGGACGATCGCGTCCATCCGGTCCGTGTCGTGGACGATCCCGGCGATCATCAGCTCCCGCTGCTCCTCGCTCATCTGGGCCCAGCGGCGCTGGAGCGCGAACCCGAACCCCTTCATCGCGGTGAGCGGGGACCGGAGGTCGTGGGCAGCCGCGGCCACGAGGGTCTCGAGCGCGGCGCGCCGGCCCTGTCGCCGCTGGCGGCTCCACTCGAACAGGCACACGGTCGCCGCCGCCGCCAGGTTCAGCGACTCCGCCTTCCCCGCGATCGGCACCCGGACCGTGGCCTCGGCCAGCCGGGCGACCTCCTCCGGCAGCCCCCAGGCTTCGTTCCCGAACAGGAACGCGGTGGGCCGCGTGAGGTCCAGGTCGTAGAGGTCGTGGTCCCCGCGCGCGTCCATGGCGAGGACCACGGCTCCCCGCGAGCGGAGGTGGTGGACGGCCTCGGCGGGGTCCGCGCCCCGGACCACCGGGAGGTGGAAGATGGACCCGGCCGAGGCCCGGACCGTCTTCGGGTTGTAGACGTCGACCGAGGCCCCGGCGAACACCGCGGCGCGGGCGCCGGCCGCGTCGGCCGACCGGAGCACGGTGCCGGCGTTGCCGGGGTCGCGGACGGCGTGGAGCACGGCCACGCAGCCCCCGTCGACCTCCACCTCCCGCAGCGGCACGTCGACGAAGGGAGCCACGGCCACGAGGCCCTGCGGGGTGACGGTCGAGGTGAGCCGGTGCATCACCTCCTCTGCCACGTGCACCACCTCCACCCCGGCCCGCCGAGCCTCCTCCACCACGGGGTGGCCGGGGACCGTGTGGAACAGGGCCTCGAGGGGGATCCGCGCGGCGAGCGCCTCCCGCACCGCCTGGGCCCCCTCGACCAGGAAGCGCGCGTCCCGTTCGCGGAACGCGCGCTTCTTGAGGCGGATGGCCCTCGCCACCCTGGGGTTCCTGGGCGAGGTGATCACCGGCCCCCTCCGGGGGCTCCCCCGCGGCTAGGCTCCGTCGCCCGCCCCCCGCGCGACCTCCGCGAGCCGGCCGAAGGCCGCCGGGTCGCGGACGGCGAGGTCGGCCAGGACCTTGCGGTCGAGGTCCACGCCGGCCGCCTTGAGCCCCGAGATGAACCGGGAGTACGAGAGCCCGTGGATCCGGGCCGCGGCCCCGATCCTGGCGATCCAGAGGCGTCGGAACTGCCCCTTGCGGTCGCGGCGGTCGCGGTAGGCGTAGACGAGGGAGTGCATGACCTGCTCCTTCGCCACCCGGAGCCGCCGGCTCCGGGCCCCGCGGTACCCCTTCGCGGCCTCGAGGATCTCGCGCCGCTTCTTCCTCGCGTGGACGGCCCGCTTCACCCTGGCCACGGCTCACACCCCCAGGAGGCGGCGGATCACCTTCCGCTCGGCGGTGACCGCCGCCATCCGGCTGATCCGGCGCTTCCGGCTCGACCGCTTCTTCATCAGCATGTGGTTCCCGGTCGCCTTCCGGTGCAGGATCTTGCCGGTCCGCGTGACGCGGAACCGCTTCGCGGTGGACCGGTGCGTCTTGAGCTTCGGCACGCTTCCTCCTCACCCGGCTACGCCTGCGCGGCGCGCGCCGGCTGCTTCTTCGACGGGGCGATGACCATGACCATGTTCCGGCCGTCCTGCTTCGGCTCGGCCTCCACGACCGCCAGGCCCTGGAGGTCCTCCACCAGCCGGTCCAGGATCCTCCGGCCGAGCTCGGTGTGGGCCATCTCGCGGCCGCGGAACATGATCGTGACCTTGACCCGCGCCCCCGCCCGGAGGAACCGCTCCACGTGCCCCTTCTTGGTCTCGTAATCGTGGGGGTCGATCTTCGGGCGGAACTTGATCTCCTTGACCTCGACCCGGGCCTGCTTCTTCCGCGCCTCCTTCTGCCGGATGTCCCGCTCGTACTTGTACTTCCCGTAGTCCATGATCCGGCAGACGGGCGGGGTGGCCTGGGGCGCCACCTCCACGAGATCGAGGTCGAGTTCCTGGGCGCGCCGGAGGGCCTCCTGGATCGGGACGATGCCGATCTGCTGCCCGTCCGGGCCCACCAGGCGGACCTGGGGCGCCCGGATCCTCTCGTTCAGGCGCGGCTCAGTCGATACCCCGCATCACCCCCTCACAGACGTCGAGCACCGACGCTCGGCCGGCGCTCGGGACGTGCACCCGTGGACGGACCAACGGCCTGAGTATAGGGCCGGGCCGCGGGGGTGTCGATGGCGGGGCCGCCGGCTACGAGAGGGGCCGGACGTTCGCGGCCTGCTTGCCCTTGGGGCCGTCGACGATGTCGAACTCGACCTGCTGGCCCTCGGTGAGGCTGCGGTAGCCCTCGCCCTGGATCGCGGTGTAGTGGACGAAGACGTCGTCCCCGTCGGGGCGCGAGATGAAGCCGTAGCCCTTCTCGTTGCTGAACCACTTCACGGTTCCCTGCGTTGCCAACCCAGCGACCTCCTTGCGTCGAGCCGCGCGAGCGTAGCACTTGAACCTCCATACAGCAACGCGGGGTCGATCACCACCCGGGCTCGAGGGGGCGCCCGTAGTCGTCCTGGAGCCGGACCGTGTCGTCCTCGGTCGTGTAGCCGTAGGCGATCTCGAGGACCCGGCCCCGCCGCTCCCCCCGGTTCCGGATCTGGTGGGCGGTCTCCGCGGGGACCGTGAACTCGTCCCCGGGCTTCGCCTCGATCACCCGGTTGCCGATCTGGAGCTCCAGGCCCTCGTCCAGCACGACCCACACCTCGTCCCGCAGCTGGTGGTAGTGGACGCTGGTCTCCTGCCCGGGCTCGACGGTGATCACGCGGACCGACGCCGGCTGGTTCAGCGCGTACGTGACGACCTTGCCCCAGGGCTTGTCGATGATCACCGCGCCCCACCCGCCGGGGCCTCGGGCTTGGGGAGCTGCTCGAGGACGGACGCCATCTCCATCGCCGCCATCGCCGCGTCCCACCCGCGGTTCCCGTGCTTGCCCCCGGCCCGGGCCTCGGCCTGCTCCGCCGTGTCCGCCGTCACGACCCCGAAGACCACCGGCACCCCGCTCTCCTCCGCCGCCCGGGCGATCCCCGCGGCGGCCTGCCCGGCCACGTGGTCGAAGTGGGGGGTCTCCCCCCGGATCACGGCGCCCAGGCAGATCACCGCGTCGTAGCCGCCGGAGGAGGCGAGCCGCCGGGCCGCGAGCGGGATCTCGAAGGCCCCCGGCACCCAGACCACCTCGACGTCCTCCTCCGCCACGCCGTGGCGCCGGAGACAGTCGAGCGCGCCGTCCAGGAGCCGGCGGACCACGGACCCGTTGAACCTGGAGGCCACGAGGGCGAACCGCCGCCCCCGCGCGTCGAAGCTCCCCACGACCTCCCTCATCACGTCCCCCCCTCTCCGGCCGGGATCTCCGCGAGGTCGAGGGCCTCGAGGAGGTGCCCGAGCTTCTCCCGCTTGGTCCGGAGGTAGCCGATGTTCTCCGGGGTGGGCCGGGTCTCGATCGGGATCCGCTCCACGATCGAGAGGCCGTACCCCTCGAGGGCGATGAGCTTCGAGGGGTTGTTCGTGAGCAGCCGCATCGACCGCACCCCCAGGTCCCGGAGGATCTGGGCCGAGGTCCCGTAGTCGCGGGGGTCCGGGGGGAAGCCCAGCTCCTCGTTGGCCTCGACCGTGTCCCGGCCCTGCTCCTGGAGCTGGTAGGCCCGGAGCTTGTGGGCCAGCCCGATGGCCCGGCCCTCGTGCCCCCGGAGGTACAGCACCACCCCGCGGCCCTCCGCGGCGATCAGGTCGAGGGCGCGGCGGAGCTGCGCCCCGCAGTCGCAGCGGAGCGAGCCGAACACGTCGCCGGTGAGGCACTCGGAGTGCACCCGGACCAGGACGTCCTCCCCCTCGCCGAGGTCGCCCGCGACGAGCGCCAGGTGGGTCCGGCCGTCGATCCTGCTCTCGAACCCCACGGCGCGGAACGGGCCACGCGGGGTGGGGATCGTGGCCTCCGCGATCCGCTCCACCAGGCGCTCCCGGCGACGCCGGTACGCGATCAGGTCGGCGATCGAGATGATCCGCAGCCCGTGCTCGCGGGCGATCCGCACGAGCTCCGGGAGGCGGGCCATCGAGCCGTCGGGGTTCAGGACCTCGCAGAGCGCCCCCACCGGCTGGAGGCCGGCGAGGCGCGCCAGGTCCACGGCCGCCTCGGTGTGCCCAGCCCGCTCCAGCACGCCGCCGGGCTTGGCCCGGAGCGGGAACACGTGGCCCGGCATCCGGAGGTCCTCGGGCCGGGTGCGGGGGTCGGCCGCGGTCCGGATCGTCGTGGCGCGGTCGTGCGCGCTGGTCCCGGTGGTGGTCCCCTCCCGGGCGTCGATCGATACGGCGAAGGCGGTCCCGTGGCTCTCGCGGTTCTGCTCCACCATCAGCGGGATCCCGAGCGCGTCCAACCGCTCGCCGGCGGCCGGCATGCACACGATGCCGCGGCCGTGGGTCACCATGAAGTTGATCGCCTCCGGGGTGGCCTTCTCGGCGGCCATCACGAAGTCGCCCTCGTTCTCCCGGTCGGCGTCGTCCACGACGATCACGATCCGCCCGCGGCGGATCTCGTCGATTGCCTCCTCGATCGTCGCGAACACCGACCGTTCCGTCTGCTCCCCGTTCCCGTTCATCCCCTCCGTCCCGGTCCGGCGCCCGCCGCCGGGGCCGTCCCGGCCAGCAGGCGTTCCACGTACTTCGCGATCACGTCGACCTCCAGGTTCACCGGGTCGCCCGCCCGGGCGGCCCCGAGCGTAGTGGCGCGGAGCGTGTGCGGGACGAGCGCCACCCGGAACGCGTCGCCGTCGAGCCCCGCCACCGTGAGGCTCACCCCGTCCACGGCCACCGACCCCTTCTCCACGAGGTAGCGGGCCAGCCCCTCGGGGGCCCGCACCGTGAGGACCGCCCCGCCCGCGCCGTCCGGCCGGACGTCCGCCACCTCCCCCACCCCGTCGACGTGCCCCTGGACGAGGTGCCCGCCCAGCCTGGTGAGGAGCGTGACCGGTCGTTCCAGGTTCACCGGGTCGCCGGGGCGCAGCCGCCCGAGGCTCGTGCGGGCGAGCGTCTCGGGGGAGAGATCGAAGGCCAGCGCCCCCTCGGGGCGATCCACGACCGTCAGGCAGACGCCGTTCACGGCGACCGAGGCGCCGACCTCGCTCCCCTCCCGGGCCGTCCGGCAGCCGACCACGAGGCGCGCGCCGTCCGCCGCCAGGACCTGGCCCCGCTCCTCAACGATCCCGGTGAACATCGGCCTCCACCCTGAGATCCTCCCCCAGGCGCCGGATCCCGAGGATCCGCACCCGGGTCGCCTCGCCGACCGGCGCGAAGCCCGCCCCCGCCAGCACGCCCGGCGCGCCCACCCCGCCGAGGAGCTTCGGCGCGAGGTAGAGCACGAGCCGGTCCACGCACCCCGCCGCCACCGCGGCGAACGCGAGCGTCGGCCCGCCCTCGAGCAGCAGGTGCTGGACGTCGCGCTTCCCGAGGTGTTCGAGGAGCGCCGGGATCGACACCCCACCCGCCGCCTCCGGGAGCACCGCGACGTCGGCCCCCGCCGCCCGCCAGGCCTCCCGCGCCTCCCGGCCCGCGGCCTCGGTGGTCGCGACGAGGGTCGGCGCGGCCCCGTCGAACAGCCTGCCGCGGGCGGGGACCCGCCCCCGGGCGTCGACCAGGACCCGCAGCTTCGGCGCCCCCCGGTACCCGGGGTCCCGCACGGTGAGCGCGGGGTCGTCGGCGAGCGCGGTCCCGGCTCCCACGGCGATCGCGTCGGCCGCCGCCCGGAGCCGGTGGACGTCGGCCCGGGCCGCCTCCCCGGTGATCCAGCGGGAGGACCCGTCCCGGGCCGCGACCTTCCCGTCGAGGGTGGCCGCGAGCTTGAGCGTCACGAACGGCAGGCCGGTGCGGACGTGCTTCGCGTAGGGCTCGAGCAGCCGCCGGGCCGCGGTCCGGCCCGCGCCCACCTCGACCCGGACCCCGGCCCGGCGGAGCGCCCGGAACCCCCGGCCGTCCACGATGGGGTTGGGGTCGCGCAGCGGGGCCACGACCCGGGCCACGCCGGCCGCGACGATCGCCTCGGTGCAGGGGGGCGTCCGGCCGTGGTGGTCGCAGGGCTCGAGCGTGCAGTAGAGGGTCGCCCCGCGGGCCCGCTCTCCCGCCGCGCGGAGGGCGACGGCCTCGGCGTGGGGGGTGCCGGGGCCGGCGTGCCAGCCCTCCCCCACGACCTCCCCCCCGGCCACGACGACCGCCCCCACCGGGGGGTTCGGCGAGACCAGGCCCCGCCCCCGCCCGGCCAGCTCGAGGGCCCTCCGCATGTACGCGCGGTCGTCCACGACCTGCCTTTCCCGGGACGGGGGTGGGGGAAGGGAGGCGAACGACGCCGCGCGGCGCCCGTGCGCCCGTCCTCTCCCATCCCGACTCTCACGGTCGGTCCCGGAGTTGCACCGGGTCCACCCCCGAGTGGCTCCCGGGGGGTCGCGGACTGTCACCGCCGGTGGGGACTTCCACCCCGCCCCGAAGACGAGCTTCCGGCGGGCAGTATACGGCCTCGGGGGGCGCGGGGGGAACCGGGGCCGGCCGCTCAGTCCGCGGACCGGCGGTCCACGGCGTAGGAGGACCCGGTCTCCCGCTTCGCGAACTGCTTCATCTCCGTCGCCACCGCGACCGCCTCGCCGTAGTGGGCGAAGGCCCGCCGGGCGGTGGTGGCCACCCCGATCGAGATCGCGACGAGGGGGATCTCCTGGAGCACGCCGCGGCGGTCCTCGACGAGCACGTAGCCGCGTTCGAGGTCCTCGGGCTCGTAGAAGTCCCGCACCTCGCGGTCGAACCGCTCGCAGACCCGCTTCGCCACGTCCTCGGCGACCTCCGGGGGCACGAGGGCCACGAAGTCGTCGCCGCCCACGTGGCCCACGAAGCCCTCGGCCCCGGCGAGCTCCAACACGGCGTCCTGGATCACGCGGGCCGTCATCTGGATCAGCCGGTCGCCCCGGACGAACCCTCGCTGGTCGTTGTAGGCCTTGAAGTTGTCGAGGTCCGCGTAGAGGACCGCGAACGGCTTCCCCTCGCGGACGTTCCGTTCGATCTCCTCCTGGATCCGGATGTTCCCGGGGAGGCCGGTCAGGGGCGAGAGGTTGCGCATCTCCCGGGCCCGCCGGAGGGTCCCCTTCACCCGGGCCAGGAGCTCGATCGGGTCGAAGGGCTTGATGATGTAATCGTCGGCGCCGGCGGTGAGCCCCAGGACCTTGTCGGTGGAGAGCGCCTTCGCGGTGAGCATGATGATCGAGGTGTTCGCGGTCTGGGGGTTCCGGCGGAGGCGCTGGGCGACCTCGAACCCGTCGATCTTCGGCATCATCACGTCGAGCAGCACGAGGTCCGGCCGGAGCTCCAGGGCCTTGCGGATCGCCTCCTCCCCGTCGCCCGCCACCGCCACCTCGTAGCCCGCCGACCGCAGGTTCACCTCGACGAAGCGGGCGATGTCGGGGTCGTCGTCCACGACGAGGATCCGCTCCGGCACCTACCCCTCCCCCCTGGCCACCGCCGCCAGGGCGGCCGCGGCGGCCGCCGGGTCCGGGGCCCGGAAGATCGCCGAGGCCGCGGCCAGCACCGTGGCCCCCGCGGCCACGCACCGCCGCCCGGTCTCGACGTTGATCCCGCCGTCGACCTCCACGTCGACCGAGAGCCCCCGCCGGTCGATCTCGCGTCGGACCGCCTCGACCTTGGGGAGCGCCTCCGGGAGGAAGGCCTGCCCCGCCCATCCCGGCTGCACGCTCATCACGATCACGTTCCCGATCTCCTCGAGGAACGGGAACACCGCCTCGACCGGGGTCCCGGGGTTCACGGCGAGGCCCGCCCGCATCCCCCGCTCCTTCGCCTTCCGGATCACGGGCTCCGGCTCCGGCGCCGCCTCCAGGTGGATCGTGACCAGGTCCGCGCCGGCCTCGGCGAAGTCGTCGAGCAGCCGCTCCGGGTGCTCCACCATGAGGTGGCAGTGGAGCACGCGGTCGGTCACCGGCCGCAGCGACCCCACCACCACCGGCCCCACCGTGAGCGGCGGCACGAAGTGCGCGTCCATCACGTCGATGTGGATGGCATCGGCGTAGGGCTCCACCAACTTGACCTGGTCCGCCAGGTGGCCGAAGTCGGCGGAGAGGATCGAGGCCGCGAGCTTCGCCATCGCGCGGATGCTACCGCAGGCGCCGGACCGGCACCGGGATGGGCCCGGGAGCCCGTGGGGTCGGCCGGCTCCCCTCAGCCGAGACGGCGGAAGGCGGCCACGAACATCGCGTCGGTGCCGTGCCGGTGGGGCCACAGGCGTACCCGGGGCGCGGGCCCCTCGGGCCCGACCACGGGAGCCGGCTCGAGGTCGGGGCGGCGGCGGAGGAGCGCGTCGCACGCCGCGTCGGTCTCGGCCCGGGGGAAGGTGCAGACGGAGTACACGAGCCTGCCCCCGGGGCGGAGGAGCCCGGCCACGGCCTCCGCGATCGCCACCTGCAGGCGCGCCAGGCCCGAGAGCTCCTCCCGGCGGGGCCGCCACAGGAGCTCCGGGCGCCGGCGGGCGGCGCCGATCCCCGAGCACGGGGCGTCGACCAGCGCCCGGTCGAACCCCTCCCGCAGCGCGGGCCGCCGGGCGTCCTGGGCCAGCACCAGGACCCGGACGCCGAGCCGGGCGGCGGCCCGTCGGACCAGCGCCGTCCGCTTCGGCGAGACGTCGGCCGCGACGAGCCTCCCCCCCGGGCTCACCCGGCAGGCCAGGAGGACCGCCTTCCCCCCGGGCGCGGCGCAGGCGTCGAGCACCCGCTCCCCCGCCCGCGCCTCGAGCGCGTCCGCGACGAACCCCGAGGCCTGGTCCTGGACCACGAACCAGCCCTCGGCGAAGCCCGGGAGCTCCTCGGGCCGCCCCCCGTCGAGGAGGAGCGCATCCGGGAGGAGCCCTCCCCGTCGGGGCTCGTGGCCCGCGGCCCGGAGCGCCGCCTCGAGCGCCTCGGGGGTGGTCCGGCAGGGGTTCGGCCGGAGCGTCAGCGGCCCCCGTCCCGCGATCGCCGCGGCCGCCGGCTCCACCTCCTCCGGGGGCAACAGCCGCCGGAGCTCCCCCACGGCCCAGGCGGCGAGCCCGGTCCGAGCCGCGACGTCCTCGTCGGAGGACCCCGCCGGCGGCGGGGGCGGGTCCGCGGCGATCGCCCTGAGCACGGCGTTCACGAACCCCCGCTCCCGGGGACCCGCCAGGGCGACGGTCTCGGCCACCGCGGCGTGGGGCGGGACGCGGAGGTGGAGGAGCTGGTAGGCGCCGAGGCGCAGGAGGTGGAGGGCCCGCGGCGTGATCCGGTCGAGGGGCCGGCTCGATCGGGCGGCGATGGCCCGGTCCAGCGAGAGCAGCCGCCGGATCGTCCCGAACGCGAGCTCCGCGGCGAGGTGGCGGTCGCGCTCGTCGAGCCCCGAGCGGGCGAGGACCGCGGGGACGACGAGGTTCGAGTAGGCGCCGCCGTCCACCACCCGGCGGATCGCGGCCAGCGCCACCGCCCGGGGGTCCGACGGAGGCGCCGCGGGCCGACGCCGGGCCCCCGGCCGCCGCTGGGGCTCGCCCTCGGCGTCCCCAGGGGGCCTGCTCATCCCAGCCGCTCCCCGGGGCGGGGACGGTACCCCCGGGCGAACTCGGCGCCGCCCATCCGAGGTCGGGCCTCGGGCGCCACCTCGAGGAGGCGGACGGCTCCCGTGCCCGCCGCCACGAGCACCCCCCGTTCGTCCGTGCCGAGGATCGTCCCCGGGCCCGGGCCCATCCCGTCGACCTCCGCCGCCTCGGCCCTGAGTACCTTCAGGACCCGGCCGCGGAAGCGCGTGACGGCGCCGGGCTCGGGAGCGAACGCCCGCACCAGCCGGACCACCTCCTCCGCGGGCCGGGCCCAGTCGACCGCCCGGTCCCCCGGTCCCAGCCTCGGTGCGTACGAGGCGCGGGCCTCGTCCTGCGGCCGGGGCTCGAGGTCCCCCGCCTCGAGCCGGTCCAGGGTCTCGACCAGCAGCCGGCCCCCGATCGCCGCCAACCGCTCCCCGAGCGAACCCGCGTCGTCCCCCTCCGCGACCCGCTCCTCCGCCTGGAGCAGGACCGGCCCGGTGTCCAGGCCCTCGTCCATCAGCATGGTCGTCACCCCCGTCCGAGCGAGCCCCCGGAGGATCGCATGCTGCACCGGCGCCGCCCCCCGGAGCTCCGGGAGGAGGGAGAAGTGGACGTTCACGGCGCCCCGCGGGGCGAGGTCCAGGACCTCCCGGGGCAGGATCTCGCCGTAGGCCACCACGACGAGCACGTCCGGCGCCGTCCCTCGGAGCCGCTCGAGCCCCTCCCCGGAACGCACCGTGGGGGTCTGGAGCAGCGGCAGCCCGAGGGCCAGGGCCGCCCGGGCCACGGGGGTCGGGACCGGCCCGGCGCCCCGCCGCCCCGGCCGCGGCGGCCGGGTCACGACCAGGGCGACCTCGTGCCGCGAGGCGGCCAGCGCCTCGAGCGACGGCACCGACCAGCGGTCGTTCCCGAGGAACGCGACGCGGAGCCCGGGCACGCGGCCGAGGATAGCCGGCCTCAGCGCGCGGGGCGGCCCGGGGTCCCCTCCTGGAGCAGGCGCTCGCGGTACTCGCGGAGCACCTGCCGCCGGCCCTCCTCGGGGAGGCGGTCGATGAACAGCACGCCGTCCAGGTGGTCGGTCTCGTGCTGGAGGATCCTGGCCACGAGCCCCTCCCCCTCCACCTCCACCGGTCGCCCCTCGAGATCGAGCCCGCGGGCCCGGACCCGGAGGGCCCGGGTCGTCGGGTAGTAGGGCCCGGGGATCGACAGGCACCCCTCCTCGTGGGTCTGCTCGCCCTCGGCCTCGACGATCTCGGGGTTGGCGAGGAACCGTCGCCCCGTGGTCTTCCCGTCGTCGTAGACGAAGAACCGGAGCGAGACCCCGACCTGCGGGGCGGCCAGGCCCACCCCCGGGGCCGCGTACATCGTCTCGAACATGTCCTCGACGAGCCGGCGGAGCGTCCGGTCGAAGCGCTCCACCGGGCGCGCCGGCTCTCGGAGCACCGGGTCCCCCAGCGTGCGGATGGGAAGGATGGCCACGTTCGAACCCCTCAGAGGTGCGGCTCGGCCTCGACCCGGAGCTCGGGGTCCCGCTCGGCGAGCGCCCGCATCGCGCGCCCGAAGGCGGGGACCCGGCCCGGGTCGAGCGCGAGCAAGCATACCGTCCGTCCGCCCGCCGTCGTGACCAGGAGCGAGGCGGGCCCGACCCCCTCGACCGCGGCGGCCACGCCGGGGCCGCCCTGCACCCGGAACACGGGGAACCCCGGGGGGAACCCCGCCCGGGCCCGCCGCTCCAGCTCCGCCCGGTGGAACCCCCGGGGGTTCCCCCGGACCAGGGCCTGCACCGCCGGGTCGCCGGGGTGGGCCGTCTGGACGATCACCCTCCCCCCGGGGTAGGCCCAGGCCGCCGCCTCCATCCAGGTGGCGAGGAACCGCTCCTGGGCGGAGAGGCCGGGCAGGCGGGCGGCGCGGTCGGCGTCGAGGATCGCCACCAGGTCCAGCCCGAGCGGCCCCACGTCCTTCACCGCCTCCGGGCCACCGACCACGACCTCCTCCCCGGACGGGGGGCGGTCGGCCCGCCGGACCGGGACCGGCGCGAGCGCCCGGGCCCACTCCTCGACCCGCTCGGCCCCACCGCGGACCACCCCGAACGACCGCCCGCCGCAGGCCGCGCAGACCCCCTCGGCGCCGCACACCGCGCACCGCACCTCCCCCGCCGAAGCCCGCAGCGGGCCTCCGCAGGCTGCACACGACGCGGGCGTCCCGCAGCCCCGGCACACCCGCGCGACACCGTAGCCCGGGAGGGGTTCGTAGAGGAAGGCCCGGCGCGCCCCCCGCAGCGCCCGCACGAGGCGGGGCGCGCGCCCCTCGGGCCCGGGGCGGACCACCT
>DATMBJ010000231.1:0-46610 GCA_035559315.1 Actinomycetota bacterium
CGGCCTGGGTGGCCGTGGTCGCGGTCGCGCTCTGGCACCCGGAACCGGTCGCCCGGGCCGCCGAGGGCGCGGCCACGCTCGGGGCGGCGCCCGCCCGGGTGGTGGCCGGGGAGCCCGTCGTGCTCTCCGGCGCGGTGGACGGTGGCCCCTCCTGCACGGCCGGACGGGAGGTGGCGCTCGAGGCGCTCCCCTCGGGCGCCGGGTCGTGGTCCACGGTCGCGGTGGGCGAGACGGGTCCGGCCGGGGAGTTCTCGTTCACGGCGACGCCCGCCGTCTCCACCCGCTACCGGGCCACCGTCCCGGCCGTCCCGTCCGGCGACGGCTCCTGCCCGGCGCTCTCGTCCCCCGAGGTCGCGGTCGAGGTCGCGGCGCTCGTCGAGCTCCAGGCCCCCGCCACGGTCCGGGCCGGCGCCTGCCCGCGCGTCGCGGTGACGGTGAGCCCGCCCAAGCCGGGCAGCCCCGTCGAGCTCGAGCGACGCCGCGGCGACCGATGGGTGGAGCTCGGGACGGGGACCCTGGACGAGGGCTCGAGCGCCGCGTTCCACCCGTGCTTCGGCTTCGACGACCTGGGCGCGGTGCCGCTCCGCGCCTCGTGGGCGGGCGACCCGGCGAACGCGCCCGGCTCGGCCGGGACGACCCTCGAGGTGGTCCGGGCCGCGTGGATGGTCCGCGTGGACGGCGTGATCGGGGGCCGGGCCGTCTCGGTGGCGGTCGCCGACGACGGGGTCTTCCTCTACCGGCACCAGGACGGCGCGCCCCGGACGCCCGCCTCGAACGAGAAGCTCCTGCTCTCGATGGCGATCCTGGACGCCCTGGGTCCCGACCACCGCCTCACGACCGAGGCGGCGGCCCGGCGGGTCGAGGGCGGCGTGGTGCGGGGCGACCTCTGGATCCTCGGGGGCGGGGACCCCGAGCTCGGGCGCGCCCGCCTCGCGCTCCTCGCCGAACGGATCCGCGACGCCGGGATCCACCGGGTCACCGGCTCGGTGGAGGGGAGCACCGGTCCCTTCGGCCGCGACTGGTGGGCGCCGGGGTGGCGGTGGTACTTCCCGCGCGAGGAGGTGCCGCTCCCCACGGCGCTCGTCTTCGCCGGGAACGTGGCGGGGGGCGTGCACGTGGCGGACCCCGAGCGGCGCGCGGCCGCGTTCCTCACCCGGAGGCTCGAGCGCCTCGGCGTGCGGGTGGGCGGGCCGCCGGGGATGGGGCGGCCGCCCGCCGGGCTCACGACCGTCGCCCAGGTCTCCTCCCGGTCCCTGCGCGCGATCGTGTCTCGGATGAACCGGACCTCGGACAACCTCGCCGCCGAGGTCCTCGGGAAGCTGCTCGGGGCGACCGAGCTCGGGCCGCCGGGGACGATCGCCAAGGGGGCCGAGGCGATCGGCGACTGGGCCGCCGCGCGCGGCGTGCGGGTGCGGGCCTTCGATGCCTCGGGCCTCTCGTACCGGGACCGGCTGCGGGCCGTGGGACTGGTCCGGCTCCTCGACGCCGCGGAGGAGGAGCCCTGGGGCGCGGCGCTCCGCCGCGGCCTCGCGGCCCCGGGGCAGGGGACGCTCGAGCACCGGCTGGCCGGCGTGGAGGTCCGGGCGAAGACCGGCACGCTCTCGGGGGTCTCGGCGCTCTCCGGCTGGGTGTGGCTCGAGCGGGGGGGCGACTGGGCGGCGTTCTCCATCCTCTCGGAGGGGCTGCCGAAGGCGACGGCCGTCCGGATCGAGGACGCGATCGTCCGCGCCGCGGCGGCGGGCGCGCGCTGACGCCCGATCGCCCGGCGGCCGCCGATCGTCGGGCGCCCTGCGGCCGAGCTCCGGCTGAGCGTCAGGGCGGCCTGCCGCCGATCGCCCGCTCGATCTCCCGCGCGGCGGCCACGACGGCCGGGGCGAACCGCCGCGCCGCCGAGGACCCCACCCGCCCCACCGGCCCCGAGATCGACACCGCCGCCACGACCTCGCCCTCGGGTCCGAAGACGGGGGCGCTGACCGACCCCACCCCGGGCTGGCGCTCGCCGGCGCTCGCCGCCCACCCGCGGCGGCGGATCGCCCGGAGCCCGCGTCGGAGCCGCTCGCCCACCGGGGTCGCCGGCGTGAGCGGGGTGGCCTCCGCCACGAGGCGCTCGGCGTCCTCCGCCCACGCCAGGAACACCTTCCCCGCCGAGCCCGCGGTGAGCGGGAGCGCGGCGCCGACCTCGACGATGGTCCGGAGCTCGTGCCGGGACTCGACGGCGTCCACGCAGAGCCGGCGGTCGCCGGAGCGGACGTAGAGCTGGGCGCTCTCGCCGGTCTCCCGTGCCAGGCGCTCGAGCGCCGGGTGGGCGAGCTCGCGGAGGGGGAGCTCGCGGAGGGCGGAGGCGGCCAGGCGGAGGAGCCGGGGGCCCGGCCCGTAGCCCCGCCCCTCGGTCTGCGAGAGGAACCCGAGCGCGACGAGGGCTCGGAGCAGCCGGTGCGCGGTGGGCCGCGGGAGGCCGGTGGCCCGGGCGACGTCGGTGAACGTCCGGGCGCCGGCCTCCACGGCGTCCAGGACCGCGGCGGCCCGGTCGAGGACCCCGACCCCGCTCGGGCGCCCGGGGTTCCGCCCGGGGTCTCGCTCTGCTATCCTGCGGCCCATGCCCGCGACATGGTACCTGGTTCCATATATCGGAACAGGCAGCGAGGCGTGACCGAGGCCAGGACGCTCGCGGAGAAGGTGTGGGAGCGGCACGTCGTCCGCCGCGCGCCGGGCGAGCCCGACCTCCTCTACGTCGACCTCCACCTGGTGCACGAGGTCACGAGCCCCCAGGCGTTCGACGGGCTCCGGATGGCCGGGCGGCGGGTCCGCCGGCCCGACCTCACGCTGGCCACGATGGACCACAACGTCCCCACGAGCCCGGGTCCGGTGGAGGACGAGGTCTCCCGCCGCCAGATGGAGGCCCTGGAGCGGAACTGCCGGGAGTTCGGGATCACGCTGTTCCCGCGGGGCCACGCGGGCCAGGGCATCGTCCACGTGATCGGCCCCCAGCTCGGGCTCACCCAGCCGGGGATGGTGATCGTCTGCGGCGACTCCCACACGAGCACGCACGGCGCGTTCGGCGCGCTCGCGTTCGGGATCGGGACGAGCGAGGTCGAGCACGTCCTCGCGACCCAGACCCTCCCCCAGGCCCGGCCGCGCACGATGGCGATCACGGTCGAGGGCGAGCTCCCACCGGACGTGACGGCCAAGGACGTGATCCTCGGGATCATCGCCCGGATCGGGACCTCGGGCGGCGTCGGCCACGTGGTCGAGTACCGGGGCTCGGCGATCCGGTCGCTCTCCATGGAGGGCCGGATGACGGTCTGCAACATGTCGATCGAGGCCGGGGCCCGGGCCGGGATGGTGGCGCCCGACGACACGACCTTCGCCTACCTCGAGGACCGGCCCTACGCGCCGAAGGGCCGGGACTGGGAGCGGGCCCTCGACGACTGGCGGCGCCTCCCCACCGACCCGGGGGCGTCGTTCGACCGGGAGGTGGTGATCGACGCGGGCGAGCTCCGGCCCTACGTGTCCTGGGGCACGAACCCCGCGCAGACCGTCCCCATCGACGGCGCGGTGCCGGACCCCGCCTCGTTCGAGGACCCCCGGCAGCGCGAGGCCGCCGAGCGGGCCCTCGCCTACATGGGGCTCGCGCCCGGGACCCCGATCCGAGAGATCCGCCCGGACGTCGTGTTCCTCGGCTCCTGCACGAACAGCCGCCTCGAGGACCTCCGGCTCGCGGCCGGGATCGTGGCCGGGCGGAAGGTGGCCCCGGGGATCCGGGCCATGGTCGTGCCGGGCTCCACGGCGGTGAAGCTCCAGGCGGAGGAGGAGGGGCTCGACCGCATCTTCAAGGAGGCGGGGTTCGAGTGGCGGGAGTCGGGGTGCTCGATGTGCCTGGGGATGAACCCCGACATCCTCCGCCCCGGCGAGCGGTCGGCCTCGACCTCCAACCGGAACTTCGAGGGCCGCCAGGGCCCGGGCGGGCGGACCCACCTGGTCTCCCCGGCGGTGGCCGCGGCGACGGCCGTCCTCGGACGGTTCGGGACCCCCGACGAGCTGCCCCCGAGGGAGGTGTAGCGGTGGAGCCGTTCCGCGTCCACACCGGCCGGGCCCTCCCCCTCGGGCTCCCCGACGTCGACACCGACCAGATCATGCCCGCCCGCTACCTCAAGCGGATCGAGCGGACCGGGTTCGGGGAGTTCCTGTTCGCCGACCGGAGGACGGAGCCGGGCTTCCCCCTCGACGACCCCCGCTACGCGGGGGCCACGATCCTCCTGGCGGGGCCCAACTTCGGATGCGGATCCTCCCGGGAGCACGCGGTGTGGGGGATCGCCCAGGCCGGGTTCCGCGCGGTGATCGCCCCGTCCTTCGCCGACATCTTCCGCGGGAACTGCCTGAAGAACGGGGTGCTCCCGGTGGTGCTCCCGGAGGGGGTCGTGGAGCGGCTCCTGGAGGCGGTCCGGGCCGACCCGGGCGTCGAGCTCACCGTCGACCTCGAAGCCCGGGAGGTCCGGGGGGCGGGGGTCGCGGCGGCCTTCGAGATCGAGGAGGACGCCCGCCGGAGGCTCCTCGAGGGCCTCGACGACATCGGGATCACCCTCCGCCACGAGGCCGAGATCGCCGCCTACGAGGAGCACCGCCCGGCCTGGATGCCGAGCCTCGCGTGAGGGGAGGACCGTGGGACCGGTGGGCCCTCACGGCACCGGGTAGGCCCGGAGCCCGGCGTATCGGGCGATGACCTCGAAGTCGGCGTCGTTGTGCAGGAGCGTGGCGCCCTCCCGGATCACCGGGACCGCGATGAGGCAGTCGCTCAGGGCCCTCGGGGTCTCCCCCGCCGCGCGACAGGTCCGGTAGATCCACGCCGCCTCCTCGAAATCGGCGAGGCCCCGCAGGCGCAGGAGCGGGAAGGCTACGAGCCGCCGCCGGAGCGGGCGGAGCTGCTCGGCACCGGCCCCGGCCAGGAGCTCCATGACGATCACCTCGGTGAGGCCGATCTCCTCCCCCCGCTCGAGGAGCTCCGTGAGCACCCGGGCCGTCGGATGCCCGCTCCCCCGGAGGAACTCCACCCACGCCGAGGTGTCGGCGACGATCACCGCCGTCCGACCCGGGAACGCCGCATGGCCTGGAGGTCGCCTTCCCAGCCGGTCCCGGCGAGCTCCAGCATGTCCCGGGGGCTCGCCTCCCCGGCCACGGTCCGGAGGGCGAAGTCGATGGCCTCGCGCTTGGTCCGGAGGCCGTAGAGGCGCATCACCTTGGCGATCAGCTCGTCGTCCACCACGACGTTCGTCCTTCCCACAGGCACGACGATACACCATGCGACACGTTGAGGTGTAAACCGATGTTCCAGGTCACCCCGAAGGCACCGGGGCCATGTGGGTGCCGAACCACTCTCCGGCCAGGTCGGCCACCCGTTCCAGCGCGCCGGGTTCCTCGAACAGGTGCGTGGCGCCGGGGATCACCTCCAGCCGCACCGGGCAGCGGAAGAGCGGCAGCACCTCCCGGTTCAGCTCGAGCACCACCGGGTCGTCCCCGCCCACCACCAGGAGGGTCGGGGCCCGGACCCGGGGGATCGCCTCGCGGGCGAGGTCCGGCCGGCCGCCGCGGGAGACGACGGCCCGGACCTCCTCGCCGAGCTCCGCGGCGGCCAGCAGCGCCGCCGCCGCGCCCGTGCTCGCGCCGAAGTAGCCCAGGGCGAGCCCGGCGGTCCTCGCCTCCCCCCGGAGCCAGCGGGTCGCGGCGAGGAGCCGCTCGGCGAGGAGCGGGATGTCGAACACGAGCCGGCGGTCGAGGGCCTCCTCCTCGGTGAGGAGGTCGAAGAGGAGGGTCGCGATCCCCTCGCGGCGGAGCCGCTCGGCCACCATCCGGTTCCGCGGCGAGAGCCGGCTGCTCCCGCTGCCGTGGGCGAAGGCCACGATGCCCCGCGCGCCCTCGGGGATCCCGAGGTCGCCGGGGAGCGCGAGGCCGTCGGCCTCGATCGTCACCGCGACCGGCTCGGCCGGGCTCGTCATCGGTGCCATGGCGCAGCCTCCCGACCGCCGTTAGGTGCCGGACGGTGCGGCGCGGTCGTCACCTCCCCCATCACTGTGCCACGCTGGAGCCGCGATGGGCATCCGGCTCGCGCTCGCCGGGGACACGATGCTCGGGCGCGGGGTGGCGCGCGAGCTCGAGCTCGGGACGCCCCCGGAGGCCCTGGTCTCCCCCGAGGTCGTCGAGGCCGCGCGGTCCGCGGACCTGTTCGTGCTCAACCTCGAGTGCTGCATCTCCGAGCGGGGCGAGCCCTGGCGGCGGCCGGGGAAACCCTTCTTCTTCCGGGCCCCGCCGGCGGCGGTCCGGACCCTCGTCCACCTCGGGGTGGACTGCGTGACCCTCGCCAACAACCACGCCCTCGACTTCGGCGAGGAGGCGCTCCTCGACACGCTCGAGCACCTCCGCTCCGCGGGGATCCGGGCGGTGGGGGCCGGGCCCGACGAGGCCGCGGCCCGGGAGCCCGCGGTGCTCGAGGCCGGGGGGCTCCGCCTGGCCGTGCTCGGGGTCACCGACCATCCCGACGACTTCGCCGCCGGCCCGGGCCGGCCCGGGGTGGCCTTCGCGGACCTCTGGTCGGCGGTGCCGGCCTGGCTCCCGGAGGCGGTCCGCGCGGCGCGCGAGCGTGCCGACCTGGTGCTCGTCACCCCCCATTGGGGGCCCAACATGGTCCCCGAGCCCGTCCCCCACGTCCGGCGGGCGGCGCGGGCGCTCGTCGAGGCCGGCGCCGACCTCGTGGCCGGGCACTCGGCCCACGTCTTCCACGGGGTGGACGGGCGGGTGCTCTACGACCTGGGGGACTTCCTGGACGACTACGCGGTGGACCCGGTCCTCCGCAACGACCTCTCGCTGCTGTGGTTCGTGGACCTCGAGCCGGGCGGCCCGAGGTGCGTGGAGGGCCTGCCGCTGCGGCTCGAGTACGCGTTCACGCGGGTGGCGGAGGGCGAGGACGACGCCTGGATCGAGCGGAGGCTGCGGGAGGCCTGCCGCCCGTTCGGCGCCCGCGTCGAGCGGGAGGGTCGGATGCTCCGGGTCCTCCGGTAGCCGCCGCTCCGAACCGGGAGGGCTCCGGGCTCGAGCCCCGGGCCCGGCCCTCGGGGTATCGTTCGGCCGGTCCGGGAGGAGGGATGCGCAGGAGCGGGTCGGTCTTCGTCGCGGTCGCGTTGATCGGCACCGGCGTGCTGCTCCTGCTCCGCGACGCCGGGGTGGTGAGCGGGAGGGTCCGGATCTGGCCGCTCCTCGTGCTGGTCTTCGGCGTGGCGATGCTCCTGGACCGCGCGGCCGCCGGGTCCCTCCGAGGGGACGGGCTCGCCGGGCCGCTCGTCCTGGTCGCGGTCGGTGCGCTCTTCCTCCTCCAGGACCTGGGGGCGGTGGAGCGCGACCTCTCGGTGTGGCCGGTGGTGCTGATCGCCGTGGGGCTGGGGATCGCGCTCTCCGGGCTCGGGGTCGGCCGCACCGCGGGGCGGGTGGCGGTGGAGGCCGTGCCCCTGGACGGGGCGACCTCGGGCCGGCTGGTGCTCCGGCACGGGGCTGGCCGGCTCTCGGTGGGCGCGACCCACGAGCCCGGCGCGTTCCTCGAGGGGACGTTCGTGGGCGGGGTCGAGCGGCGGGTGGAGCGGCGGGGGGACCGGCTCGAGGTGCGGCTCTCGCCCCCGGCCGGGGTCTGGCGGGGCCTCGCCCCGTGGCGCTGGGGACGGGGCGGGTCCCTGGACTGGAGCCTGTCGCTCTCCCGGCGGGTCCCCCTGTCACTGGACCTCGCCACCGGCGCCGCCCGAGCCGAGCTCGACCTCTCCGACCTCCGGGCGAGCGAGATCGACCTCCAGGCGGGGGCGAGCGACGTCGACCTGCGCCTGCCGTCCTCGGGGAGGACCGTCTGCCGGGTCAAGGCGGGGGCGGCGAAGCTCCGGGTCCGGGTCCCCGACCGGGTCTCGGGCCGGGTCGTGGTGCGCGGGGCTGTCTCCTCGCTCCGGGTCGACGAGATCCGGTTCCGGCGGACGGATGGGAGCTTCGAGTCGCCCGACTTCGCACAGGCCGAACACCGGGTCGAGCTGGAGCTCGACGTGGGGGCGGCCGACGTCGAGGTGCGCTGAGGGATCGTGCCGTCGGGGCCTCGGTCCGCTCCGGCGGGGGAGGCCGGCCCCCGCTACGTCCCGGAGGCCACCCCCGCGCGGCGGAGGGCGTCGGCCCGGGCCTCGGTCGCGAGGCGTGCGAGCTGCTCCGAGATGGCCGGCTCCGGCGCCTCGGGGTCCCGGATCCGCCGCGCCCCCTCGGGGAGCCGCTCCAGGTCGGCTTCGAAGCGGGCGCGTGCCTCGGCGATCGTGCCCGGCGGCTCCGTCCGCCGCCCGCCCCGCATCACCGGGACGAGGAGCGGTTCGGCTCCCGGGGGTGGGTCCTCGTCGCGGAGCCCGATGACGTCGCCGGCCGGCCCCCGGAACACCTGCTTCCGGCCGGGGAGCGTCACCTTGTCGGTGGCGAGCTTCACCACCGGCCGCCCCGCGTACTCCACGAGCTTGTAGACCGAGTCGAGGTAGGGCGCGTCGGCCGAGACCCCCATCTTCGTCCCCACGCCGAAGGCGTCGATCGGCGCGCCGGACCGCGTGAGCTCCTCGAGGTCGTACTCGTCGAGGCCGCCGCTCGCGAAGATCCGGACCGAGGGGAGGCCGGCCTCGTCGAGGATCCGCCGCGCCTCCCGCGAGAGGGCCGCGAGGTCGCCGCTGTCCAGGCGGATCCCGAGCCGGTCGGCGAGGCCGAGCTCCCGGATCACGCGGACCGCCGTCCGGACCCCGTTCAGCGTGTCGTAGGTGTCGACGAGGAACGTCACCCGGTCGGGGAAGTCCCGGGCGAAGGCCCGGAACGCCTCCTCCTCGGTCGGGAAGGCCTCGATGAAGGAGTGGGCCATCGTGCCCGCGGCACGGAGCCCGTAGCGGCGGGCGGCCTCGACGTTGCTCGTGGCCACGAACCCGACCATCGCCGTGGTGCGGGCCACGGCCATCGCGGCCTCCGCGCCCTGGGTCCGGCGGAACGCGAAGTCCACCAGGTCCGTCCCCCGGGCGGCGAGCCGGCACCGCGCGGCCTTGGAGGCGATGGTGGTCTGGAACGTGACCTGGTTCAGCAGGTAGGTCTCGACGAGCTGGGCGACGGCGATCGGCGCCGTGACCTCGAGGAGCGGCTCGTTCGCCAGGACCACCCGCCCCTCGGGGACGGCCCACACCTCGCCCTCGAAGCGGAGCCCGCGGAAGGCCTCGATCGTGGCGTCGTCGTAGCCGAGGGTCTCCGAGAGGTACCGGAGGTCCTCCTCCTCGAAGGAGAACGAGGAGAGGAAGTCGAGGCAGGACTCGAGCCCCGCCGCCACGAGGAACCCCCGGGAGGACGGGAGGCGGCGGATGAAGAGGCTGAACGTGGCGGGCTCGTCCATCCCGCGGCGGAGGTAGCTCGCCGCCATGTTGAGCTCGTAGAGGTCGGTGAGCAGCGCCCCCGCCATGCCCTACAGGGTACGCGGCGGCGGCCGGCCCGACCCACCCCGCCGCCCCCACCGGCCCGGTCCGTGCTCCGAGAGCCGTCGAACGAGCCCCGGGTCGGCGGGACCGGCGGGTGCCCGGCTCGAACGGGCCTGGCGGCCGGCGCCGGCCCGTGGCACCCTCGCGGGCGTGGGGTCGCGGAGGCGGTTCGAGCGGCTGGTGGCCGAGGCGATCGACTCGCTCCCGGCGTGGGTCCTCGAGCGCCTGGAGAACGTGGACGTGGTGATCGAGGAGGAGCCCCCGGACGACGACCCCGACCTCCTCGGGCTCTACGAGGGGATCCCGCTCACCGAGCGGGGGATGGACTACGCCGGCGTCCTCCCCGACCGCATCGTGCTGTTCCGCCGGACGATCGAGGCCGAGGCCGAGGACGACGAGGACCTCAAGCGGATCGTCGCGGACACCGTGGTCCACGAGGTCGCCCACTTCTTCGGCATCTCCGACGAGCGCCTCCGCGAGCTGGGCTGGGACTAAGCCGTAGGCGAACCGTCCGTTCCGGAAACGTAGGCCTTTTGGGGGATGCGCCGTGGCCGGTGAGACTGCCAATATCCCCTGCACGGGGGACACCATCCTTCCCCGCGCGGCCCATGCGGTTCCTCGGAAGACGACCGAGGCACGGACGAGAGGACGGCGCCGTCCTCGTGATCGTCGTGCTCCTGATCGTGGCGCTCTTCGGGATGGTCACCCTCGCCGTGGACGTCGGCGCCTTGCTCGTGAAACGCAGGCAGCTCGTCACCGCCGCCGACGCCGCCGCCCTCGCCGCCGCCCAGTCCTGCGCCCACAAGGAGGGGCAGACGGCCGCCGATGGGATGGCGGCGGGCTACGCGACGTTCA
Organism: Actinomycetota bacterium; assembly: GCA_035559315.1. Taxonomy (GTDB): domain Bacteria; phylum Actinomycetota; class UBA4738; order UBA4738; family HRBIN12; genus DATLZM01. Next base: position 10,359 of record DATMBJ010000231.1, read on the forward strand.
ACGCGGGCGGCACCGTCACGGTCGATCCTCCGACGTACGTACCGGGGTGCAGCCATCCCGCGGGGAAGGTGACGGTGGTGGTCCGCGATCGACAGGGGACGTTCTTCGCTCCGGTCCTGGGTTTCGCGGACTCGATGCCCGTGACCGCGCGGGCCACCGCGATCTGGGGCGGCATCGGCAGCGGGAGCTTCCTGCCGTTCATGCTCAGCTGGGGGAAGCTCCTCAACTGCGGGTTCATCCCCGGCGAGGGCCAGTACCCCCAGCAGGTGCAGGACGGAACCCAGTGCACGTTCTGGATGAACAACCGGCAGGAGGAGATGGGGGCCTCCGAATGGGCGACGCTGAACCTGTGCACGATCACGGCCCAGGCCGTCGACCAGAACTGCAAGTGGGGCTGGGACGTCCCTCGTGACTACGGGAGCAACACCTCCACGGTCCAGGGCAACTGCTCGGCCGCCCCGACCAACGACCTGGTCAACTGGATCCAGAACGGTTCCCCGGTCCTCGCGCTCAACTACCCGGATCCGACGTTCGTCTGCGTGGGGACCGGCGCGGTGAACCGCGTGTTCGACGAGCTGGCGAAGCTGGTGGGGCAGTCGCGGCTGTTCCCGGTGAACGACCCCACCGGGTACACGGACACGTACCTGGGGAACCTCGACCCTCCGCTCACCAACTCGGACCCGCCCCACGGGCAGGTCAACAAGGAGGGCGACCCCTGCCCGCCGCCGTGCGTGTCGGGGAACGGAGCCCCCGGGTACAACGGACCCATCGACAAGTACGACATCGTCGGGTTCGCCTGGCTCGAGATCCGCCGCGTGGACCCCGGCGGGCCCCCGCAGGGCAACAAGCCCAACTCGAACATGGGCGACGAGATCTGCGGGCAGCCCCAGGACAGCAACGGGTGGTGCCTCACGCTCGCGTGGAAGGGCTACTACACGAGCACCGAGGAGATCGAGGAGCAGGGGCAGGCCTTCAACGTCCTCAAGTGGTGGCTGATCGAATAGCTCCGTCCCTCGCCAGGGCCTGATCGGGCCGGGCGCCCACCCGCTATCGTCGCTCCCGTGGACGAGCTCGACGAGCGGCTGATGCGGCGCGCGCTGGACGAGGCCAGGCGCTGCCTCACGTGGGGGGACGTCCCGATCGGCGCGGTGGTCGCGCGGGGGGACGAGGTGATCGCGGCCTCGGGCAACGAACGCGAGCGGCGCCAGGACCCGACCGCGCACGCCGAGGTCCTCGCGCTCCGGCAGGCCGCCGAGCGGGTGGGGCGGTGGCGGCTGGACGGCCACAGCATCTACGTCACGCTCGAGCCATGCGCGATGTGTGCGGGGGCCATCGTGCTCGCCCGGATCGAGCGCCTGGTGTACGGGGCGGCGGACCCCAAGGCCGGGTTCTGCGGATCCCTCGGCGACCTCGTGCGGGACCCTCGCCTCAACCACCGCGTCGACGTCACCTCGGGGGTGCTCGCCGAGGAGGCGGGCGAGCTGCTCCGGGCGTTCTTCCGGGCCCGCCGCTGACCCATCGTCGCCCCGCCGGGGGCTCCAGCCGGCCCGTTGCTAGACTCGATCCGGAGGCGTGCCGGAGCGGACGAACGGGACCGCCTCGAAAGCGGTTAGGGGCCTAACCCGCCCCTCGCGTGTTCGAATCACGCCGCCTCCGCCCGATGAGCCGCCCGCCCGGGCGGCTCTCTCGCACCCGGGCCAGCCCCGGCCCGTAGACTTACCCCGGTGGCCTGCCCGAGCGGACGAAGGGGCACGCCTGGAGAGCGTGTAGGGGGGCAACCCCCTCGAGGGTTCGAATCCCTCGGCCACCGCGGATCCCGCCGGGGGCGCCGTCGTGGCGTCCGTCCGAAGCCGGTCGTCGTTCCTGCGTAATCGTGTAATCATCGCTTCGGGAGGCCCGATGGAGGCGACGGAGATGGCACCCGACCTGCCGGTCCCAGACACGGGCGCGGAGGAGGAGGCGCTGGACGCCTACTCCCGGATCGTGACGAGGGTGGCCGAGCGGCTGATCCCCTCGGTGGCGAGCCTGCGCGTGATGCGCCGCGTCCGCGGCGGGAGGAGCCTGGCGGGGGCGGGCTCGGCCGTCGCGATCACGCCGGACGGCTTCCTCCTGACCTCGGCCCACGTCGTGGGCTCCGCGCACGGCGGGACGGCGGGGTTCGTCGACGGGCGGGAGCTCGCCTTCGACGTCGTGGGGGCCGACCCCCTCTCCGACCTCGCGGTGATCCGGGTGCGCGGCGACCTCCTCCCGGCCGAGCTCGGGGACGCCGAGCGGCTCCGCGTGGGGCAGCTCGTGGTGGCCGTCGGGAACCCGATGGGGTTCGAGGGCTCGGTCACGGCGGGCGTGGTGAGCGCCCTCGGGCGCTCGCTCCCGACCCGGAACGGCCGGACCTCGCGCGTCGTGGAGAACGTGATCCAGACCGACGCCGCGCTGAACCCGGGGAACTCCGGGGGCGCCCTCGCCGACTCTTCCGGCCAGGTCGTCGGGATCAACACGGCGGTCGCGGGCATCGGCCTGGGGCTCGCCGTGCCGATCGACCGGACCACCCGGCGGATCGTCGCCGCCCTGATGCGGGAGGGGAGGTTCCGCCGCGCCTACCTCGGGATCGCCGGCGGCACGCGGCCCCTCCCGCCGCTCGCGGCCCGCGCCACCGGGCGGGAGCGGGCGGTCGAGGTGGTCGAGGTGATCGAGGGGAGCCCGGCGGCCCGTGCCGGCCTCCGCCCGGAGGACCTGCTCCTCGAGCTCGATGGGGAGCGGATCGAGGACGTGGGCGACCTCCAGGCCGCGATGGCGGGGGAGCGGATCGGCCGGACCGTGGAGGTGAAGGTGTTCCGCGAGGGGCGGCTCCTCTCCCTCCCCGTCACCCTCCGCGAGCTCGACGGCTGACCCGGGGCTTCCCCCGGAGCGGCCGGGCTCCCGCTTCCCGGGACGGTCCCCGGGTCCTCCCCGGTGCGCCCGCCCGCCGGATGCGCCATCATCCCGGCGGGCGCCGCCTCTCCCGTTCGGGAGCGGGCGCCCCCGGGTAGGTTCTCCGGGCGACGGGAGGAGGGGATGGAGACCAGGGCGTTCCGTGCCGACCTCGAGGAGCTCCTGGCGGGGGACGAGCGGCGGTGGGACCCCGACGGGACCCTGGCCCGCCTCATGGCCGAGGTGCCGGGGCTCTCGAGCCTCGGGAAGCTCGCGCTGCTCCGCCTCGCCGCCCGCCACCTGGGCCCCGGCGAGGCCTACCTCGAGGTCGGATCCTGGAAGGGGCTCTCGATCATCGCGGCCATGCTGGGGAACGCCGACGCTCCGTTCTTCGCGATCGAGAGCTTCGACGGCTACGGGGTCCGCGGTCGGGAGGCCCGCGAGGCGCTCCGGCGGAACGTGGAGGCCTGGATCGGCCCCGGTCGGCTCCGCCTGCTCGAGGGGGACTTCGTCGCGCTCCTGCGCCGGCCGGGGCTCCTCCCGCACCCCGTGGGCGTCTACTTCTACGACGCCGACCACAGCCCGCTCGGGCAGTACCTGGCCCTGGCGCTCGCCGAGCCGCACCTCGCCGAGGAGGCGATCGTGATCGTCGACGACACGGCCTCGGCCTCCGTGGCGCGCGCGACCGACCGCTACGTCGGGGGGCGCGACGCCTACGAGCTGCTCGCCGACCTTCCCGGCTCGCCGACCGGTGGGCGGTGGTGGAACGGCCTGCGGGTCTACGCGTTCCGGCGGACGGCGGCCGGGGCCCACCCCGAGCCCGGGGTGCGTTGGCGGCGGATGGCCTACGCCGCGGTGTACCGGCCGACCGCGGCCCTGTTCGGGAGGATCATGCCGCGGGCGGGGATCCGGCTGGCCCACGCGATCAGGTCGCTGCCCAGGATCCTCCGGGGGCACCCGAGGGAGCCGATCGGCTCGTTCCTCCTGCTCGACGAGACGGGGTCCGCCGGGGGCCCGGGCCGTCGAGGGCGGGCGCGTCGGGGCGGGGGCGTATACTCGTCGCGGTGACCGTGCTAGGCGGGGAGCTAGCGGTGCCCTGTACCCGCAAGCCGCTCCAGCGGGGCTGAATCCCCGCCCGCGGCCCGGAGGGCCCGAGGCTGCTCCCGGCACGGGGCGAGGATGGCCGGGTCCTGCGCGACGCCGACCCGCGAACCCCGTCAGGTCCGGAAGGAAGCAGCGGTAAGCGGACCCCGGCGGGTGCCGCAGGGGCGCCTGGCCGGAGCCACCGGCCGGTGACGCGCGCGGGTCCTGCGAGGTCAACGGCGGGTGCACGGTCACCGTTCGTCGTCCCCCGCGCAGACCCCGCGGGGAGCCGAGGCGACCCCGGGGGAGGGGGCGTGGCCGAGGAGAGGCAGCACCAGGCGCTCTACCGCAGGTACCGGCCGCAGGGGCCGGCCGAGGTCCTCGGGCAGGACCACGTGGTCCGCGCGCTGACCGGGGCGGTCCGGGAGGGGAAGCTCGCCCACGCGTTCCTGTTCTGCGGGCCGCGCGGGACCGGCAAGACCTCCACCGCTCGGATCCTCGCGAAGATGGTGAACTGCGAGCGCGGCCCCACGCCCGAGCCCTGCGACGCGTGCGAGCAGTGCGTCGCGATCCGCGAGGGCCAGCACCTCGACGTGGTCGAGATCGACGCGGCGTCCCACGGCGGGGTGGACGACGCCCGCGAGCTCCGGGAGCGCGCCCCCACCGCCCCCGCGATGGGCCGGGAGAAGGTCTACATCATCGACGAGGCCCAGCGCCTCTCCCGGGAGGCCTTCGACGCGCTCCTCAAGGTGTTCGAGGAACCCCCGCCGGGGGTGCGGTTCGTCCTGGCCACGACCGAGCCCCACCGGATGCCGGCCACGATCGTCGGGCGGTGCCAGCGGTTCGACTTCCGCCGGGTGGGGGCCGAGCAGCTGGCCCAGCACCTGCTCCGGGTGGCCGAGCGGGAGGGGATCGCGCTGGCCCGGGAGGCGGCCTCGGCGATCGCCCGACAGGCCGAGGGGTCGGTCCGCGACGCGCTCTCGCTCCTCGACCAGGCGAGCGTCCTCTCGGACGGCGCGGTGGACGAGGGGACGGTGGCGGCGCTCCTCGGCGCGCCCCGGGTCGCGGTCCGGCACGAGATCGCCGACGCGATCGCCGTGGGCGACGCGCGGGCCGCCTTCGAGGTCGTGGCCCGCTTGGTGCAGGACGGGCACGACCTCCGCCACACGACGAACGAGCTGCTCGGCCACTTCCGGGACCTCCTCCTGGTCCGGGCCGCGCCGGGGCAGGAGGACCTCCTGGACGTGACCGCCGACGAGTACGAGCGCCTCCGGGCCCAGGCCGCGAAGTTCTCCCCCGCCGAGCTCACCAGGATCCTGGCCCTCCTGCTCCAGGCCCAGAGCGACATGCGCTGGACCACCTCGCCCCGGCTCTCGCTCGAGCTGGCGCTGGTCCGGGCCGCGATCCCCGAGGCCGACCCCGAGCCGCAGGGGCTCCTGGCCCGGATCGAGCGCCTGGAGCGGCTGGCGGGCCTCGAGCCGGGCCGGCCGACCGAGGGGGCGGGACGCCGGCCCGGGGCATCCGCGGCCGAGCCCTCCGGACCTCCGGCGGCGGCATCGGCAGCCGAGCCCGCCACCGGGACCGGACCGCCGGCCGTCGCGCCCGGACCCGCGACGGTCGGGGCCGAGCGGCCGACCCCGACCGAACCGCCCGCGGCCGAACCCCCCGAGGGGGAAGCCGGACCGCCCCCGGCGTCCGCCGGGCCACGCGCCCCCGATGCCTCGGGCGTGGACGTCGCGATGCTCAGGCGGTCGTGGCCGAGCGTGCTCGAGCACCTCCAGCAGCACCGGCAGGCGATCCTCCGTGCGCTGCTCGAGTCGGCCACGGTGGCCGCCTTCGACGGCGAGACCATCGAGCTCGCGTTCCCGCCCGATCGGCGGTTCGGGGTGAAGAAGGTCGAGGAACGGGCCGAGGAGCTCCGGCGGGCCCTCCGCGCGCTCTTCGGGATCTCCCCCGAGGTGCGCTGCGTGGTGCGGACGAAGGTCGCGGCGGAGGTCCTCGACGAGGAGGAGCCGCCGCCCTCGGAGGAGGAGGCCCTCCGCCGGCTCCAGGAGGAGCTCGGCGCGAGGCCCGAGGCCTAGCGGGAGGCCGGCGTGTACGAGGGACCGATCCAGGACCTGATCGACGAGCTCTCCCGGTTGCCGGGGATCGGGCCGAAGTCCGCCCAGCGGCTCGCCTTCCACCTGGTGAAGGCGCCGCCGGAGGAGGCCAAGCGCCTCGCCGAGGCCATCGTTCGGGCCAAGGAGCGGATCCGGTTCTGCCGGGAATGCGGGAACGTGGCCGACGGCGAGCTCTGCCGGGTCTGCCGCGACGAGACCCGGGACCGCACCGTGCTGTGCGTGGTCGAGGAGCCGAAGGACGCGGCCACGATCGAGCGGGCCGGCGTGATCAAGGGCCGCTACCACGTCCTGGGAGGTGCGATCTCGCCCCTGGACGGGGTGGGGCCCGAGGACCTCCGGGTCCAGGAGCTGCTCGACCGGGTGCAGCGGGACGGGGTCACCGAGGTGATCCTGGCCACGAACCCCAACCTCGAGGGGAACGCGACCGCGATGTACGTCGCGGGGATGCTCAAGCCCCTGGGGGTCCGCGTGACGCGCCTCGCGAGCGGGCTCCCGGTCGGGGGCGATCTGGAATACGCGGACGAGGTCACGCTCTCCCAGGCCCTCGAGGGCCGACGGGAGATGTGAGCGGCGGGTGGGCGAGCGCGACCCGTTCCCCCGTCGGAAGGCGCGCACGCGCGGCTTCACCCTCGGGCAGCCGAGGAGCTTCGCGGCGGCGCCGGATGGTTCGAGGGTCGCGTTCCTCCGCTCCTCCGCGGGGGACGACCCATCGAACGCCCTGTGGGTCCTCGACGTCGACGAGGGCCGGGAGCGGCTCGTCTTCGACCCGCGGGAGGCCGGCCCGGGGGAGGTCGAGCTCCCCGAGGTGGAGCGGGCCCGGCGCGAGCGGGCCCGGGAGCGCGCGGGCGGGGTCACCGCGTTCGCCTGCGACCGGGCCTTCCGGCTCGCGGCCCTCGCGCTCGGCGGCCGGCTCTTCGTGGCGGACCTCGCCGGCGGGGGAGCGCGGGAGGTCCCGGTGGAGGGGCCGTGCTTCGACCCGCGGCCGGACCCGTCGGGCGGGAAGGTGGCCTACGTCCGGGGCCGCGAGCTCCGGGTGGTGGATCTCGACACGGGGGAGGACCGCGCGCTCGCCGGCGAGGAGGACCCGGCCGTCTCCTGGGGGGTGGCGGAGTTCGTGGCGGCCGAGGAGATGGGGCGGCATCGGGGCCACTGGTGGGCCCCGGACGGCCGGGCCGTGGTCGCATGCCGCGTCGACGAGGGAGAGGTCCCCGTGTGGCACATCGCGGACCCCGTGGATCCCTGGCGCGCTCCCCGCCCCGTCCGCTACCCGGCGGCCGGGGCGGCCAACGCCGACGTCTCGCTCTACGTCCTGGGCCTCGACGGGCGGACGGCGGAGGTCTCGTGGGACCGCGAGGCGTTCCCCTACCTGGTGCGGGTGGCCTGGGAGGAGGGCGCCCCGCTCGCGCTCGTCGTGCAGAGCCGGGACCAGCGCAGGGTCCTGGTGCTCGCGGTCGACCCGCGGAGCGGGACGACCCGCGTCCTGCGGGAGGACGTCTCCCCCACCTGGCTCGAGATCGTGGACGGGGTGCCCTGCTGGCTCGGCGGGCGCCTCGCGTGGACCGTGGAGGACCTGGAGGCCGACGCCCGTCGTCTCCTCGTGGACGAAGAGGTCCTGACCCCGCCCGACCTCCACGTCCGCCGCGTCGCCGGGGTGGCGGGCGGCCGGGTGGTGCTCCAGGGGAGCGAGGCGGGGGAGCCGACCGAGGCCCACGTGTACGCGGCGGGGGCGGAGGGCGTGGAGCGGCTGTCGGAGGGCCCGGGGCTCCACGACGCGCCGGCCGTGGGGGGAGACGTCGTCGTGCTCGTCTCCCAGGGCCCGGGGGACGAGCTGCCCGTGGCCCGGGTCCTCCGAGGCGGCCAGGTCGTGAAGGCGGTGGCGTCGAACGCCGAGCGGCCGGGGTTCCTCGCGGCGCCCCGGCTCGGGCGCTCCCGGGGCCGGGGGATCCCCTACGCGCTGTTCCTGCCGGAGGGCGGCGGCGGTCCGGAGGGGGGCGGCGGCGGTCCGGAGGGGCGTGCCGGACCGGAGCCGCGCGGGGGGCCGCCGTTCCCCGTCCTCCTCGACCCCTACGGAGGGCCCCACCTCCAGCGGGTGTGGCGGGCCTCGTTCCCGTTCCTCGAGTCGCGGTGGTTCGCGGAGCAGGGGTTCGCGGTGCTCGTGGCCGACGGGCGGGGGACGCCGGCCGGGGGGCTCGCCTGGGAGAAGGCGGTCCACCTCGACCTGATCGGCCCGGCCGTCGAGGACCAGGTCGAGGCGCTCCACGACGCGGCGGAGCGGCACCCGGGAACGCTGGACCTCTCGCGCGTGGCGGTGCGGGGGTGGTCGTTCGGCGGGTACCTCGCCGCCGCCTGCGTCCTCCGCCGCCCCGACGTGTTCCACGCGGCCGTGGCCGGGGCGCCGGTGACCGATCCCGCGCTCTACGACACGCACTACACCGAGCGGTACCTCGGGTCGCCCCAGGAGCACCCCGAGGCGTACGAGCGCAGCTCGCTCCTCCCCGACGCGGGGAAGCTCGAGCGCCCGCTGCTCCTGATCCACGGGATGGCCGACGACAACGTCTACGTCGCCCACACCCTCCGGCTCTCCCGGGCGCTCCTCGAGGCCGGGCGGCCCCACGCCGTGCTCCCCCTCTCGGGGGTCACGCACATGACCCCGCAGGAGGTGGTGGCGGAGAACCTCCTGTGGCTCCAGCTCGACTTCCTCCGCCGGGCCCTCGGGGTCGCGCCGGCGACAGCGAGCGCCGCCCGACCGGGCGGTACCCGGCCCGGGCCCGGAGGCGCGGCCGCCGCGCCCAGCGGTGCCTAGCTCGGCGCCCGGACCCGCCGGAGGACCAGCCAGCCCAGGACCGCCACGACCGCCCGTTGGGGGCCGGGGACGGCTGCTACCCTCGTGCCCACCCAGGCCAGGAGCGGACGCGGTGCCGGTCATCGTCCAGAAGTACGGCGGCACGTCGGTCGCCACCACCGAGCGGATCCAGGCGGTGGCCGAGCGCATCCTGCGGGCCAGGGAGGAGGGGAACGACGTGGTGGCCGTGGTCTCCGCGATGGGGGACACCACCGACGAGCTCCTCTCGATGGCCACCGCGATCACCCCGGCCCCCGAGCCCCGTGAGCTCGACATGCTCCTCACCGCGGGCGAGCGGATCGCGATGTCGCTCCTCGCGATCGCGCTGAACGCCCGGGGGTGCCGGGCCGCCTCCTACACCGGCTCCCAGGCTGGGATCATCACCGACACCCAGCACGGGCGGGCGAAGATCGTGGACGTGCGGCCCGGCCGGATCCTCGAGGCCCTGGCCGACGGGAAGGTGGTGATCGTCGCGGGCTTCCAGGGCGTCTCCACCAGCCAGGACGTCACGACGCTCGGGCGGGGCGGCTCCGATACGACCGGGGTGGCCCTGGCTGCGGCCCTGGGGGCCGACGCGTGCGAGATCTACACCGACGTCGAGGGGGTGTTCACCGCCGACCCCCGGATCGAGCCGCGGGCGAGGAAGCTGGACCGGATCAGCTACGAGGAGATGCTGGAGCTCGCCGCCTCGGGCGCCAAGGTCCTCCAGGTCCGGTCGGTGGAGTACGCTCGGAGGAACGGCGTGCGGATCCACGTCCGGTCGTCGTTCAGCGACGAGCCCGGCACGTGGGTCGAGGACATCCCGGAGGAGGACGTGGAGCAGGCGCTGATCTCGGGCGTGGCGCTCGACACCGACGAGGCGAAGGTCACCCTGGAGGAGGTCCCCGACCGCCCCGGCGTCGCGGCCGCGATCTTCAAGGCGGTGGCGGCCGAAGGGGTGAACGTGGACATGATCGTCCAGAACGTCTCCCACGCCGGGCGGACCGACGTCTCGTTCACGGTGCCCCGGGCTGACCTGACGCGCCTCAAGGCGTCGCTCGACCGGATCGTGGAGGAGATCGGGGCCCCGCGGTACGCGACCGACGACGGGATCGCCAAGGTCTCCCTGGTGGGGGCCGGGATGAAGTCGCACCCCGGGGTGGCGGCCGAGATGTTCGACGCCCTCGCCTCGGAGGGGATCAACATCGAGATGATCTCGACCTCGTCGATCCGGATCTCGTGCGTGATCCGGAAGGAGGACGCGGAGCGCGCGGTCCGCGCGATCCACGCCCGCTTCGGCCTGGACGGTTCGAGGTCGGCGGGCGCATGATGGGGACGGCGTGATCGTCTGCCCCACCTGCCGGAACACGAACCCCGAGGACGCGGCGTTCTGCTCGCGCTGCGGCGCCTCGCTGGCGCCGGGGGCGATGACCACCCTGGCCCCGCGGCGGGCGCCGGCCGAGCGGCCGCCGGTCGAGTTCCCCGCGCCGAAGCCGCCCTCCCGGGCCAGGCCGTGGGTCGTCCTCGGGGCCGCCCTCCTCGTCCTCGGGGGAGTGGTCGGGTTCCTGCTCTTCCGCCCCGACCCCTGCCGCGGGGCGGACTTCGTCTCGGAGCGGTTCGGGTACTGCGTGGTGACCCCGGAGGGCTGGGTGGCGGGCGAGGCGCGGATCGGCGACGTGCAGCTCGACCAGTTCCAGGTGCCGTCGCGGGCCACCACGGTCTTCGTGGAGGCCGTGGACCTGGCGGAGGGGACCGACCTGACCGCCTTCGGGGAGCTGGTCCGTCGGCGCGACGAGGAGGCGGGCCTCCTCCCCGGGCCCGTCCGGGAGACCCGGCTCGACGGGGTCGACGCGCAGCAGTGGGACGTGGAGCTGGCGACGGGGGAGGGGGAGTTCGTGATGCGGGAGGTCGTCGCGGTGCGGGGCGAGGTCGGCTACCGGATCACGCTGAACGCCTCGGCCGAGGACTTCCCGGTCCACGCGGAGGACCTCCGCCGCATGCTCGCCTCCTGGCGGTTCGCCTGAGCCGCCGGCGCCGCCCGCTACGATGGACGCCATGCGGGTCGCGGTGGTCGGCGCCACCGGCGCCGTGGGGCGGGAGATGCTCCGGATCCTCGAGGAGCGGCGCTTCCCCGTCGACGAGCTGATCCCGCTGGCCTCCCCGCGCTCGGCGGGGCGGCGGGTCCCGTTCCGCGGCGAGGAGCTCGAGGTGCGCCCGCTCTCGCTCGACGTGCTCCGCGGGGTGGACCTCTCGCTCTCCGCGGCCGGGGCCTCGGTGGCCAGGTCCTTCGTCCGGGAGGCGGCGGCGGCCGGGACCACCTGCATCGACAAGTCCTCGGCGTTCCGGATGGAGCCCGACGTCCCGCTGGTGATCCCCGAGGTGAACCCCGAGGCGCTCGAGGGATCGCCGCGGATCGTGGCGGTCCCCAACTGCACCACGATCGTCGCGCTGATGGCGGTCGCGCCCCTCCACCGGGCGGCGGGGCTCCGCCGGCTGGTCCTCTCCTCCTACCAGGCGGTGTCGGGCGCCGGCCGCGACGGGGTGGCGGAGCTCGTCGAGCAGCTCGAGAAGCTCCGCGGCCAGGAGGAGGAGCTGGCCCGCCCCGACCCCGCGGCGCTGCCGTCGGGCGCCACGTTCGGGAAGACCATCGCCTTCAACGTGCTGCCCAGGATCGACGCGTTCGACGAGGAGGGGTGGACCGGCGAGGAGACCAAGACCATGCGGGAGTCCCGGAAGATCCTGGGGCTCCCGGACCTCGACGTGGCGGCCACCTGCGTCCGGGTGCCGGTGATGGTCGGCCACGCCGTGGCGGTCCTCGCGGAGTTCGCCCGGCCGATCTCGCCGGAGGAGGCCCGGGAGGTGCTCGCCGCCGCTCCCGGCGTGCGGGTCGTGGACGACCCCGAGCGGGGCCTGTACCCCAGCCCCCTCGAGGCCGCCGGCCGCGACGAGGTCCTGGTCGGGAGGGTGCGCCGGGCGCCGGGGCGCGAGGACGCCCTGCTCCTCTTCTCCTGCGGCGACAACCTCCGGAAGGGGGCGGCGCTCAACGGCGTCCAGATCGCCGAGCGCCTCCTCCTCGGTCGCGCCTGAACCGGCCGTGCCGAGCGTCGCCCGGCTCAACGTGACGCCGGTGAAGGCCACCCGGCTCCATCACCCGGTCCGGGTCCGGCTCGGGCCCCGCGGCGCGGAGGGGGACCGGGCGTTCTTCCTCGTGGACGGAGAGGGCCGGCGGTTCTCCGGCCCGAAGGCGGCGCGGATGATGGCGGTCCGCGCGGAGCACGACCCCGAGGAGGGGACCCTCCGCCTCTCGTTCCCCGACGGGACCGAGGTCGCCGGGCCGGCGGTGGCGAGCGGTCCGGCCGTCGTCGCGGACTTCTGGGGGCGGCCGGTGCCGGCCCGGATCGTGCCGGGGCCCTGGGAGGCGGCGCTCTCGGCGTTCGCCGGACGGCCGCTCCGCGTGGCCCGGCCGGAGCGGCCCGGCGACGCCGTCGACGTCCATCCCGTGACGATCGTGTCGCTCGCCTCCGTGGACCACCTGTCCTCGGGCGGCGGGGCCGACGGGCGGCTCGACCCCGGCCGGTTCCGGATGCTGATCGAGCTGGACGGTTGTTCGCCGTACGAGGAGGACGGGTGGGCCGGCCGGCTCCTCGCGGTCGGCGGGGCGGTGCTCCGCGCCGGGGGGCCCGTCCCCCGGTGCGCGGTCACCACGAAGGATCCCACGACCGGGGAGACCGACTTCCCGACCCTCGAGGCGATCGAGCGGGTCCGAGGGCGGACCGCCGGCGGGAAGCTCCCCTTCGGGATCTACGCGGACGTCGTGGAGCCGGGGGTGGTCACGGTGGGAGACCCCGTGCACGTCCTCGACGGGTGAACCGTCGCCCGCCGGCCCGGTCGTGGCGCCGCCGGCCGGCCTAGTCGTCGCGCCGGCCGGGCTCCGCCTCCTCCAGGAGCTTCACGAACCACTTCCCGTACTCGTCCCAGCCGTGCTTGCGGTAGAAGGCGTGGGCCGCCTCCCGCCAGCCCGCCGTGACCAGCCACATCCGGAAGCAGCCCCGCTTGCGGGCCAGCTCCTCCGCCCGGCGCAAGAGGAGCGAGCCCACCCCGGCCCCGCGGAGCGCCTCGGTGACCACGAGGTCCTGGACGTAGGCCTGCGGGCGGTGGTCGCCGAGCCGCTGCTGGTACCACATGTCGAGGAACCCCACGACCCGGCCGTCGGACTCGGCGACGAGCGTGACCGAGTCCAGGGCCCGGGTGTGGCCGGCGAACCGCAGCCGGTGGGCGTCGTCGCGCGCGGCCGAGGGGGGGACGCCGCGCCCCAGCTCGACGAGGAGCGCCGCCACCTCCGGCCAGTCCTCGGGCCGGGCGAAGCGGACGACGGGCCCGCTCATCGGGGCTCGCAGGCGCAGGGGCTCCGGCCGCAGCGCGGACAGCCCGTGGCGTAGCGGGCCGCGGCCTCCTCCAGGTCGACCCCCACGAGGTTCGCGAGCGAGCCGAGCCAGGCGAGCACGTCGCCGAACTCGTGGACGAGCTGGTCCCGGCGGCCCGTGCGGAGGGCCCGGGCCAGCTCGCCGACCTCCTCGGCCAGCCACCGGAACGTCCCGTCCCGCCCCCGCCTCGCGTCGCGCCGGTAGTAGGTGCGCCGGAGCGCGGCCTGCAGTTCGGAGATCTCCATGGACGCCTGAGTGTAGCCGTGGCCCCCTTGTCTACCGAACGGTAGAGACCGATAATCTGCCGCGTGGTAGAGAACGGCAGCGCGACGGCCGGGCCGTCGATCGTCGAGCGGCTGGCGGGGAAGACGGTCCTCGTGACCGGGGTGACCGGCTTCCTCGGGCAGGCGTTCCTCGAGCGCCTCCTGCTCGACTTCCCTTCGACCCGCGCGCTGGTCCTGGTCCGCCCGAAGCTCGGGCAGACCGGCCGCCAACGCGTCGAGCACGTCCTCCGGGGGAACGCCTTCCGGGTGCTCCGGGAGCGCGAGGGCGAGGAGGGCGTGGGCCGGATCCTCGACGAACGCGTGGAGGTGGTGGAGGGCGACTTCGCGGCGGGGGACGAGCCGCGCTTCCCGCCGGGGATCGACGTGGTCGTCCACTGCGCGGCCACGGTCGCCTTCGACGAGCCCATCGACGAGGCGTTCCAGACCAACGTCCTCGGCGCGCTCCGGCTGTACCGGGCGGTCCGGGGAGGGGGCGCCGCGCCCCACGTGGTCCACGTCTCCACCGCCTACGTGGCGGGGACCAGGAAGGGCGTGATCCCCGAGGCGACCCTGGACCACCGGGTGGACTGGCGGACCGAGGCCGAGCTGGCCCTCGCCGCCCGCCGCGAGGTGGAGGCGGCCTCGCGCCGCCCCGAGCAGCTCGACCGCTTCCTGGCCAGGGCCCGGGCCGAGCACTCCCGGGCCGGGCCCCAGACCGTGGCGGCCGACGCCGAGGAACGGCGGCGGGAGTGGGTCTCGAAGCGCCTGACCGAGTACGGCCGGGCCCGGGCCCAGACCCTCGGCTGGCCCGACGTCTACACCTTCACCAAGGCCATGGGGGAGCGGGCCGTCGAGGAGCTGGCCCGGGAGGAGGGCCTGCCGCTCTCGATCGTCCGCCCCTCGATCATCGAGAGCGCCCTCCTCCACCCCTACCCGGGCTGGATCGAGGGGTTCAAGATGGCCGACCCCATCATCCTGGCCTACGGGCGGGGGGCGATCCCCGAGTTCCCCGGGATCCCGGAGGGGATCGTCGACATCGTCCCGGTGGACCTGGTGGTGAACGCGCTCCTCGCCGTGGCGGCCACGCCGCCGGCCGCCGGGGAGGCCGCCTACTACCACGTCGGCTCGGGGTTCCGGAACCCGCTCCAGTACCGGGAGCTCTACGAGCACGTGAAGGAGTACTTCGAGCGGCACCCGCTCCCCGAGCGCGACCGGGGCGAGGTCCGGGTGCCCGAGTGGCGGTTCCCCGGCCACCTCACGGTGGAGCGGATGCTCCGGACCGGGGAGCGGCTGGTCGAGGTCGCCGAGAAGGTCGTGACCCACCTCCCGAAGTCGAAGGCGATGCGCGACCTCGTGTCCCGGGTGGACCGGGACCGGGCCCGGCTGTCGTTCGTCCGCCGGTACGCGGACCTCTACGGCGCCTACACCGAGGCCGAGGTGATCTACACCGACGACCGGGCCCTCGCGCTCTTCCGCTCGCTCCCCCCGGCGGACCGGGCCCGGTTCCCGTTCGACGCGAAGATCGTGGACTGGAAGCACTACCTCCAGGAGGTGCACTGCCCGGCGGTGACCCAGGGCCTGCGGGTCCTCTCCTCCTCCCGCCCCAGGCCGAAGGTCCAGGTGCGGGAGCGGGACCGCCTCGTGCTCGCGGTGTTCGACATGGAGGGGACGATCCTCCCCTCGAACGTGGTCGAGTCGTTCGTGTGGGCGCGGCTCGCCGACGCGACCTGGGACGAGTGGCCGGCGGAGCTGGTGTCCGTGTTCGCGCGGATCCCGAGCTACCTCCTGGCGGACCGGCGGGACCGGGGCGAGTTCCTCCGCACGTTCTTCCGCCGGTTCGAGGGCGCCTCGGTGGAGGGGGTGGACCGGCTGGTCGACGAGGTGGTGGCCGAGTTCATGCTCCAGAAGACCTCGGCGGCGGCGGTCCGGAGGATCCGCGAGCACCGGGCCGCCGGGCACCGGACCATCCTGATCACGGCCGCCGCCGAGCCCTTCGTCCGGCCCCTCGCGCCGCTCTTCGACGAGGTGATCGCGGCCAAGCTCGCGGTCCGGGACGGCCGCTACACGGGCTACCTGGCGGAGCCGCCGCTCGTGGGCGAGGCGCGGGCCGCCTGGCTCCGCCGCTACGCGGACCGGGAGGGGGCGGATCTGCGGGCCTCCTACGCGTACGCCGACAGCCACTCCGACCTCGCGCTCCTGCGGGCCGTGGGGAACCCGGTGGCGGTCTCCCCGGACTCGGCCCTGTACCGGGTGGCGCGGCGGCGGCGGTGGCCGATCGAGGAGTGGGGCATCACGGGCGGGATGCCGAGGGTCCGCTTCCCGCGGCCGGCGGTGCGGTGAGGCCCGAGGTGGCGCGAGCGGGGCGGATCGGGAGGGGGTGAGGCGGTGCCGACGCGGTCGCTCGAGCTCTTCCGCTCGGTCCCCCGCTACCTCGCGGCCCGGGCCGTGGGCTCGCGGGCCCCGGGGCTCCTCACCGGCCCCCTCTCGACCCTCCGGCTCGTGGACCGGCGCGACCCCGAGCCGCCCGGCGAGGGGTGGGTGCGGGTCCGCCCGCGCCTCGCGGGGATCTGCGGCTCGGACCTGGCCACGATCTCCGGGCGGTCCTCGTTCTACTTCTCGCCGTTGGTCTCGATGCCGTTCGTCCCCGGCCACGAGGTCGTGGGCGACCTCCTGGAGGACGCCGGGGACCTCCCCGCCGGGACCCGGGTCGTGCTCGAGCCGGTGATCGCCTGCGCGGCCCGCGGCCTCGAGCCCTGCCGGAACTGCGCCGCGGGGGACACGGGCCGGTGCGACCGGGTGACCGCCGGCCACCTGAAGCCGGGGCTCCAGATCGGCTACTGCGAGGAGACCGGCGGCGGGTGGAGCCGGGGCCTGGTCGCGCACCGCTCCCAGCTCGTGCCGGTCCCCGACGCGATGCCCGACGAGGTGGCCGTGCTCCTCGAGCCCCTGGCCTGCGCGGTGCACGCCGCGCTCCGGGCCCGGGTCGAGCCCAACGCGGAGGTCCTGGTGGTGGGGGCGGGGGCCATCGGGCTCCTCACGCTCCTCGCGCTCCGGGAGCTCTCGGCGGCCGGGCGGATCGTGGTGGTGGCCAAGCACCCCCGCCAGCGGGACGCGGCGCGCGCCTTCGGCGCGTCCGAGGTCGTCCCGCCCGCCGAGGCCCTGAACGCGGTACGCCGGACGACCCGGGCGCTCAAGCTCCGGCCGGAGCGGGGGGCGCCGTTCCTGCTCGGCGGGGTGGACGTCGCGATCGACGCCGCCGGCTCGCGGAGCGCCCTCGACCTGGCCCTCCGCTCGGTCCGGGCCGGCGGCCGGGTGGTGCTCGCGGGGATCCCCACCGAGGGCGTCGACCTCACCCCGGTCTGGTTCCGGGAGCTCGAGGTCGCGGGGGCCTACACCGGCGGCACCGAGCGGCTGGACGGGGCGGCGCGGCGGACCTCGGAGCTGGCGATCGAGCTGGCGGCCCGGGCGCCGCTCGGGGGCCTGGTGGGGGCGGTCTACCCCCTGGGGTCCTGGCGGGAGGCGATCGACCACGCCCTCGCCGCGGGGCGCCTGGGCACCGTGAAGGTGGCCTTCGACCCGCGGCGGGACTGACGACGGAGGAGGGAGAGGTGACGAGACCGGGGTTCGTGCTGGAGGTGGACGAGCGGACTCCGCCGCTCCTCGTGCACGAGGGGGAGGGGTTCCGGCTCCAACGGTTCCCGCTCGGGACCCGGGTCGTGTACCCGCCGGACCCGCTGCCGGGGATCCGCGACCTGCCGGGGGCCATCGAGCAGGCGCTCCTCCACCCGCTCGGGAGCGAGCCGCTCCCCGAGCTGCTCCGGCCGGGGATGCGGCTCACGATCGCGTTCGACGACATCTCGCTCCCGCTCCCCCCGATGCGCACCCCCGACATCCGCCAGCGGGTGATCGAGGCGGTGCTCGGGATCGCGGCGCGGCGGGGGGTGGAGGACGTGAAGCTGATCGTCGCCAACTCCCTCCACCGGCGGATGACCCCCCGGGAGATCGAGCGGACCGTGGGCGAGCGGGTCTTCCGCTCCTTCTTCCCCCGCGACCTCACGAACCACGACGCCGAGGACCCCGTGGGGCTCGTCGAGGTGGGGCGGACCGAGAAGGGCGAGGTGGTCGAGATCAACCGCCGGGCCGCCGAGTCCGACCTCCTGATCTACGTGAACATCAACCTGGTCGCGATGGACGGGGGCCACAAGTCGGTCCCCGTGGGCCTGGCCTCCTACCGCTCGCTCCGCCACCACCACAACGTCGAGACCATGCTCCACTCGAAGAGCTACATGGACCCCCGCCCGGAGGCGTCGGCGATCCACGCCTCCTGCATGCGGATGGGGAAGGTGCTGAAGGACGCCGGGCTCCGGATCTTCACCATCGAGACCACGCTCAACAACGAGACGTTCCCCCGGGAGTTCGGCTTCCTCAACAAGCGCGAGTGGGAGTGGTCCCTCGCCGACCAGGCGATGTACCTCGCGGCGAAGAAGGCGAACGACGCGGCGCCGGCCAGGGTCCGCCGGGAGGTGTTCCGCCGGATCGAGGCCCCCTACGGCGTCACGGGGATCAACGCCGGCGACACCGACCTGGTCCACGCGCGGACCCTCGAGAACCTCCACCGCCAGCAGCTCGTGGAGGTCCAGGGGCAGAGCGACGTGCTGGTCGTGGGCCTCCCCTACATCTGCCCGTACAACGTGAATTCGATCATGAACCCGATCCTCGTCCACTGCCTGGGGCTCGGGTACTTCTTCAACCTCTACCGGGGCAAGCCGCTGGTGCGGCCCGGGGGCGTGATGATCCTGTTCCACCCGGTGCCCTGGGAGTTCCACCAGGTCCACCACCCGAGCTACGTGGACTTCTTCGAGGAGGTGCTGGCCGAGACGACGGACCCGGCGACGATCGAGTCGAAGTACGAGGAGCGGTACGCGACCGACCCCTGGTACGTCCACCTGTACCGCCGGAGCTACGCCTACCACGGCGTGCACCCGTTCTACATGTGGTACTGGGGCGCCCACGCCCTGGACTACCTGGGCGACGTGATCTTCGTCGGCGGTGACCCCAAGGCCTGCGCGCGGATGGGCTACCGGGCGGCGACGACGTTCCGGGACGCCCTGGAGATGGCCAGCGACCGCGTGGGGCGCGACCCGCGGATCACCTACTTCCACTGCCCGCCGCTCGCGCTCGCGGAGGTTCGGTGATGGGCCGCGGGGGCTCGTTCCTGGACGAGGTCCGGACCGTCGCCCGCGGGTTCCGCTGGGGACGCCGGCCCCTGGTGCCGGCCGCCGCCGAGGCCCAGGCCGAGCCCCGGCGGCCGGGGCAGTTCCCCACGGCCTGGGCCCGGACCCCGCTGGCCCGGGCCGCCCGCGAGGCGATCCTCACGCTCGGGATGCGGCCGCTCGTGTGGACCGAGACTGCGCCGCGGGTGTACGGGCTGGAGAACCTCGAGGGGCTCGAGCCGCCGGTCCTGTTCGTCTCGAACCACACGAGCCACCTGGACGCCACGCTGATCCTCACCACGCTGCCCCGGCGGTGGCGGGAGCGCACGGCGACCGGCGCGGCGGCCGACTACTTCTTCGACACCTGGTGGAAGTCGATCGCCACGGCCCTCGTCTACAACGCGTTCCCGATCGACCGGAGCGGCCGCGGCCGGGGGACCGCGAGCGCCCGCCAGATGCTCGCCGATGGGTGGAGCCTGATCGTGTTCCCCGAGGGGACGCGCTCGCCCGACGGGTGGATGCAGCGGTTCCGGACCGGCGCCGCCCGGCTCGCGATCGAGCACCGGGTGCCGGTGGTGCCGATCGCGATCCGCGGCGCGTTCGCCGCGATGCCCCGGGGTCGCGCCTGGCCGCGGCCCGGGCGGCTGCCGATCTCCGTCCGGTACGGCGCGCCGATCTTCCCGCGGGAGGGCGAGGACCACCGGGAGCTCACCCGGCGGATGTACCAGGCCGTGGCCGAGCTGTTCGACGAGGACCGCAGCACGTGGTGGGAGGCGCAGCACCGGGCGAGCCGCGGGGAGACGCCGTCCCCGGCGGGGCCGGCGGGGCCGCGGTGGCTGCGGGTGTGGGAGGCCTACCGGCCGCTCCCCCGGCGGGGCCCGCGTCCTACCTGGCGGCGGTGAGGGGGCGGGGAGGGTGGCGCGCACCGGCGGCGAGCGGCGACGGCGGGTCCTGATCGAGGAGGCCATCCGGCTGTTCGGCCGGCAGGGCTACCACGGCACGAGCCTCGACCAGGTGGCGCAGGCGGTGGGGATCCGCAAGCAGACCCTCCTCTACTACTTCCCGACGAAGGACGCGCTGCTCCAGGCGTGCCTGGCCGCCGCGGCCCAGCGGCTGGCGGAGGTGCTGAACGAGGCGCTGGCCGACGCCGACTCCTACTGGGAGCGGGCCGAGGCCGTGATCCGCGCGGTGTTCCGGCTGGCCGAGGAGTGGCCGGAGTTCCCCGCGTTCGTCCGGGAGGCCGGGCGGCTCGGCCCCGAGGCGTTCGAGCGGTTCGCCGGGGTGCTCGACCCGCTGCGCCGCCGGGCCATCGCGTTCCTCGAGTCCGGGATGGCGCGGGGGGAGATCCGCCGGCAGGACCCCGCGCTGCTCCTGTTCACGCTGTACACGGCGGTGGTCGGCTCCCTCACCGAGGCCAGCGTCCTCCGGGCGGTGGTCGGCGAGGACAAGGGACGGGCCTCGCTCCGGCGCCGGGAGCGGGAGGTGGTCGCGTTCGTCCGGGCCGCGCTCGCGCCCGCGGGGGCCGCGGAACGGGGGCCGGCCCGCGCCCGCTGAGGGGGCCGGGGTGGCGATCCACGTGGTCCGGCTGTACCGGGAGGAGGCGCGCCGGGCCCCGCGCCCCCGGTTCCTCGTGGACCGGGTGTGGCCGCGCGGGGTCGGGCGGGAGGAGCTCGGGATCGACGCCTGGCTCCGGGACGTGGCCCCGAGCGACGAGCTGCGCCGGTGGTTCGGCCACGAGCCCTCCCGGTGGGAGGGGTTCCTCCGTCGCTACTTCGCCGAGCTGGACCGGAAACCCGACGCCTGGCGGCCGCTCCTCGAGGCCGCCCGACGCGGCGACGTCACGCTGCTCTTCGGGGCCCGGGACGAGGAGCGGAACAACGCGGTCGCGCTCCGCGAGTACCTCGAGCGGAAGCTCGCGGAACGCTCGGGTTAGCCCTCCGGGGGCGGCGGCCGCCAGGCCGGCGTGTAGTCGTTCGCCGGGTCCCGGGTGAGGTTCCGTTCGTGGGACCCGTCCGCCCGCATCACGTAGATCTCGTAGTTCCCGTCCCGGAGCGAGGTGAACGCGATGAACCTCCCGTCGGGCGACCAGGCGGGGTTCAGGTCCAGCCCCGGGGCCCGCGTGAGCCGGCGCAGGCCGCCGCCGTCCACCTCCATCGCCCAGATGTCGTAGTCGCCCCCGCCCCGGTTCGACGAGAACGCGATCGTGGTGCCGTCGGGCGACCAGGCGGGGTCGCCGTTGTAGGAGCGGCCCGAGGTGAGCTGGGTGATCCGCCCCGTCGCCACGTCGAGGACGAACAGGTGGCGCTCGCAGGACGGGTCGGTCGGGGAGCAATAGAGGTCCTCCTTGCTCGTGAACAGCAGCCGTCGCCCGTCCGGGGACCACTCGGGCGTGAGGTCGGCCAGCCGGTCCACGGTGAGGGCCACCCGCTGGCCCGAGAGGCGGTGGATCGCCCAGATCTCGGGGATCCCGGTCTCGTCGGACTCGAAGGCGATCGTGGTGCCGTCCGGCGACCAGGCCGGGGAGGCCTCCCGGGTGGGGGTCTCGGTCAGCCGCTCGAGCCCGTCGGGCCCGAGGACGTACAGGTCGAAGTTGGGATCGGAGAGCCCCCGGTCGGCCTCGGCGAAGACCAGGCTCCGTCCGTCGGGCGACCAGGCCGGGTGGAGCTTCGTGCCGGCGCCCCCCGTGACCTGGACCGGGTTGGCGCCGTCGGCGTCCATCACCCAGAGCTGCACCGTCCCGGTTCGACCGGAGACGAATGCGATCGCGCCCCGGACCTCGGCGAGGGGCAGGAGGACCTCGAGGGGCGCGGCGGGCGGAGCCGCCGCCGTCGGCGATCCCACCTCCGTGCCGGGCGACCCTCGCTCGGTCGGCGGGTTCGCCGTCCCGGCTCCGCCGTCGAGCCGGCAGGCCGCGAGGAGGAGGGGCACGAGGCCCAGCGGGGCCATGAGCGCGAGCCGCGCGCGCACCGACCCAGGATAGGGCCGGGGGCTCCCCGGGCGGAAGCGGCCTAGGAGTAGAACTCGACGACGAGCCGCTCCTCCACCGGGACCGGCAGCGGGATCTCGTCCCGCTCGGGGTAGCGGACGAGGGTCCCCTGGAACTCCTCCCGGTTCCGGTAGAGGTAGGGGGGCGGCTCGGGCGAGAGCTCGAGGGCCTCCCGCACGAACAACAGGTTCCGCCCCTTCTCGGTGAGCTCGATGGTCTGGCCGGGGCGGACCTGGAAGCTCGGGACGTCCACCCGGCGTCCGTCCACGCGGACGTGCCCGTGGGAGACGAGCTGGCGGGCCTGGCGCTGGGAGAGCGCGAACCCCAGGCGGAGCACGATCGCGTCCAGGCGGGTCTCGAGCTGGCGGATCAGCTCCTCGCCGGTCACGCCCGTCTTCCGGGCGGCCCGCTCGTAGTACCGGCGCATCTGGCGCTCGGACACCCCGTAGATCGCGCGGAGCTTCTGCTTCTCGAGCAGCCGCATCTGGTACTCGGACACGCGCTTCCGTCCCCGCCCGTGCTGGCCGGGGGGGAAGGGGCGGCGCGTGGCCGGGCAGTTCGGCCGCCCGCAGAGGGGTTGGCCGATGCGGCGGCACATCCGGTGACGGGGTCCGAGCTTGTCCATGCGGCCTGCAAGGGTACCAAGGGCCACCGGGCCCCGACCGCGGGGAGGTCGGGGGGATGGGTAGCATCGTCCGGTGACGCTCGAGGACCGGGTGGTGGGTGCGCTCCTCGGCCTCGCGCTGGGGGATGCGCTCGGGGCGCCCTTCGAGGGCCGACGGGCATCCCGGATCCCCGACCCCGTCCCCGCGCTCGAGCTGCCGTGGCAGGGGCTCCCGCCCGGGAGCACGACCGACGACACCGCGATGGCCCGGAACCTGGCCCGGAGCCTCGCCCGCCGCGGCGGGTTCGACCCGGCCGACGTGGTCGCGGAGCACCTCGCCTGGTTCGCGACCCGCCCGCCGGACGTGGGGAGCCTCACCCGTCGGGTCCTGGCTCGGATCGCCGCCGGGACACCCTGGACCGAGGCGGCTCGGCGGGTCTGGGAGGAGCGGGGCCCCGAGGTCTCCGCGGGGAACGGGTCGGTGATGTGCTGCGCGCCGCTCGGCCTGGCCTACGCCGGACGGCCCCGCGAGCTGCCCGACCTCGCGGGGCGGCTCTCGGCCCTCACGCACTGGGACGAGCGGTGCCGGACGGCGTGCGTGGCGGTGACGCTCGCCGTCGCCGCCCTGGCTCGCGGCGAGGAGGCCGAGCGCGCGGTCGACGCCGCGCTCGCCGCCGCCCTGGAGCGCCCCGGGGGCGAGGAGCTCGCCTTCCTCGTCGGGGCGGTGGGGGACGTGCGGCCCGTGGACGGCCCGGACATGGGCTTCTGCCTCTACGCCGCCGCCGTCGGGCTGCGGGCGGCGGTGGAGGCTCCCGGGGTCGAGGGGGGCCTGCGCCGCGTGGTCGCGCTCGGCGGGGACACCGACACGAACGCGGCCGTCGCGGGCGCGCTCCTCGGCGCGAGGGACGGCGCCGCCGCCCTCCCCCGCGGCTGGCTGGCGCGGCTCCGCGACCGGGAGGCCATCGAGGCCGAGGCCCGGGCCCTGGTCCCGCTCGCCGGCCGCGGACCCTGACCCCGGGGCTTGCCGGGACGCGCGCGGACGGGGACCATGGTGACGGAGGCGGCGGAGGACGGATGGGGCCCGACGAGATCTTCCGGCTGATCGTGAAGGCCGACGACGCCGTGAAGTACGCCACGGCCGAGAAGCTCGCGGCGCGGGTCGACCGGGCCCGGCGGCTGCTCCTCCAGGCCCGGCAGGAGGCGGAGGCGATCGGGAACGACGCCCTCCGGGCCCTCGCCGAGCGGCGGCTCGCGGACCTCGAGTCCCTCCAGTGACCGTCGGCCCGGCCCCCCCGGCCGGCGAGGCCCGGCCGCCGGAGCTCGGCCCCGACGCCATCTCGGTCCTCGACGGCTCCACGTTCATGGTCTCCGACGCCCGGGGGGACGTGCCGCAGGGGGCGGTCGCCGGGCTGTTCCACGACGACACCCGCTTCCTGAGCCGCTTCGAGCTCCGCCTCGGGGGGCGGGTCCCGGAGCTCCTCACCTCGTCCACGGTGGACTACTACTCGGCGGCGTTCTTCCTGGCGAGCCCGGAGCTCGAGGGGTCCGACGGGTCACGGGTCCCGGCGCACGCGCTCACCGTCGTCCGGTCGCGCTTCGTCGGCGACGGGCTCCGGGAGGGGATCGAGGTCCGCAACCACCTCGACCGGCCGGTCGCGGTCGAGCTCCGCCTCCGCTGCGGGGCGGACTTCGCCGACATCTTCGAGGTCCGGGACCGGGTGCGGGCGGTCCGGGGGGAGCTGACCCGCTCCCACGACGCCGAGCACTGCGTGCTCGGCTTCGGCTACGAGCACCGCGCGTTCCGGGCGGCCTCCCGGATCCACTCCAGCGCCCCCGCCCGCATCGAGGGCGACGACCTCGTCTTCGACCTCCGGCTCGAGCCCCGCGGCAGGTGGCGCACGGAGGTCCGGGTGGTCGTGCACCTCGACGAGGAGATCGCGGAGCCGGTCCACGAGGCGTTCGGCGAGGCGGCGCGGGAGCCCGGGCGGGTCCTCGCGAAGTGGCGGGACGAGGTCCCCCGGCTCCGGGCGGACCTGGACCTGCTGGAGCACGTGTACCGGCGCTCGATCGTGGACCTCGCCGCCCTCCGCCTGTGCGCCGAGGTGGAGGGCAACGAGTACTCGCTGCCCGCGGCGGGCCTGCCCTGGTTCATGGCGATCTTCGGGCGCGACACCCTGATCACCTCGTACCAGGCCCTGTGGGTGGGGCCCGACCTCGCGCTCGGCGCGCTCCGGGCGCTGGCGGCGCTCCAGGGGACGGTGGAGGACGACTTCCGCGACGAGGAGCCGGGGAAGATCCTCCACGAGATCCGGTTCGGCGAGCTCTCGGCCCTCGGCCTCAAGCCGCACCGCCCCTACTACGGGACCGCCGACGCCACCCCGCTCTGGCTCATCCTGCTCTCCGAGTACCGGCGGTGGACCGGCGACGACCGGACCGTCCGGGAGCTCGAGCCCAACGCCCGCCGGGCGCTCGAGTGGATCGACCGGTTCGGCGATCGCGACGGGGACGGCTACGTGGAGTACGCGACGCGCTCGCCCCAGGGCCTGGCGAACCAGGGGTGGAAGGACTCCTGGGACGGCGTCCGCTTCGCCGACGGCCGGCTGCCGGAGCCCCCGATCGCGATCGCCGAGGTCCAGGGCTACGTCTACGACGCGAAGCGCCGGGCGGCCGAGCTCGCGGCGGAGGTGTGGAGCGACCCGGACCTCGCCGCCCGGCTCGGGCGGGAGGCGGAGGAGCTCCGGGAGCGGTTCTCCCGGGACTTCTGGACCGACGCCCGGGGCGGGTACTACGTGGTCGGGCTGGAGCGGGAGAAGCGGCGGATCGACTCGATGGCCTCGAACATGGGCCACCTGCTGTGGTCGGGGATCGTGCCGGAGGACCGGGCCGCCGCCGTGGCGCGGCAGCTCCTCTCGCCGCCGATGTTCTCCGGGTGGGGGATCCGGACGCTCTCCGAGGAGGACGCCGCCTACAACCCGATCGGCTACCACACGGGCTCGGTCTGGCCCCACGACAACTCGATCGCCGCGGCGGGGCTCGCGCGGTACGGCTTCCGGGAGGAGGCGAACCGGGTGGCGATGGCGATGCTCGAGGCGGCCGGGTTCACGGGCCACCGGCTCCCCGAGGTCTTCGCGGGCTACGCGCGGGGGGACGCCCCGTTCCCGGTCCGGTACCCCACGGCCTGCAACCCGCAGGCCTGGGCGACGGCGGCGCCCTTCCTGTTCCTCCGGACCATGCTGGGGCTGGAGGCGGAGGGCGGCGCGCTCCGGTGCGACCCGCACCTACCGCCGGAGGTCGAGCGCGTGTTCCTCCACGGCCTCCACGCGTTCGGCACGCACCTCGACGTCGAGGCCGAGGGGACGTCGGGGCGGGTCGCGCCCACCCGTTGACCGTCACGCGCCGGTCCGCCGGGCTCGGCCGCCGACCCTACCCCGGCGCCACCCGCGGGGTCGCCCCGCCCGGCCGGTCGCGGGGTCGCCCGGTCCGGCTCCCCGGCCCTACCCGGGGCGCGCGGCCCCGACGAACGAGTCCCAGTGCACGTCCCTGATCGCCACCACCGCCCCGGTGTGGGGCGCGTCGATCATCCGCCCCCCGCCGATGTACAGCCCGACGTGGTGGATGGGGCTGTAGAAGAACACGAGGTCGCCGGGCTGGAGCTGGTCCCGGGGGACGTGGGGGAGCACGGCGTACTGGAGCTCCGAGGAGTGCGGGAGGGAAACGCCCGCATGGGCCCAGGCCCACATCGTGAGCCCCGAGCAGTCGAAGCCCTCCTCCGGGCTCGCCCCGCCCCAGCGGTACGGGGTGCCGAGGACCGAGTAGGCGGCCTCGGTCGCGAGCCCCGCCCCGGGGTTCGGGGCGGGGATCGGCCCGGGGGGCGGCGAGACCGAGCCCGGGCTCTCGATCGCGGCCTCCACCGCCGCGGCCTCCCGGGCCCGCCGGGCCGCCGCGCGGAGGTCGGCCACCACGCGCTCCTGCTCCCCGATGGCCCGGCGGATCTCGGCTTCCTTCCTCGCGATCTCGGCCACGACCCGCGCGTGCTCCCGCGCGAGGTCCCGGAGGCGCTCCGCGAGCCACGACGCCCGCTGCCCGGCGGAGTCGGCCAGGGTGGCGAGGTCGGCGTCGTCCTGCGCGATCCTCCCGATGAACTCGAGCCGGTCGGAGAACTCGGCGAGGGAGCCAGCGTCCAGGAGGACCAGCGCCTCGCTCCCCATCGTCATGTAGGCGCGGGCGGCCCGCTCGGCGAGCCGGGCCCTGGCCCGCTCGGCCGTGGCCGTCGCCTCGGCGGCCTCCCTCCGGGCCTCCGCCAGGCGGTCGCGGAGCTCCTCGAGCCGCGCCCTCGCCTGGTCGTACTCCTCGACCAGGAGCGAGAGGCGCTCGTGGAGGGCCCGGAGCCTGGCCTCCGCGGCCCGGATCTCGGCCCGGGTCGGCGCAGCGCTGGACGTGGCCGGCGCGACGAGCAGGGAGAGCGCGAGGAGCGCGGCCGCCGCCGGCCGCACGCGGTGCCCGCGCCCCCGCCTGGTCCCCCGCATACGGTGCGAGCTGCCGGACGGCAGCTCGGGCAAGGCTAGCGGGGCGCCCCGGGGGCGTCAAAGCCGAAGGCGAACGTAGGTTCGAGGGTCGGGACGGCGGGATTCGAACCCGCGACCTCAGCGTCCCGAACGCTGCGCGCTACCAAACTGCGCCACGTCCCGCGCCTGAGAGTGTACCGGCCCCAGCGGACCGGGCGCCGGCTCGCCGGTCCCGGCTCGGCGTGGAGGCCGTCCGGCTCGGGTAGGCTTCGGCCCGGCATGGCGGGGTGGCGACGGTGAGCGTGCTCGCGTACCTCCGGTTCTCGCTGGCGCCGGAGGCCGACCTCGAGGCCTTCCACCGAGACCTCCGGGCCGTCCGGGAGCTCGCCGCGCGGCAGCCCGGCCACCGGTGGTCGGAGGTCGGCCGGGACCCGGAGGACGGGCGCGTCTTCGTCGTGGTCTCCGAGTGGGACGACGTGGAGCAGGTCCGGGCCTTCGAGCACCACCCCGAGCACGAGGCGGTGATGCGGCGCTGGGAGTCCCGCTACGCCGAGCCCTTCGTCCACCGGCGGTTCGTGCCGTGGACGCGGCCGGGGACGGGGGAAGGGCCGTGAGGATCTCCGAGGTCGCGCCGCCCTGGCTCGCGGTCCCCCCCAAGGGCTACGGGGGCATCGAGTGGGTCGTCGCGCTCCTGGCCGACGGCCTCGCCGAACGCGGCCACGACGTCACGCTGTTCGCCACCGGGGACTCGGAGACCCGGGCTCGCCTCGAGTACGCGTTCGAGCGGGCGCCCGGCCCCCGGTTCATCAACGACCCCTGGCACGACACCCTCCACACGCTGATCGCGTTCCGCGACCCCTCCCGGTTCGACGTGATCCACGTCCACTCGCCGTGGTCGGCGCTGGTCGCCGGCGTGCTGTCGGGCGTGCCCACGGTCCACACGCTCCACGGCTCGTTCACCCCCGAGATGCGCCGCCTCTACCGCGAGGTGGCCGACCGGGTGTGGTTCGTGGCGATCAGCCAGGCCCAGCGCCGGCAGATGGAGGAGCTCCGCTACGCGGGCGTCGTCTACAACGGCATCGACCTGGCCCGCTACCCCTTCCGGGAGGAGAAGGAGGACTTCCTGCTGTTCCTGGGGCGGGCGGCGCCGGAGAAGGGGCTCCGGCGGGCGGTGCTCGCGGCCCGGGAGGCGGGGGCGCGCCTGGTCTGCGCGCTCAAGATCGCCCACCCCACCGAGGAGGAGGAGTGGGAGCGGAACGTGAAGCCCCTCCTCACCGACCGGATCGAGGTCAGGGGCGAGATCGCCCACGAGGAGAAGGCCGAACTCCTGGCCCGGGCTCGGGCCGTGCTGTTCCCCATCGACTGGGACGAGCCCTTCGGGCTCGTGATGACCGAGGCGATGGCCTGCGGGACCCCGGTGATCGCCACCCCCCGGGGCTCGGTCCCCGAGGTGATCGCGGACGGCGAGACCGGCTTCATCGTGTCGGTCGAGCGCTACCCCGAGGAGGCGGCCCGCGCCCTCGAGCGGCTCGGGGAGATCGACCCCCGCGCCTGCCGGGAGCGCGTGCGGCGGCTGTTCTCGAAGGAGGCGATGGTCGAGGGCTACGAGCGGGTCTTCGCCACGGCCCTCGGCGCGCGCTGAGCAGCCCGGGACCGACGCGCCCCCACCCGCGCGCCGACCCGCCCGAGGACGCCCCGGGAACCGTCGGGCCCCCGACCTCGTCTCACGTGGCGGCGGCACGTATGCTCGCCGGGTCCCCATCGGGAAGGAGCGAACCATGGAACGCCGCGCCGGCCGGCCCCTCGCCCTCGCCCTGGCCGTGGCCTCGCTCGTGGGGTCCTCCGTGGGGCTCCCCGCCGCCGCGGCCGCCGGCCCGCCGTCGCTCCGCCTGTACGCGGCCAAGGGGGAGGTCGAGGTGGTGCGGTGGGGGCGCCGGGGGTTCCCGCTCGACGTCGGGGTCTGGGTGGCCGCCGCCGGCGGGGCCTTCG
The DNA here is from genome assembly GCA_035559315.1 of Actinomycetota bacterium. GTDB lineage: Bacteria > Actinomycetota > UBA4738 > UBA4738 > HRBIN12 > DATLZM01. Next base: position 39,274 of record DATMBJ010000231.1, read on the forward strand.
AGCTGCGGGTCTCCCGCCCCGACTACCTCACGCCGGTCGGGGTGGTGCAGACCGACGCCGCGACCGGGGCCGTCCTGCGGACGCTCCCCGCGGACGTGCTCGACGGCTGGAACGGGCTCGCGGGGTTCCTCCACGTGAGCGTCCGGGACGCGGCCGGTGCGCTCGTTTCGCGCGGGCCGTACACGTTCTGCCCGAACGCCTACGAGCGGGCGCGCCTCGACGACTCCGGGCCGCTGCGGCCCCGCTACCCCGGCTGGTGTGGGGGGAACCCGTTCACGCTGGGCACCGTGTGGGGGATCGACGCCGGCTGGGCGGTGAACCCGCTCGCGTACGTGACGGTGGGCGGGCGGGTCCCCGACGGCCGCTACTCGGTGCGGGTGTGGATCGACCCCCGCTACCGCGAGCTCCTGGGGATCGCGGAGGAGGACGCCGAGGTCCGGGTGGAGGCCGTCCTCACCTCGGCCCGGCGCGCGGGGCCCCACCCCGCCGCGGCGCGGGCGAAGAGCCCCTCGGTCCGGGTGCCCACCGTCTCCGCCCCCTCCCCGGCCACCGTGCCCGACCTCGTGGCGCTCCCGGCCTGGGGGATCTCCACCTACAGCCGCCGGGGGCGCGACTACCTGGGCTTCGCGTCGACGGAGTGGAACCGGGGCCCGGCCCCGCTCCTCGTCGAGGGGTTCCGGGAGCAGGGCGAGGACGTGATGCAGGCCTTCCAGTACTTCACCTCCGACGGCGCCGTCGTGGGCCGGGCGCCGGTCGGGACGCTCGAGTTCCACCGGGGCGGCGGGCACGACCACTGGCACTTCGTCCAGTTCACGGAGTACTCGCTCCTGGACGCCCAGGAGATGGAGGTGCAGGTCTCTGGCAAGCAGTCCTGGTGCCTCGCGCCGACCGATGCGATCGACCTCACCGCGCCGAACGCGGAGTGGGCGGTGGAGACGGGGCTCTGGACCGCGTGCGGGGGCCCGAGCGCGATCTGGATCCGGGAGGTGCTGCAGGTCGGGTGGGGCGACACCTACTACCAGGGCGTGCGGGGACAGGCCTTCGACATCACCGACCTGCCCAACGGGCGGTACTTCATCCGGGTGGAGGTGAACCCCACGGGCGCCCTCCACGAGGTCACCGACGAGAACAACGTGGCGCTCCGCGAGGTGAGGCTGCGGGGGCGGCCGGGGAACCGCCGGGTCGTGGTCCCGCCCTGGAACGGCATCGACACCGAGGGCGGCCCCGGCTACTGAGGGGCGGCGGGGAGCAGCTCGAGGAGGGTGGCCTCCGGGCGGCACAGGAACCGGAACGGCGCGTACTTGCTGGTGCCGAGCCCGGGCGAGACGTGCACGACGGCCGGCCCCAGGCGGAACAGCCCCGAGGCGAGCCGGCGGGGGAGGTGGGAGTTCGTGACCAGCGCCCCCACGAGGGGCAGCCGGACCTGCCCCCCGTGCGTGTGGCCGGCGACGATCAGGTCCCAGCCGAGCGCGGCCAGCTCCGGCGCCACGTCCGGGGAGTGGGTCACCGCGATCCCGAACCGGCCCGGCGCCCGCCGGGCCGCGGCCCGCAGGTCGTGGCGGCCGATGTGCGCGTCGTCCAGGCCGAGGACCTCGGCCGGGAGGCCGTCGAGCTCGATCTCGAGGCGGTCGTTCTCCAGGTGGCGCCAGCCGTCCGCCTCGAGCCGCGCGACGAGCTCGGGCGCGCGGCCCCGGATCCCGCGGCGGACCCGGCGTCGCCTGCGGAAGTAGGCGAGGTAGTTCAGGGGCCGGGGCGCGAAGTAGTCGTTCGAGCCGAGCACGAACCACGATCCCAGGCGGCCGCGGACCGGCCGGAGCGCGCGGACCACCTCCTCCACGGCGTCCGGTTCCCCGAGGAGGTCTCCGGTGACCACCGCGAGGTCGGGCCGCGGGAGGCGGGCCAGGAACCGGACCTTGGCCCGGTCGCCGCGGACCAGGTGGAGGTCCGAGAGGTGGAGCACCGTGATCCGGCCCGGAGCCCCCGCCGGTAGGATGTCGAGCCGGCGCCGGGCCAGGCGGAACCAGCGGCGCTCCACCAGGACGCCGTAGGCGACGCAGGCGAGCCCCGCGGCGGGGATCGCGAGGACGGCGGGCACCGGCACGGGGAGGAGTCTACGGATGGGCGGGACCGGCACGCTCAAGGAGCGCCTCGCCGAGGAGATCAAGGAGGCGATGCGGGCCCGGGACGAGATCCGCCTGTCGGCGCTCCGGCTGCTCTCCGCGGCGGTCCGTAACCGGGAGGTCGAGGTCCGCCACGAGCTGTCCGACGACGAGGTCCGGGAGGTCGCGCTGCGCGAGGCGAGGAAGCGGGACGAGGCGACGCAGGCCTATGAGCGGGCCGGGCGGGAGGACCTGGCGGCGCGGGAACGGGCCCAGGCGGCCGCGCTCGCCCCCTACCTCCCGGAGCTGCTCTCCCCGGAGGAGCTGGACGCGCTGATCGAGGAGGCCATCGCCGCCACCGGTGCCGCCTCGCCCAAGGACCTGGGGAGGGTCATGGGGTTCGTGATGGGGCGGGCGAAGGGGAAGGTCGACGGCGCGCTGGTCCGGGAGCGGGTCGCGGCCCGCCTGGGAGCCTGACGGCTGGGTCTCAGCGCCGGCCGGTCACCCGACGGCCCGGCCTCGGCGGCGGTGGTCGTCTGACGGCCGGGCCTCAGCGGCGCCCGGGCGCCCCGGCCCCGTTGCCTCCCCAACGGTGATCGTCACCTCGGAGCCGGCCGGGACCCGCTCGCCCGCCGGTGGGGCCTGGGCCAGCACCACCCCCTGCTCGGCGGGGTCCTCGACCGGCGTCCGCTCCACCCTTGCGACGAGGCCCGCCTCCTCGAGGGCGAGGACCGCCCTCCAGCCCCGAAGGCCGACCACGTCGGGGACCTCGACGGTCGGCGGCCGGCCCGTGCTCACGAGGATCCGCACCAGGCCCCCCAGGGCGATACGGGTCCCCGCGGCGGGCTCCTGGCCCACCACGGTGCCCTCGGGCTCCGGCGCGTCGACCTCCTCGAGGAGCGGGGTGAACCCGGCGGCCAGGACCGCCTCCTCGGCCCGGGCGCCGCGGAGGCCGAGGAGGTCGGGGACCGGGGCCCGCTCCGGCGGGGGCGGGGGCGGGAAGCCCTCGACCGGCATCCCGGCGACCGCCCGGGCCATGAAGTCGTGCCAGATGGGGGCGGCGACGGTCCCGCCGAACACCGGCCCGCCGAAGTAGCCGTCCATCGGCCGCTGGCCCTCGGGGAACCCGACCCAGACCGCCGCCGCCACCTGTCGCGTGTACCCCACGAACCAGGCGTTCGTGTAGTCCTGGGTCGTGCCGGTCTTCCCGGCGACGGGCCGGCCGGGGAGGGCCGCCGCCCGGCCCGTGCCCCCGGCGACCGCCCGCTGGAGCATGGCCGTCACCAGGTTCGCCACGTCGGCCTCGAGGACCCGGCGGCACTCCGGCCGGTGCCGGTAGAGGACCCGGCCCCGTGGGTCCTCGATCCTCGCCACCGCGAACGGCTCGCAGCGCACGCCGCCGCCTGCGAGCGTCGCGTAGGCGGCGGCCATCTCGAGGGGCGAGACCTCCTCGGCCCCGAGCGTGATCGAGGGGACGGCGTCGAGCGGGCTCGTCACCCCGAGATCGCGGGCCGCCTCGACCACCGCCTCGGGCCCGAGGTCCAGCACGAGCTGCGCGAACACGACGTTCACGGAGTCCTCGGTGGCCGCCCACAGGTCGAGGTAGCCGCGGTCGCCCCGGCCCTCGGCGTTGAACACGCAGTGGCAGTCGTTGTTCCAGCGGGGGTCCCGGTACGGCGCCTTCGACGGGTAGACCTTCCCCGGGGGGACGCCCGCGCGGAACGCCGCGACCAGGGTGAACGGCTTGAACGACGAGCCCGGCTGGCGGGCCGCCGTGACCAGGTCGAGGGGCTCGGGGTCCCGGAGGTACCCGCGGCCGGAGAACATCGTCCGGATCGCCCCGGTGCCCGCCTCGACCGCGACGATCGCGGCGTCGGGTCCCTCGGGATCCGGGAGCCGGGCCGCCACCGCCGCCGCGGCGGCCTCCTCCCACCCCGGCAGGAACGTGGTGTGGATCCGGAGGCCGCCCTCGAACAGCGCCCGCGCCCGTTCCCTCCTCGTGGCGCCGAGCGCGTCGAACTCGCCGCCCGGGGAGTCCAGGATGAGGCGGCGGACGTACTCGACGGCGAACGGCCACCGCCCGGGCTGCTCGGCCGCGGCGTCCCGGTCGAGCCCGAGCGGCCGGCGCTTGGCGCGCTCCACCTTGGCCCGGGGGACCCAGCCCAGGGCGGCCAGCCGGTCCAGGACCTCGTTCCTCCGCCGGAGCGCGGCCCGGGGCCGCTCCAGCGGGTCGTAGGTCTCGGGCGACGCGATCATCCCGGCGAGGAGCGCCGCCTGCGGCAGCCGGAGCTCGGCGGCGGGGACCCCGAAGTAGAACTCGGCCGCGGTCCCTATCCCGTAGACCCCGTTCCCCAGGTACACCCGGTTCAGGTACATCTCGAGGATCCGGTCCTTCGAGTACCGCTGCTCGAGGCGGATGGCGAGGGCCGCCTCCCGCAGCTTCCGGTCGAGGGTCTGGGAGGGGTCCTCGATGAACACGTTCTTCACGAGCTGCTGCGTGATCGTGGAGCCCCCCTGGACGACCTCGCCGGCCACGAGGTTGGCGACGAGCGCGCGGAGCACGGAGGTCGCGTCGACCGCCCCATGCTCGTAGAACCGGTCGTCCTCGATCGCGAGCACGGCCTTCCGGGCCACCGGCGAGACGTCCTCGAGGGCGACCTCGGTCCGGTTCTCCTGGTAGAGCGCGGCCAGCACCTCCCCGTCCGCCGCGTAGACCAGCGAGCGCTCGGCGAACGGCCGGATCCTCCGGAAGTCCTCGCCGAGCACGGCGAGCTGCTCGTTCACCCGGCGGACGCCCGCCGCCAGCGTGCCGGCGAGCGGGAGGAGCGTGACCGCCACGACGGCGGCGGCCAGGGCGATCACCGCGGCGAGGACCGCCGGGAACAACGGGTCGGGGGGTACCCGCGGCCCCGGGGGCGGGCCGGTCGCGGGCCGGCGGACCGGTGTGTGCGGCATGGGGTCCGGAGCAGGATAGCGGGCCGGCGGGGGCCGGCGCGCGGGTAGCATGGTCCCTATGCGTCGCGCGCTCCTCCTCCCGCTGCTCGCGCTGGCCCTGGTGCCCGGCTCGCCCGCCCGGGCCGCGGAGACCCCGTCCCCCACCCCGATCGAGGTCGTGAAGGTCGAGGGGGCCATGGACCGGATCGTCGCCGGCTACCTGGATGACGTCCTCCGTGAGGCGGAGGCCTCGGGGGCGGTCGTCGTGCTCCAGCTCGATTCGCCGGGCGCGATCGACCGGGCGGGCCTGGCGCTCGCCGAGCGGGTGGCCCGCGCCAGGGTGCCCGTGGTCTCGTGGGTGGGCCCCGCGCCGGCGCGGGCGACCGGGGCCGCGCTCCTCCTGGTGTCGGCGTCGAGCCTGGCGGCGGTCTCCCCGGGGTCGCAGACCGGCCCCCTCCACCCGGTGGACGTGGCCCGCCCCGGGGAGCGGTTCCCCGGGCTCCTGGCCCGGGTCGAGGCGGCGCTCCGGGCCCGCGGCGACGGCGGGGGGCTCGTGCGCGCGGACCGCCCGCTCACGGCGCAGGAGGCGCTCGACCTGGGGATCGCCGACGTGGCCGCGGCCTCCGTCCCCGAGCTCCTGGGCCGGATCGACGGGCGGACGGTGCCGACGGCGGCCGGCCCGGTGCGTCTCTCGACCCGCGTGGCCACCTCGCCCGAGGACGGGCCGGGCGTGGCGGTTCGGTTCCGGGACCTGGGGCCCGTGCGGCGGGTCCTCCACGGCGTGGCCACGCCGTCGGCGATCTACCTGCTCCTCGTGCTCGGCCTCGCGGCCCTGGCGTTCGAGCTCACCCAGCCGGGCTTCGGGTTCGCCGGCGTGAGCGGCGTCGTCCTCCTCGGGCTCGGCGCCTACGGGCTCACGGTCGTGCCGACCTCGTGGGCGGGGCTCGCCCTGCTCGGGCTCGGCGTGGGGGCGATGGTGCTCGACGTCCACCTCCGGCGGCTCGGCCCACTCACGTTCGGCGGGCTCGCCGCGTTCGGGGCCGGGTCCTGGCTCGCGTGGCGCGGGGTCGGCGACGCGATCGACCTCTCTGCGTGGGTCGTGGCGCTCGCCGTGGTCGGGAGCTTCCTGTACTACGGCTTCGCGCTCACGGTGGCGGTCCGCTCGCGGGAGCGGATCGTCTCCACCCAGCACGGCCTGATCGGCCTGGTGGGGGAGGCCCGGGGCGACCTCGCCCCCGAGGGCCCGGTCCACGTGAAGGGCACGCTCTGGCGGGGGCGGAGCGCGGACGGGCCGATCCCCAAGGGGACCCGGATCCGGGTCCGGGGGGTCGACGGCCTGATCCTCCGGGTCGAGCCGGAGCCCGACGACGGCTGACCCGGCGGCCGTCGGCGCGTGGAGATCCCGTGGATCCGCCGGGTGCGCCCGCCCCGGCTGAATCCCCGCCGCGGCCGCTGACGGATAACGGTACGAGGGACGCCGTGGCGCGCGTCCCGACGGAGGGTCAGCGGGTGGTCGAGCGGCGGACGGCGGGACCGCACGGTTCGTTCGAGGAGGCGTACGGCTGGAGGTTCCGCGCGGCGTGCCGTGGCGAGGACGCCGCGCTCTTCTTCGCCCCCAACTACTTCGAGCGCAAGGAGGAGAAGGACGCGCGGGAGACCCGGGCCAAGGCGATCTGCCGCCGCTGCGAGGTCCGGGCCGACTGCCTCGCTTACGCCCTGCGGACCCGCGAGCCGCACGGCATCTGGGGCGGGTTGAACGAGCTGGAGCGGCGGATGCTCCTGCGCGAGCTCGACCGCCGCGCGGGCTGATCGCGGGGGAGCTGACGGACCGATGCGCGGGCTGGTCGCGGGGGAGCTGACGGCCCGACTCGCGGGCTGGTCGCGGCGGGGGAGCTGACGGCCCGACGCTGAGGTCCCCCGGCGGGAGGCCCAGCCCGGGCGGGGACGCTATCCTTCCGCGGACGTGGACGACCGGACCGTGCTCGAGCGGCTCCGGGAGCTGGGACTCGAGCTCCCCGAGGCCCCCCGGCCCGTGGCGAACTACGTCCCGGTGGTCGTGGCCGGCGACCTGGCCTTCGTCGCCGGCCAGGTCGCCTCCGAGGGCGGCGTCCCGCTCCACCCGGGCCACCTCGGCGCCGAGGTGAGCGTGGAGCAGGGCCGGGAAGCCGCGCGCCGGTGCGCGCTCCAGGCCCTCGCCGCGCTCCGGGCGGAGCTCGGCGGGTTCCACCGGCTGGAGCGGATCCTCCAGGTCACGGTGTTCGTGTCGTCCGCGCCGGGGTTCACCGACCAGCCGAAGGTGGCGAA
>DATMBJ010000232.1:0-26036 GCA_035559315.1 Actinomycetota bacterium
CGTGTCCGGGTCCGCCGCCACGACCGCCACCGTCCGCCGCCCGCCGTCCGGGTCGGTCAGCTCGACCGTGCACCAGTCCGCCACGGCAGGCACCGCGGCCCGCGCCACGGCGGCGAGCGTCTCCTCCGGGCCGTCCCCGGAAGAGAGGAGCCTCCCGGTCTCGGCGAGGAACGCGAGCCGGTCCCAGGCCCGGCGCTGCTCCGAGACGTCGAGGACCCCCACCAGCCGCTTGACCTCCCGCCCGCGCTCGTCCCGCACGGAGGTGAGGTCCATGAGGGCCGGGAACGTCGAACCGTCGACGCGCGCCCGCAGGGCCTCGAAGACCCGGTGGCCGGTCCGGAGCGCCTCGGCGATCTCCGCCCTGACGTGCTCCCGCGCCTCCGGGGCGTAGAGGTCGAGCTGGAGGCGACCGACCAGGTCCTCGGGCCGGGCCCCGTGCATCGCCGCGAACGCCGGGTTCACCCGGAGGATCCTTCCGGCGGCGTCGAACTCGGCGATCCCCCAGCGCGCCAGCTCGAAGATCGTGGCCCAGATGAGCTCGGCCTCGGCCCGTTCCCGCTCGGAGCGGGCGCGCTCCCGGCGGGCCTCCTCGCGCTCGCGCACGTCCACCGCCGCGACCAGACGCGCCGTCCGCCCGCCCCACTCGACGTCCACCGAGCTCACCTCGACGTCGACCACCGACCCGTCCCGCAGGCGGTGCCGCCAGGTCCCGGCCCGGGGGCCACCCTCCCGGGCGCTGGCCACGTCCTCCAGGAGGCGGGGGACGTCCTCGCGCGGACGGATGTCGGCGATCGTCATCGCGAGGAACTCCTCGCGGGCGTATCCGTAGCGCCGGACCGCCTCGCCGTTCACCTCGAGGAACCGGAGGGTCTCGGGGTCGTACACCCACATCGGCACGGGGGCGCGCGCGAAGAGCTGGCCGACCGAGGGGGCGTCGGGGGCGGGGCTCACGGATCCGCGGACGGAGGTCACGGGAAGGCGTCCTATGCATCAGGACGATACACCCGGGTCGGGGCGCCCACGAGGGTCGATGCGGGGTCACCCGATCGGGGGATGCCCTCCGCCCTTCGACCCATCCCCCTCCGCTCGCAGCGGGACCCACGCCTCGACCGTGGTCCCGGCGCCCGGCGCGGAGTCGATCCGGAGCCATCCTCCCGCCATCTCGGCCCGCTCCCGCATGGAGGGGAGCCCGAGGTGGCCGGCCACGGGGGCGCGGACGTCCCGGATCCGGAACCCGACCCCGTCGTCCCTCACGCGGAGGACGACCCCGCCCTCCCGCTCCGCGAGCTCGACCCACACGCGGCGGGCCCGGGAGTGCTTCCGGACGTTCGCCAGGGCCTCCTGGGCGATCCGGAACAGCACGGTGCGGAGCTCGGGGGCGGGCTCCGCCGCCAGCCCGTCCTCCACCCGCCACTCGATGTCCCACTCCTCGCCCAGGCGATGGAACTGCTCCCGGAGGGCCGCGGCGAGCCCCTCCTCGTCGAGCGCCCGGGGCCGGAGCTCGAACAGGAGCCGGCGGAGCCGGCGGATCGCGGCGGCCACGGTGTCCTCGAGCTTGGCGAGGGACGCGGCCTCCTCGGGCGAGGACGCCCTCCGGCGGGCCGCCTCGACCCGCATCCCCACCGCGGTCATCACCTGGATCGAGTCGTCGTGGATGTCGGCCGCGATCCGGGCCCGCTCCTCCTCCTGGGCTCGGACCAGCCGCGAGAGCAGCTCCCGGACCTCCTCCCGGCTCCGCCGCAGCTCCTCCTCCCGCTCGCGGTCCGCGGTCACGTCGAACATCACGCCCTGGAGCAGGTCCGGCCCGCCGTCCCCCCCGGGGATGAACTCGCCCCGGTCCCGTATCCAGCGCACGCGGTCGTCCCTCGCCAGGATCCGGTACTCGGCGTGGAACGGCTCCCGCCGCTCGAGCGCGCGGTGGTAGGCGGCCAGCACCCGGTCCCGGTCCTCGGGGTGGATCATGTCGACCCAGAGCGAGACGTCCGACGAGACCCACTCGTCCTGGGTCACGCCGAAGACCTGCTCGATCTGGGGGCTCACGAACAGCGTGGTCCCGCTGGGGTCCGCGAGGTCCACGTAGGTCACGGCTGGGATCTGCTCGATCAACGTCCGGTAGCGCCGCTCGGCCGACCGGAGGGCCTCCTCGGCCTGGCGGCGCTCCGTCACGTCGCGGGCGATCGCGAGCGCCGCGCGGACCCGGCCGTCGGACCCCCGGAGGGGAACGGCCGTGCTCTCGAGCCACCGCGTCGTCCCCCGGAGCCCCACGATGCGGAACTCGAACGACCCGCTGCCGCCCGCCAGGACCTCCTCGATGAGGCGACGGAACCCCTCCCGGTGCTCCGGCGCGACGAGCGGGTAGACCGGACGGCCGAGCACCTCGTCGGGGGAGTCGACCTCGATCATCGCGAGCCCCGCCCGGTTGATCTGGAGCAGGACGCCCCCCGGCCCGACCAGCTCCACGAGATCCGGCTCGGCGTCCACGATGGCGGAGAGGAGCTCCTCCCGCTCGGCGAGCCTCCGCTCGGCCTCCACGCGGTCGCTCACGTCCACCACCGCGCCCTCGAGGAACCGCAGCGCGCCCGCCTCGTCGCGGACGGCCCGCGCGGTGATCTCGACGTCGACCTCCCGCCCGTCCCGGCGGCGGACGCGGGTCGCGAAGCCCCGCACCATCCCCTCCCGGGCTACCCGCGCGAGCAGCCGCTCGCGGTCGGTGGGGTCGACGTAGAGGTCGGGGACCCGCTGCGCGAGGAGCTCCTCGACCGAGCGGTACCCCAGGAGCTCGGCGAGCGCGGGGTTCGCGTCCACGAACGCCCCCTCCACGCTCGTCCGGTAGACGCCCACCGGCAGGTGGCGGAGGAGCGCGAGCGGCAGCTCGTCGCCGGACGACGCCTGGGAACCCGTCCCGTGTCCACGCACGCGACGCATCATCGCACCCCGTGACGCGCCGGTCCGCGGGCGGCTGCCGCGGGCGGGTCCGACCCCACGCCGCTCAGGAGTGGAAGAGCCAGTCCAGCCCGCGCTCGAAGCGGGCACGGAGCTCGTCCAGCAGCGCCGGGTGGCGCTCGAGCGTCGGGTCCTCCGAGATCAGCGCGAACGCCCGCCGCCGGGCCCGCTTCACGAGCTCCAGGTCCTCGGCCAGGCGGGCCAGCCTGAGATCCGGCATCCCCGACTGGCGGACGTCGAAGAGCGTCCCCTCCCCGCGGAGGCGGAGGTCCTCGTCCGCCAGGGCGAACCCGTCGGTCGTCCGGGCCATCGCCTCCAGCCGCTGGCGGGCCTCCAGGTTCTCGGGCCCGCTCTCGTCGAACAGCACGCAGTACGAGCGGTGCGCACCCCGCCCGATCCTCCCCCGGAGCTGATGGAGCTGGGCCAGGCCGAACCGCTCGGCGTTCTCCACGAGCATCACGGTGGCGTTCGGGACGTCCACCCCCACCTCGATCACGGTCGTGGAGATCAGCACCTGGATCTCCCCGTCCCGGAACGCCTCCATCCGCCGCTCCTTCTCGGCCGGGCGCATCCGCCCGTGGAGGAGCCCGACCCGGAGATCGGGGAAGACCTCGGTCGCGAGCCGCTCGGCCTCGGCCTCGGCCGCCTTCACCTCCAGCCGGTTCCCCTCGTCGATCGCGGCGGTCACCACGAACGCCTGCCGCCCGGCCGCCACCTCGCGACGGACGAGCTCGTACGCGGCCCGCCGCTCCTCCGCCGTCCGCACGATCCTGGTCTCCACCGGCTGCCGCCCGCCCGGCAGCTCGTCCAGGACCACGACGTCGAGGTCGCCGTAGTACGTGAGCGCGAGCGTCCGGGGGATCGGCGTGGCGGTCATGATCAGCACGTCCGGGGAGCCGCCCTTCCCCTTGAGCGCCATCCGCTGGTGGACGCCGAACCGGTGCTGCTCGTCGATCACCGCGAGCGAGAGGTCGGCGAAGGCCACGCCCTCCTGGACGAGCGCGTGGGTCCCGACGACCAGGTCCACCTGCCCCGCGGCGATCCCGTCCAGGATCCGGCGGCGGTCCCGCCCGGTGACCGCCGCCGTGAGCAGCGCGTACGTGAGCGCGGGGGGCCCCGGCGGGGCGGCGTCCCCCGGGGCGTCCCCGAGCAGCGAGGGCTGGGCGGGCGCGGGCGCGGGGTCCGCGGCCACCTCGAGGAACGGCCGCGCCCCGAGGGGGCCGAGGAGCGCGGTCATCGACCGGAAGTGCTGACCCGCCAGGACCTCGGTGGGGGCCATCACCGCCGCCTGGTGCCCGGACTGGATCGCGACCAGGCAGGCGTGGAGCGCGACCACGGTCTTCCCGGCGCCCACGTCGCCCTGGAGAAGGACGTTCATCGGGCGGGGCCGCGCCATCGCCGCCGAGATCTCGGCCATCGCCCGCCGCTGGGCGCCCGTGAGGTCGAACGGCAGGGCCTGGAGGAGCCGGCGCGTGAGCGGCCCGTCGGGATCGTGCGACACCCCGACCTCCGCCGCCTCCACCCGGTGCTTGCGGAAGGCCACCCCCAGCTCCAGCGTGAAGAGCTCGTCGAACTTCAGCCGCTCGAGGGCCGGGGCCAGCTCCTCGGGGCTCCCGGGGAAGTGGATCCGGCGGAGCGCGAGGTCGAGCGGGAGGAGGCCCTCGGCCTCCACCACCTCGGGGGGCAGCGGGTCGGGGATCTCCGGGATCCGGGCCAGCGCGCGGTGCACGAGCTCGCGGATGGTGCGGGTGGTGACGCCCTCGGTGGCCGGGTGGACCGGCGTGATCCGCGTCGTGTGGACCGCGTCGGCCTCGCCCCGGAGGATCTCGACCTCCTGGTTCCGGAGCTGGAGCATCCTGCCGTAGCGGCCCACCACGCCGGAGGCCGCGAGCTCCATCCCGGCCCGGTAGGTCCGGGCCGCCCACGGTTGGTTGAAGAACGTGAGCTCCAGGTAGCCGGTCCGGTCCGCGAGCCGCACCGTCACGATCGGGATCGGCGGGCGTCCCCGCCGGGGGAGGCTCTTCCGCGCCTTCACCTCGGTCACCCGGCCGATCACCGTGGCCCGCTGGCCGATCCGGAGCGAGCGGATCGGCGTGACCTGCGAGCGGTCGATGTAGGCGCGGGGGTAGTGGTGGAGGAGGTCGCGGACCGTACGGATCCCGAGCCCCTCCGCGAGCACCTGCCACGCCGGGGGCCCCTTCTCCTCGAGCCCGGTGCGCCGGGATGCCACGCGAGGGTCGATCTCGCGCACCGGGGACGAGAGGGCGAGGGGCCGGGCCGGGCCCGCCCGTCCGGGAAGGTTCCGCATCGCGCCCCGGTTCTACCATGCGGGCATGGCCTCCCTCCGGTGGCTCGCGGCGGCGTCGCTCGCGCTCTCGGTGGCGGCCGCCGCATGCGGCCCGCGGGGGGAGGGCGGCGCCGCCGGTCCCGCGGAGGGGTCGGTCCCGGCGGTGAACGCGGCCCGGGCCCCGCTCCTCCCCGAGCGGGCGGACGCGCTCCCCGACTTCGACCCCGCGCGGTTCGACGCCCTCCTCGGGCAGCTCCGGGGGACCCCGGTCGTGGTGAACATCTGGGGCTCCTGGTGCGGCCCCTGCCGCTCGGAGGCGCCGCTCCTCGCGCGGGCCCACGCCGAGCACGGCCGGCAGGTGCAGTTCCTCGGCGTGGACATCCTGGACTCCCGGCCCTCGGCCCGGGGCTTCATCGCCGAGTTCGGCTGGCGCTTCCCGAGCGTGTTCGACCCCGCGGGGGCGATCCGCGACGCGCTCGGGTTCCTCGGACAGCCCGCCACCGTCTTCTACGACCGGCGGGGCGAGCCCGTCCTCACCTGGCAGGGCCCGCTCGACGAGCGGACCCTCGAGCGGGGCCTGCGCCTGATCCTCCGGTAGCGGGCGCCGCGGCCCGGAGCGGTTCCAGCAGCCGCGCCCGGGCGGCGGCGGGGGTGCCGAGCACGTCCAGGGCCCACGCGGCCTCCCGACGCGCGGCCGCCGCGGCGCGCACGCCCCCGGCCCGCTCCAGGGCCCCGGCGCGGAGCGCGAGGGCCCGGGGGAGCCAGACCGTGAGCCCGAGGGAGCGCCACCGCTCCGCGGCCCGCTGCAGCACCTCGGCCGCGGCCGGGGGGTCCCGCGGGAGGAGCCGGAGGCCCTCCGTCTCGAGCCCGACCGCATCCGCCTCGGCGTCGGTCTGCTCGGCCTCGGGGCGCGCCCCCGGGGACCTTCCCCCCAGGACCCGGGCCTCCCCCAGGAGCGCTCGGGCCAGCGCCGCGTGGCCCTCGGCCCCCACCCGCGCGGCGACCAGGACCGCCCGCCGGAGCGTGACCTCGGCCTCCCGAGGGTCCCCCGAAGCGAGCTGGGCGCGCCCGAGGGCGAGGGGCGCGAGCGGCTGCCAGAGCCGCCACCCCGTCGCCCGCACCCCGGCTTCCAGGCGCGCCGCGATCCTCGGGAGCGGCCCGAAGCGACCGGCGTCGAGCAGCATCCCGGCCTCGGCGGCCAGGTGGTCGACGACCTCCAGCCTGGTCGGCGGGTGCAGGAGCCGCCGAGCCGCCCGGAGCCGCTCCCGGGCTTCGCCCGGGCGGCCGCCCCTGAGAGCAGCCCGGGCCCCCGCCACCAGGGCCATGGCCCGGATCCGGGCCGAGCCGACCGCCCTCCCGAGCTCGAGCGCCTCCTCGACCAGCCGCTCCGCCTCGTCGAGGTCCCCGACGAGCGCTCGGGAGGCGGCCTCGATCAGGATCGCGTCCGCCTCCACGTAGCGGTCCCCGGACTCGAGCGCGAGCGGGCGGACCGCCCGCATCGCGGCGATCGCAGCCGCGTGGTCCCCCCGGTAATGCAGGAAGTACCCCCAGGAGCGGAGCGCCATGGCCTGCGCGTACTCGTCCCCTTCCTCGGTGCCCAGCCGCCGCGCCTCCGCGTGCCACCGGCGGAACTGGGCGCCGCCGCGGATCGTGAGCACGTACGCGAGCGACTGGACCGTGGCCGCCCGGCCGCGTTCGTCCCTGGCCCGGGCGAAGAGCTCCTCGGCCTCCCGGAGCAGCCGGAGCTGGCGCTCCTGGTCCTCCGGCACCATGGTCTCGGACAGCGCGTGCGCGGCCCAGCCCTCCCCGGCGAGGTTCCCCGCTCCCCGGAACAGCCGGCGGGCCCGCCGGAGGAGCGGCCGCGCGTCCCGGGTCCGCCCCCGGTCGCTCAGCGCCCGGCCCCGGGCCAGGAGCGCCCGGGCCAGCAGCCCCCGGTCCCCCGCCCGGACGGCCAGGCGCTCCGCCCGGGCCGCCTCGCGGAGGGCCTCGTCGTGCCGGCCCATCTCGATCAGGGCCTCCGCCCTGGTGGCGAGGAGCTCGCCCTCCTCGGCCGCGCCGACCGACCCGGCGCGCACGATCTCGAGCGCGCGACGGGCCACCGCCTCCGCGGCCCGAGGGTGGTAGGTCCGCACATCGTCCGCCCAGCGACGGAGGTAGGAGACGGCGAACCTCGCGACCTCCGCCCCGCCCTGGCCCAGCCGCCAGGCCCGCTCGTAGTGCTCGGCGATCAGCGCGACCGGCTCGCGGACCAGGTCCCCCGTCCGCTCCCGGAGCCACCCCGCCACCTGGAGGTGCCGACGCGCCCGCTCCGACCTCGCGAGCGACTCGTACGCGACGTCCCGGATCAGGACGTGCCGGAACTCGTACTCGGCGACGCCCGGGAGCTGGCTCCGCTCCCGCCTGCGCAGGAGCCCCCGGGCGATGAGCCCGTCCAGCGCCCGCCGGGCCGCGGGGAGGCCGCGCCCCCGGGCGAGCAGCTCGTCCCACACGCGTTCGCCCGCCACCGAGGCCTCCCGGAGCACGAGCTTCTCCTCCCCGGGGAGGCCGTCGATCCGCGCGGCGATCAGCAGGCGGACCGAGGAGGGGACCCGGGCCAGGGCGTCGGGGTCCCGGAGCCGCCACCCGCCTGGCTCGCGTCGGAGGGACCCGGCCTCGATCAGCATCGCCAGGCTCTCCTCCAGGAAGAAGGGGTTCCCCGCGGCTCGGTCGAGCACGACCCCCAGCACCTCGTCGGGGGCCGCGGGCCCCAGGATGGCGGACGCGAGCTTCCTCCCGCTCGCCGGATCCAGCGGGTGCAGCTCGAGCGCGGGGATCCCCGGCAGCCGGACCCCGGGCCTCGCGAGGCCGAGGAGGAGGATCGGCCCCCGCCACGGGTCCGCGCCCGCCTCCGCGATCAGCCGGAGGAGCTCGGGGTCGGCCCACTGGAGGTCGTCGAGGATCACGGCGGTCGGCCCGGCGCTCGCCAGCCCCTCGACCACCCGCCGGATCGCGGAGGCGGCATCGGGGAGCGAGCCCCCCGCTCCTCCGCCGGCGATCGTCGCGAGCAGGCGCAGGTCGCGGGCGAGGGGCCTCACGTCCCTCCCCGCGGCCAGCCGGCGCGCCGCCTGATCCAGGCGGGCCGGGCCGGGCGGTCCGGCGGGGCCGGGGAGGACGCCGACGGCCTCGGTCACCGCGAGCACCAGCGCCTGGAGCGGCTCGCGGGCGCCGAAGGCCGCGCACCGCCCGAAGGCCACCGCGGCCGGCCACCGCGCGCGGAGCTCCGAGGCGAGGCGCGTCTTCCCGAGGCCCGGCTCGCCCACGAGCAGGCTGACGCGGGACCTGCCCGCCCGCACCGCCCCCCGGAACGCGCGGTCCAGGGCCTCGAGTTCCGCCTCCCGATCGACGAACGGCCCCGAGCCGAACGGGCGGCCGCCGGGCACCGGCGTGAGCGGCTCGATCGCCTCGTAGGCCAGCAGGCCCTCGGGCTTCCCCTTGGCCCGGCGGAGCCGTCCCCGCCCGTACCGGATGGACCGCGAGGTGCGGTTCCGGGTCCGGCGGTCGACGAGGACGGATCCGGGCGGGGCGAGGTCCGCGAGGCGCGACGCCGTGTTGACCGTGTCGCCGATCACGGCGAACCCCGCGGCCTCGGCGGCCGGCACCACGATCACCTCTCCCGAGTTGACCCCGGCGTGGACCTCGGGGAAGGGGACCCCGCCCCCGCCCGCCCGGAGCTCCCGGGCCCGTTCGCGGACCGCGAGCGCCGCGCGGACGGCCCGCTCGGCGTCGTCCTCGTGCGCCCCGGGCACCCCGAACACGGCCATGAAGCCGTCGCCCAGCACCTGGGGGACGGTGCCGCCGAACCCCTCCACCACCCGCTGGAGCTCGAGGATCCCGGGCCGGAGGGACGCGTAGACCTCCTCGGGATCGAGCGAGGCGGCGAGCGCCGTGTAGCCGGTGAGGTCGGCGAAGAGCACCGTGACGAGCTTCCGCTCCTCGCGGAGCGTCGCCGCCACGGCGTCCCTGGGATCCTCCACGCTCGTCACGCCCCGCCCGTCCTGCCGCCCCCCGACGTCACGGACGGTACGCGAACGACGTCTCCGTCCTCCTGATGCCCTCGACGCCATGGAGCCGCTCGAGCACCGGGTCCATCACCTCCGAGAGGCTCTCGTCGGAGCCGAGCTCCAGCAGGATGTCGAAGCTCCCGAACACGATGGACGCCCCCTTGAAGAGCTCGCCGGGAGGCCCGAGGCGATCACCGAGGCGGCCCAGGACCTCGAGCGCCTCGCCCGGCTCGGTCCACACGCGGACCAGCGCCGTGAAGCCCGGGCTCCCGCGCTTCGGCCCGAACGTCGCGCCCGCGGCCTCGTACACGCGCCACTCGACCGCGTGCTCGGCGTGGAGGCCCCGGGCCCACAGCCGCTCGGCGATCGTCCCCTGGAGCTCCGGGAGGCCGTCCGCCGCCAGGTGGACGAAGGCCTCGTACGGCCCGACCACCTCCGAGGCGAACAGGATCGGCCCCCGAACGGGATCCTCCTCCGCCCTGAGCGCCTCCACCGCGTCGCGGACCCGCGTCCCCGGCTCCGCCCCGAGGATGAACGCGAAGGCGTGCAACCCCTCGTACCTCCCGACCGCCATCTCCCCGCTCCTCCCTCGAACGTCTCCCCTGCCTCCGACCGCCGCTCACGACCCGCGGTTAACCAACCCCCTCCCGGGACCCCGAGAGCCGTCGGGGGATGCTCCAGGTCGCCCCTCCATCGGTCGAGCGGACGTGCGACGGGTTCCATCTCCCCGTCCGGTCGTCCATGACCCACGCCCGGAGATCGCCCGGGCCCGCGCCGACCGCGGCGGGAAGCCTCCGAGCTCGGTGGCGCCCGTCGGGAACCCGACCCGCGGCGTCCAGGCGCTCCCACCGTCCACCGAGGACGAAAAGACCCCGGGGCCTCGCACGGCCCCTCCCTTCGGTCGCGAACCCCGATCGTACGCGTCCCGCCCCCCGGGCGCCAGAGGCGCGGGTTGCATCAGCAGACATGTCCTCGAAGAGCCCCGTTGCGCCATCGCTCCGGGCGCCTCCGGCCGCGCCTGCTAGCATGGCGGTGCCATGGCGGCGGTCTGCGACATCTGCGGCAGGCGTCCCTTCTTCGGGATGCAGGTCTCGCACTCCCACCGGCGGAGCAAGCGACGGTGGGATCCCAACGTGCAGCGCGTCCGGGCCATCGTGGACGGCGCGCCCCGGCGGATCCACGTGTGCACGAGCTGCCTGAAGGCCGGCCGGGTCCAGCGGGCCAGCTGAAGAACCTCGCAGACGCCGTCCGGTCACCCGCCAGAGGTCTTACGTAGGCGCTCCCACACCCAAGCACGGCCGGGCGTTGCGGGTGCATCGAGCGGACCCCGCACCTGATCCTCCGTCAGCGATCTGCCGGTCGCTGTTCGGGTCCGGTCTCACAGGCGGCGGTGCAACGCCTCGCCCGCGAGGGCCACGGCGACAGCCACGGGTACCGGGCCCGGGACGAGCGGCCGGAGCGCCGCGGGGAACCGGTCCACAGGGATCCCCAGGAGCAGCCACGCGACCCCGAGGCTCACGCCGAACACGGCGACGCGGGTCGGGCTCCAGCGGACCCGCCGGAGCTCCCGTACCCCGATCAGGGCCATCGTGGCCATCACCGCGAGCACCACGTCCCGTGAGAGCGCGGTGGGCAGCCCCATGAGGAACCCCCGGGCCGGCGGAACGAGGGCGACCCCTCCGACGATCAGCGCGCCCACGACCAGGGAGGACCGTGCGAGCTCCGGACGCCGCTCCACCAGCGACGCCGATTCCGCATGAGGCACGGTCCCCACGCCTGGGACGAGCCCCTGCACAGCGTGGGAGATCGCGGTGACCAGGAAACCGCGGCCGATGGCCGGACCCGGCGTGGCCCCTCCGGCCGCCCGGCTCACGGCTACCCCGGTGGAGAGCGAGTTCAGTGCGACGAGGAACGCCGCTGCGCCGAGCGGGATCGCGACTTCGGGATCGAACGTCGGTTCGTCGAGGGAGAGCACCGGCCCGCCCAGCGCGGCGACCGGATGGATCTCCCCGGCGAGCGCGAATACCGCGAGGCCGCCCAGGAACCCGAGGAGGAACGACATCGCCCGCAGCCGCGGTGGCCCGAGCACACCGAGCACGAGGGGGGTCCCGACGACCACCGTCAGCCCAACCCGGGCGATGCCCGGGCTCGTCCCGGTCGGCGCAACCGCGTCGGGCAGGAGCGTCCACCCCACCGTCACCGCCAGGACCACGAGGAACGTCCCGTTCACGAGCGGCGTGTAGGCACGCAGCAGCGGCCGGAACGCACCGGTGCCTCCGAGGACCGCGAGGACCGCGCCGGAGACGAGGAGGCCGCCGCCCACCGCGCCGAGCGGATCAGCCGGTCCGGCCCGCATCGCCACCAGCACCGCCGCCAGCGTGACGGACGCGGGGCCCTCGAACGCAGGGAGCCGGTGACCGACCGCGAGTTGGCCCAGCGTGAACAGCGCGACGAACAGCAGCGAGCGGGCGAGGTGCGACTCGGCCTCGGCCCCACGCAGGCCAAGCGCCTCCCCCGTGACGAGGATCAGGGGGAGGGAACCGGGAACGAGGACGGCCGCCCACTGGAGGCCCAGGACCGCCACCGACGCACGGGCATCCGGGGCCCGGTCGGTCCTCCTCCCCCCTCGGCGGCCGAGTCGCGGCAGCCTAGTGTCCCCTGCCCTCCGGTTGCGAGTGGTCGAGCTGCGGGGCCAGCCACCACCGCGACGTGATCACCTTCTGCCGCGTGTAGAAGCGCACGGAGTCCGCCCCGGTCGCGTGGAGGTCCCCGAAGAACGAGTTCTTCCAGCCGGTGAACGGGAAGAAGGCCATGGGCGCGGCGATCCCGATGTTCACGCCGAGCATCCCGGCTTCCGCCCGCCGCCTGAACTCCCGGGCGTTCCGGCCCGACGAAGTGAAGATCGATGCGGCGTTGCCGTAGCCGCTCGCGTTCATGATCCGGATCGCCTCGTCGATATCGTCGGCCCTCAGCACCGAGAGGATCGGCCCGAACAGCTCGTCCCGCCACAGACGCATGTCTGGCCCCACCCGGTCGAAGACGGTGGGCCCGAGGAAGAACCCCTCCCTCGGCCCCACGCCGCGGCCGTCGAGGACGAGGGTCGCCCCGGCCTCCATGCCCTCCTCGATGTAGCCCTCGAGCTCCTTCTTCCGCTCCTCGCGGATCACCGGGCCCATGTCGGTCGCCGGCGCGTCGCCCGGCCCCACCGTGAGCCGCTCGGCCTGCGCGGCGACCTCACGGGCCAGGACGTCGCCCACCGGCCCCACGCCCACCGCCACGCTGCCGGCCAGGCACCGCTGCCCCGCGTTGCCGAACGCCGAGGAGAGCAGGGCGGTGATGGTGCGGTCCAGGTCCGCGTCGTCCATCACGATCAGGTGGTTCTTCGCCCCGCCGAGGGCCTGCACCCGCTTCCCGTTGGCCGCCGCCGTCGCGTAGACGTACCTCGCGACGCCGGCGGACCCCACGAACGAGACCGCCGCGACGTCGGGGTGCGCAAGCAGCCGGTCCACGGCCTCCCTGGCCCCGTGCACCACGTTGAACACACCGTCGGGCAGCCCCGCTGCCTGCAACAGCTCGGCGATGCGGACGGCGGACAGCGGCGTGCGCTGCGACGGCTTCAACACGAACGTGTTCCCGCACGCCAGGGCGACGGGGACCATCCATAACGGCACCATGTTCGGGAAGTTGAACGGCGTGATCCCCACGCACACGCCGACCGGGAACCGCACCAGCTCCTCGTCGATCCCGTCGGCGATCTGGTCGAGGTTCGTGCCCATCAGGAGCGTGGGGGCGCCGCAGGCGAAGTCCACGACCTCGATGGCTCTGCGCACCTCGCCCCGCGACTCCGCGAGCGTCTTCCCGTTCTCCCGCGTGACCAGGGCCGCGAGTTCCTCGAACCGCTCCTCGAGCAGCTGCTTGAACCGGAACAGCACCTGGGCACGGTCGGGGACCGGCGCGTCCGCCCAGTCCGGGAGGGCCTCCGCGGCGGCCCGCACCGCCTCGTCGATCTCCTCCGCCGTCGAGTACGGCAGGAGGGCGATCGTCTCCCCGGTCGCGGGGTTCGGGATCGGGTCGACCTCCTCCGAGACCCCCTCCCGGAAGCTCCCCCCGATGAAGCTCGGGACCGTCTCCACGCTCATGGCACCCCTCGCCTCCCGCTCATGGAGCGAACCGCGTGCGCGGAAGGAAGCGCCCATCGCCCTGCTTGCCGTGGAACGAGCCCTTCTCCACGAGGACCTTCCCCCGCTGGAGCACGACCTCCGGCTGGCCCTTCACGCGCATCCCCTCGTAGCAGTTGTAATCGACGTTCATGTGGTGGGTCTCCGCGGACAGGACCCGTTCCACGTTCGGGTCGAACACCACGATGTCGGCGTCGGACCCCGGCGCGATCGTGCCCTTCCGCGGGTACAGGCCGAACATCTTGGCGGGCGCGGTGGCCACGAGCTCCACGAACCTGTTGAGCGAGATGTGCCCCGCCAACACGCCCTGGAACAGCAGCGTGAAGCGGTCCTCCACGCCGGGCAGCCCGTTCGGGATCTTGGCGAAGTTCCCCCGGCCCAGTTCCTTCTGCCCCCGGTAGTTGAAGGGCGCGTGGTCGGTGGAGACGGCCTGGAGATCGTCCACCGCGAGCCCCTTCCATAGTTCCTCTTGGTGGTCCTTGGTCCGCAGGGGCGGCGAGCAGACGTACTTCGCCCCCTCGAACCCCGGTCGGGCGAGGTCGTCGAGCGACAGGTACAGGTACTGGGGGCACGTCTCGGCGTACGCGGCCACGCCCCGGTCCCGGGCCTCGCGCACGGCGTTCAGCGCGTCCCGGGACGAGAGATGGACGATGTAGACGGGCGCCCCGGCGAGCGCCCCGAGGGCGAACGCCCGGGCGGTGGCCTCCCCCTCCATCGACGAGGGCCGCGTGAGCCCGTGGTTCACCGGGTCCACCTTGCCCTCGGCGATGTACCGCTGGACGAGGACGTCGATCGCGCCGCCGTTCTCCGCGTGCATCATGATCAGGGCACCGGAGTCCGACGCCCAGGTCATGGCCCTGAAGATCGAGGCGTCGTCCAGCATGAAGACGCCGGGGTAGGCCATGAAGAGCTTGAACGAGGTGACCCCCTCGCGCATCAGCGCTTCCATCTCGTCCAGCGTGTCGTCGCGCATCTCCCGGACGATCATGTGGAAGCCGTGGTCGATGTGGCTCTTCGCCGCCTTCTCGTGCCAGGTGTCGAGCGCGCTCCGGAGGCTCTGGCCGAGGTCGGGCACCACGAAATCGACGATGGTCGTGGTCCCGCCCCACGCCGCCGCCGCCGTGCCCGTCGCGAAGTCGTCGGAGCAGAAGCTGCCGCCGAACGGCATCTCCATGTGCGTGTGGGCGTCGATCCCCCCCGGCATGACGTAGCGGCCGCTCGCCTCGATCACCTCGTCGACGTCTGCCTGCAGGTCGACCCCGATCGCCGCCACCTTCTCGTCCTCGACGAGCACGTCCGCCGCGAGCGTCTCGGCGGCGGTCACGACCGTTCCGCCCTTGATCAGCGTCCTCACCGCGATCACCCCCTTCGGCTGCCCTGGATCTCGCCGAACGCCACGTTCAGGGTCTCGATGGCACGCGCCGCGTCCTCCTCGGTGATCGTGAGCGGCGGGGAGAGGCGGAGGACGTTCCCGTACAACCCGCCCCGGCCGACGAGGAGCCCGCGCTCCCTCGCCATCTCCATCGCCCGGTTCGCGGCCTTCGGGTCGGGGGCCTTCGAGGCGCCGTCGGTCACCATCTCCACCCCGATCATCAGGCCCTTGCCGCGGACCTCGCCGACCACGTCGTAGCGATCCTCCAGGTCCTTCAGTCCCCGCATCAGGAACGACCCCACCTTGTAGGCGTTCTCCTGGAGGTGGGCCTCCTCGATGAAGTCGAGGTTCGCGAGGGCGCCCGTGGTCGCGAGCGGGTTGCCGCCGAAGGTCGAGATCGAGTTGGCCCGGAGCGATTCCACCATCTCCTCCCGGCCCACGACCGCGCCGATCGCGAGGCCGTTGCCCAGGCCCTTGGCGCACACGATCGCGTCGGGGCGGACGCCGTAGGACTCGATCCCCCAGAACGCCTCCCCGGTCCGCCCGAACCCCGTCTGGACCTCATCGGCGATGAACGGGATCCCGAACTCGTCGAGGATCCCCTTCACGATCCGGAAGTACTCCGGCGGGGGCGTGACGAACCCGCCCACGCCCTGGATCGGCTCCGCGATCATCGCCGCCGGCTCGCCGGTCGTGGTCTGCTCGATCACGTTCCGCAGGTCCTCCGCGCAGGCCACGCCGCAGTCCGGGTACGAGAGCCCGAGCGGGCACCGGTAGCAGTAGGGCGAGAGCGCGTGGCTCACCTTCAGCGGGGTGAACGAGGTCGCCGCCCAGCTCCGGTTCCCGGTGATCCCCACCGCCCCGAACGAGCGCCCGTGGTAGGAGTTGCGCAGCGCGATCACCTCGTTCGACCGGCGCCAGCTCGAGGCGAAGAGCAACGCGGCCTCGATCGCCTCGGTCCCCGAGGAGACGAAGAACGCCTTGGTCGCCCCGTCGATCGGGGCGAGCGCCGTGAGCCGCTCGGCGAGCTCGATCTGGGGTCGGATCAGGTAGAGCGTCGAGGTGTGGGTGATCCCCCGCTCGATCTGGGCCTCGAGCGCCTCGACCATCCGTCGCATGAGGTGCCCGGAGATCGTCGTCACGATCCCGCCGAAGAAGTCGAGGTACTCCTTCCCGCTCGAGTCCCAGACCCGGACGCCCTCCCCCCGCACCAGCTCGATCGGCCGCTCGTAGTACAGCAGGAGCCAGGAGGGCAGCACCTTCCGGTGCCGCTCCAGGAGCTCGGCGGCGTCGTCGGGGAACGCGGGATCCCGACTCATGGCAGCAGCTCCGTGAGCTCGCCGTAGGTCTCCGGTCTCCGGTCCCGGAGGAACTGCCAGGTGTTCCGGACCTCCCGGATCATGTCGAGGTCGACGTCCGCCACCAGCACCTCGTCCTGGGAGTCGCTCGCCTGGGCCACGATCTTCCCCCGCGGGTTGCAGAAGTAGGAGCTGCCGTAGAACCGGTGCGACGAGAGCGGCTCCTCCACCCCGACCCGGTTGATCGCCGCGATCCAGAACCCGTTCGCCACGGCGTGGGCCGGCTGTTCGAGCTCCCATAGGTACTTCGAGAGCGATTCCACGGTGGCCGAGGGATTGAAGACGAGCTCGGCGCCCTTCAGGCCGAGCGCCCGGGCCGGCTCCGGGAAGTGCCGGTCGTAGCAGATGAGGAGACCGATCCGGCCGACCGAGGTCTGCCAGACCGGGTAGCCCAGGTTGCCCGGCTTGAAGTAGAACTTCTCCCAGAAGCAGGGCCCCACGTGGGGGATGTGGGTCTTCCGATACTTGCCCACGACGGACCCGTCGGCCTCGATGACGACGGCCGCGTTGTAGTAGACGCCCGTCTGGGCCTCCTCGAAGAAGGGCACGACGAGCACCATCCGGTGCTGGCGGGCGACCTCGCGCATCCGGGTCACCGTGGGCCCGTCCTCGGGCTCCGCCGTCGCGTACCACTTCGGGTCCTGCTCGGCCGGGAAGTAGGGCCCGTGGAAGATCTCCTGCAGACACGTCACCTGGGCGCCCTCGGCGGCCGCCTTCGCGATCAGCTCCACGTGCTTGTCGACGGCCTCCTCCTTGGGCATGTTCGCGCTGGCCTGGATGACCGCCGCGCGTACCGTGGCCATGCCGCCACCCCCTCTCAGCGTCCCGCCACCCCGGCCCTCACGTGAAGGCCGGGATGATCTCGCTCCCGTAGAGATCGATGATGCGCTCCGGTCCCTCCACCATCGAGTAGATGTTGAACTGGTGCACGCCGAGCGAGGCGAGGTGCGCCAGCTTCTCCTTCACCTGTTCGACGGTTCCGATCACGCAGAACCGGTCCACGATGTCGTCGGGGACGAAGGCCGCGTGCGCCGCCCCGCGCCGCGCGTGCTCGTGGTAGTCGTAGCCTTCCCTGGCCTTGATGTAGTCGGTGAGCTCCTTCGGCAGCTCCTCGGCGCTGTACCGCTTCACCAGGTCCACGACGTGGTTGGACACGAGGGCCGGGAACCATCGTACCTGTTCCCGGGCGGCGGCGAGGTCGTCGGTGACGAAGGTGGGGGCGGCGCTCATGACCCGGATGTCCTCGAACCGCCGCCCCGCCTCCTCGGCTCCCTCCCGCACGTATCGGAGGGACCACTCGATGACGAAGGGATCCGCCAGCTGCATGATGAGCCCGTCGGCCACCCGCCCGCAGGCGCGGAGGGCCTTCGGGCCGTAGGCCGCGATCCAGACCTCCAGCGGCCAGCGGGCCCACTTGATCTGGACCGGCGTCCCGTCGTAGTCGACCTCCTTGCCGGCCACGAGGTCCCGGATCACCCGGGAGGCCCACTCGATCCGCTCCACCGGGACCGGCCGCTGACCGATCACCCGCCGCGCGCTGTCGCCCCGGCCCATGCCGAGCACCATCCGGCCGCCGGACAGGTCGTCCAGCGTCGCGAGGACGCTCGCCGTCACCGTGGGGTCGCGGGTCGCCGGGTTCGTCACGCACGGTCCCATCTTCACCCGGCGTGTGTTCACCGCCATGAGCGTGAAGATCGGGTAGACCTCCTGCCAGAGGACGTGGGAGTCCCACATCCAGACGTAGTCGAATCCGGCGTCCTCCGCCCGCCGCGCGAGGTCGACCCAGCGGGACGGCGGCGGATCCGGGGCGAACGAGATGCCGAAGGACAGTTCCGCCATGGCCCGGCCCCCTTTCACTCGCCTCCCGGGGTCACCTCGACCTCGAGCTTCTCGTAGCCGGTGCCGAGGACGTCGAGTCCTTCCGCCTTCAGCTCGTCCACCGCCGCCTGGGCCAGGTCGGTCCGGTAGGCGTCCGTGCTCGCCGGGTTCCCGATCACCCCGTACCGGAGGGAGATGTCCGCGGTGACCTGGAACTGCTCGGGGTCCATGATGCCGATCCCCAGCTCGTTCGGCCAGATCAGGGCGTTGATCTCGTTGAGCTGCCAGCGCTGATGGCCCTCCCCGAGGGTGGGGCCGTTGGCGAGGACGATGTCGAGGCACTCTTCGAAGTTGTCGCGGCAGAAGATCCAGCCCTTGAAGGTGGCCTTGAGGAACCGGCGGGCGATGTCCTGGTTGGCGGGGTCGGCGATCCAGTCCCCCCGGACGAAGATGAGGTCCTCCAGGGTCCCGGTGCCGACGTCCGACAGCTTGATCACGTTCAGGTCGTCCAGGGTGTACACGGGGAACTCGCCGTTCTCGCCCACCACCTCGAGGACCTGGGCGAGCTCGTTGTAGGTCATGGCCGAGGCGGCGTCCACCTCCCGGTTGAGGAAGAGGTTCATGTCGAAGGGCTGATCCACGATCTGGACCTGGGAGGGGTCCTCGGGGTCGATACCCGCCTTCACCAGGGCGGCGAAGACTGGGTACTGGTTCCCGCAGCACCAGACGCCGACCCGCTTGCCCTGCATCTCCTCGAACGATTCGATGCCGGAGTCCTTCCACGTGATCTCCGTGATCCCCGGACGGGTGAAGACCTGGGCGATGTTCACCAGGTCCACCCCCTGGTCCCGCTGGGCGAGGAGGCTCGGGAGCCAGTCGAGGCCGAACTCCGCCTGACCGCCGGCCACGACCTGCGCCGGCGTGATGTCCGGCCCGCCCGGCAGGATCGTGACGTCGAGCCCTTCGTCTTCGTAGAAGCCCTGGTCAAGGGCGGCGTAGTACCCGGCGAACTGGGCCTGGGTCACCCATTTCAGCTGGACCGTCACCTGGTCGAGCGCGGCCCCGGCCGGTCCCTCGGCGGCGCCGCCCCCGCCGCCGCAGGCGGCGGCCACGATCCCGAGAACCGCTCCCAACGCGAACAACCGCTTCCTACGCATCGACGTCTCCCTCCGTCGCGACCCGACCGCACCTTCCGCGCAGATCCTCCCTCCGGCTCACCCCCCTTCAGCCAGCCTCCGGCTCACCCCCTTCAGCCAGCGACCCCGCCGCGGATCGACGGGTGCCACCGGAGCGCCGCCCGCTCGACGGCGACGATGGAGAGGTAGAAGGCGACCCCGAGGACGCTCGCGACGACGATCGCGGCCCACGCGTCGGCGAAGAAGGCGAGGGCCGCCCGCTCCTTGATGAACAGCCCCAGGGACGTCGTCCGGAGGCCCCCGAAGTACTGGGACACCACGGCCCCGATCATGGCGAGGACGCTCGCCACCTTGAGCCCGGAGAACAGGAACGGCAGGGAGTTGGGGATCCTCACCCGGCGGAAGGTCGCCACCTCCCCGGCGGCGTAGGACCGCATCAGCTCGATCGAGGACGGGTGGACCGAGGTGAGCCCGCGCAGGACGTTCGCCATGACCGGGAAGTAGACGAGCACGGCGGCGATCGCGATCTTCGAGACCGGGCTGATGAGGCCGAACCAGTTGTTGAAGATGGGAGCGAACGCGATGATCGGGACGGCGTTGGCGGCCACGGCGTACGGGAGGAGCGCGCCCCCGAGGCGCCGCCAGCGCGCGAGGACGATGGCCGTGATGACCCCCGCCAGGCTCCCCGCGCCGAAGCCCGCGACGGCCTCGCCGAAGGTGTACAGGCCCGCGCCCCACAGGAACCGCCACTGACCGCGGAGGGCGGCAACGATCTCCGTGGGCTTGGGCAGGAGGAAGCGCTGGATGTCCAGCGCGGTGACCAGTCCCTCCCAGGCGACGATGCCGGAGATGAAGAGGACGGCCGCGGGAGCCCACTCCCGGAGCCGATGCCCCGCGCGCGCCGCGGGAGCCCCCTCGCGGGACGCGCTGATGGGTCTCATCGTTCTTCCTCCGCGACGAGGATCTCCGCGGCGGCCCCCTCCCCGGAGACGGGCTCGACGCCGCCTCGCCGAAGGAGCTCGCGGACCACCGTGACCAGCTCGAAGAACCGCTGGTCCTCCCGGGTGTCCACCCCCCGGGGACGGGGCAGATCGACCTCGACGACGCCGAGGATCCTGCCCGGACGCCGCGACATGACGACCACCCGGGTGGACAGGAAGACGGCCTCCGGGATGCTGTGGGTGACGAAGACGATCGTGGCCCCGGTCCGCTCCCAGATCCGCAGGAGCTCGAGGTTCAGCCGCTCCCGGGTCATCTCGTCGAGCGCCCCGAAGGGCTCATCCATGAGGAGCAGGGCGGGCTCGAAGGAGAGGGCGCGAGCGATGGACACCCGCTGCTGCATCCCTCCCGATAGCTGCCACGGGTGGTGGTCCTCGAACCCGGTGAGCTCCACCAGCTCCAGCATCTCCGCCACCCGCCGGGCCCGCCGCTGCCTGTCCCAGCCGAGCATCTCCAGGGGCAGCGCGATGTTCTTCGCCACGGTCCGCCAGTCGTAGAGGACGGGATCTTGGAACACGATCCCGTAGTCCCGGTCCAGGCGGGCCTGGTGGGCCGTCTTGCCGTTGACCAGGACCTCGCCGTCGCTGGGCGGCACGAGATCCCCGATGATCCGGAGGAGGGTGGACTTCCCGCACCCCGAGGGGCCGATGAGCGAGACGAACTCCCCCGGGTACACGTCGAGGTCGATGGCAGCCAAGGCGGTCACCGCCTCCCGGCCCCGGCCCTCGTACCGTTTGGAGATCGCCCGGAGGGAGACGGCCGGCGGCCCCGCGAGACGCGTCTCGTCGTTCACGCCACGTGCTCCGGAGCCCGGTGGACGACGAACCGCTCGGCCAGGGCGACGACCGCGTAGAAGCCGATCCCGAGGAGGGCGGCGACGAGGTTCGTCGCCCACAGCGAGGCCGGCGAGGTCACGTAGTACTGGTTGTAGTTGAGGATGGCCCCGGCCAGGCCGCCCTGGATCGACGACGGCAGCTCCCCGATGATGGCGCCCACGACGCTCGCCGGGGCCGCCACCCGCAGGGCGGTGAAGACGTACGGCATGGACGCGGGCACCCGCAGCCTCCACAGGACCTGCCAGGGGCTCGCGGCGTAGGAGCGCATCAGCTCGAGGGCCCGGGGGTCGGCCGATCGCAGCCCGCGGAGGGTGTTCACGGTGACCGGGAAGAACGTGAGGTAGGCGGCGATGATGGCCACCGAGAGGAGGCCGGCCCCCAGCCAGACGACGACCATGGGGGCGATGGCGAGGATGGGCACGGTCTGGGAGGCCACCAGGTAGGGGAGGAACCCGCGCTCGAGGAGCCTCGAGTGCGCCACGGCGATGCCGAGGAGGAACCCGCTGGACGCGCCGAGGAGGAAGCCCAGCGCTGCCTTCTGGCCGGTGTTCGCCGCCGCCCGCAGGAGCACGACGGCGAGGAGCGGCCCGTTCCTGCGGGACGGCTTGCCGAACTGCGCGAGGATCTCGCTGATGTGCGGCATGGTTCGGCTGTTCACCGGGAAGGGGAAGGACAGCCGGAGGCTCTCGCCCACCGCTCGGTACCCCTCCCAGGCCCCGGCCAGCACGAGGACGACGGCGCAGAACAGGCCGACCCTGCGCCACCAGGGGCGCGCATCTGCGCGGCCGGCGGTGTCGGCCATCATCCACCCGTCCTCGCGCCCGTCTCCTGCGCTTGGAGGAGCTTCATGAGGTCCTCGGTGGGGATGCCATGGGCCCGCCCGACGGCCCGCTCGACGAGGCGTCCCCCCCAGACGTTCACCCCGGCCGCCAGACCCGGGTCCTCGACGAGCGCCTGCGGAACCCCCCACCGGGCGATGGCCGACACGTACGGAAGGACGGCGGCTGAGAGGGCGATCGACGCCGTGCCCGGCGCCGCGCCCGGCAGGTTGGTCACGCACCGGTGGAGGATGCCGTCCACCTCGTAGGTGGGCTCGAGGTGGGTGGTGGGGCGGGCCGTCTCCACGCAGCCCCCTTGGTCGATCGCGACGTCCACGACCACGCCTCCCGGCGCCATGAGGCCCAGGTGGTCGCGGCGGATCACCTTCGGGGCCTGCTCGCCGGGGACGAGAGCCGCCCCGATGACGAGCGAGGCGCCCCGTAGGGCGTCCTCGACCAGCGGCGGCGTGGACAGGACCGTCTCCACACCAGGCCCCAAGACGCAGCGGGCGGACGAGAGCTGGGATCGGGCCACGTCGACCAGGACGACCCGCGCCCCCATGGCCGCGGCCCATTCCGCCGCCGCGACCCCGACGACCCCGGCGCCGACGACCACCACCTTCGCCGGGGGCACCCCGATCACCCCCCCGAGGAGCCGGCCCGTGCGCCGCATCAGGTCCTCGGCCCCCATGAGGACCGCGAGGCGGCCGGCGATCTCGCTCATGGGATGGAGCAGGGGAAGGCTCCCGCCCGGTCCACGTACGGTTTCGAAGGCGATCGCCGTGGTCCCGGCGGCGAGGAGATCACGGGTCAGGTCGGGGTCGGCGGCGAGGTGGAGGTAGCTGAACAGGACCTGGTCGGGACCGAGGAGCCGGCGCTCGTCCGGGAGCGGCTCCTTCACCTTGCAGACCAGGTCCACCGCGCCGAACGCCTCGTCCCGACCCCCGACCGAGGCGCCGGCGGCCCGGTAGTCCTCGTCGCCGACGCCCGCGCCCTCCCCGGCGCCGGCCTCCACCACCACGTGGTGGCCCTCGCCGACGAGCCTGGCCACCGCGTCCGGCAGGAGCGCCACGCGCCGCTCGCCCGCCTTCCGCTCCGCCGGCACCCCGATCCGCATCAGCAGCCCAGGGCTCCCGCCCCTCCCCGTGGCATCGACCCGCTCCTCCGCTGCCCGGCGATGCGCCGGACGGTTCCATCCTAGGAGGCTGGGCCGGACGGAGGGAAGGGAACAACCTGTGACACATCGCGGCCCGTCAGGACATAAGATGTGCCGTCCGCGATGGCCCTATCGGTCGCTGATGTCCTGCAGCTCGAGGTCCTCCGCCGAGGGCGGCCGGAGGTGGTGGCGGGCGCCGGGGGGCTCCACCGCCCGGTCCGCTGGGTGCACATCGCGGAGGTCGCGGACATCGCCTACCTCCTCAAGGGCGGCGAGCTGCTGCTCACCACGGGCCTGGGCATCGGGCCCGATCCCGCGGTCCAGCGACGCTACATCGCCGAGCTCGCCGAGGCAGGCGTCGTGGGCGTCGTCCTGGAGCTGGGGCGGACGTTCCAGGAGGCGCCGCCAGCGATGGCGACCGAGGCCGACCGGCGCGACCTGCCGCTCATCGTCCTCCACGAGGAGACGCCCTACGTGGAGGTGACCGAGCAGGTCCACGCGGCGATCATCAACCACCAGTACGCGCTGCTCCGGAAGGCCGAGCGGATCGGCAGGGACTTCATCGGCCTCGTGCTGCGG
The DNA here is from genome assembly GCA_035559315.1 of Actinomycetota bacterium. GTDB lineage: Bacteria > Actinomycetota > UBA4738 > UBA4738 > HRBIN12 > DATLZM01. The sequence goes on from DATMBJ010000232.1 coordinate 23,521, forward strand.
GGCGCGGGGATCCCCCGCATCGTGCATAGCCTGTCGAGCATCGTCCAGAACCCGGTGATCCTGGAGGACGCCGCGCACCAGGTGGTGGAGTTCTCCACCTACGCTGGCTCGGTGAACGAAGTGCTCGAAGCGTGGGAGTTGCACTCGCGGACGGGCCATACGCCAGCCGCGATGCTCACGCCGAGCCTCCAGGAGGGCAGCCCGCCGTGCGCCTGGGTGCCGATCCCCCTCCGCGACGAGCTCTGGGGACGGCTGCACATCCTGCTCACCGACTCCCCCTTCGACGAGATCGACCGCGTGGCGCTGGACCGCGCGGCAGCGGCGATCGGCCTGGTGCTCTTGGCGGGACGGGACGCCCTGCACATCGCGAACCACGCGAAGGGCGAACTGATCTCAGACCTGATCGAGGGGAGTTTCTCCTCGGCCGAGGAGGTCCACCGACGGGCCCGTGCCCTCGGGGCCGACCTGCAGGGGACGACCATGGTCGCCATCGTGATCGACCTCGACCGTTTCGCCGCTCACGTGCAGGAGCGCGAGCTCGGGGAACGCGAGGTGCACCGGCTGAAGATGACGCTGCTCGCCGAGACGCGGCAGGCGATCGCCGAGGCCGGCGGCGTCGCGATCTCGGCGGTGCAGAGCGACGAGGTGCTCGCCGTGATCGGCGCCCCGCCCCACCTCGACGCCCGCAGGACCGTCGATCGGGTCGGGGAGCGCCTGGCCGAGCGCCTGCCGAAGGCCCTGGACGGGCTCACCGCGACGGTGGGGGCGAGCAGCCCGGTGCACACCGTCGAGGCCCTCAGCCACGCGTTCGAGGAAGCCCGTCAGGCGGTGGCCTATGGGAAAGCCACCGTCCTCTCCCGGGACGTCTACCACTTCGACGACATGGGCCTGCACCGCATCCTCCTCCGTCTGGAGGATCAGGCGGAGCTGTCCCGTTTCGTCGAGGCGGAGCTGGGCCCGCTCCTCGCGCACGACGCCCGCAGCTCCTCGCCGCTGCTCCCCACGCTCCGCGCCTACCTGGAGCACGGGGCGAACAAGTCGAGGACCGCCCGGGCGCTCCACGTGGAACGGCGCTCCCTCTACCACCGCCTGGAACGGATCTCCCGGCTCCTGGCCTGCGACCTCGACGAGATGGAGATCAGAGCGCGCCTGCTGATCGCCCTGAAAGCGCTCGACCTCACGCGCCGCCGGGCGGGCGTCCCGGCGGGGGGCTGAGCGGCCGGCCTAGCCCGAGGGCCCTTCCCACGTCACGGTCCAGAGGGGATCGACGGGGCCGATCCCCTCCCCCAGCGCGAGCGCGTGCCGGATCGCCTCGGTCACGAAGGCCTTCCCCCGGCGGACGGCTTCGACGAGCGGCTCCCCCCGCGCCAGGTAGGCGGCGATGGCCGCCGAGAGCACGCAGCCCGTCCCGTGCGTGTGGGGGGTGTCGATCCGCTCCCCCTCCAGCCAGGTCATCCGCTCCCCATCGAACAGCAGGTCGTCGGCCCTGCCCCCCTCCAGGTGGCCGCCCTTCACGAGCACCGCTCCGGGCCCCATGGCGAGGATCGCCTCGGCGGCGTCCTCCATCAGGTCCCGGGAGTCCACGCGGAACCCCGCGAGCCCGCCCGCCTCGTGGAGGTTGGGGGTGACGAGCGTGGCGAGCGGGAGGATCTCGGCCCGGAGCGCCTCCACGGCGTCCTCCGCGAGCAGCGGGTGCCCGTGCTTGGAGACGAACACCGGGTCGACGACGAGGTTCGGGATCCCGGTCTCCCGGATGGCCTCGGCGGCGGCCTCGATGATCGCCGCCGAGGCGAGCATCCCGGTCTTCGCCGCGTCCACCCCGATGTCGGTGGCCACGGCCCGGATCTGGTCCGCGACGGTCGAGGGCGAGAGCTCCTCGTAGCCCGAGACCCCCTTCGTGTTCTGGACCGTGACCGCGGTGATGGCGGTCGTCCCGAACACCCCGAGCGCGCTGAACGTCTTGAGGTCGGCCTGGATCCCCGCGCCGCCGCCCGAGTCCGAGCCGGCGATCGTGAGCGCCCGCGGCCTGGGCGGCGCCGCCCGCGTCCCGGTCACCTCCGTCACCCCCCCGCGAAGTGGTCCCAGCCCTTGGGCTCCAGGGCCCGTTCCCGGCCCTCGGCGTCCACCGCCGTGCAGCCCTCACCTTCGATGATGCCCCCGATCTCGGAGAGCGACACACCGAAGGCGTCCGCGAGCTCGGCCCGGGCCGCGGCCACGGCCTCCGGGGGCAGCGTCGCGAGGAGCTCGTAGTCCTCCCCCCCGCCGAGCGCGAGCTCCAAGGGGTCCACCCCGAGCACCCCGGCCAGCTCGACCAACGCCGGCGCCACCGGGACGTCGGGGAGGGAGATCCGCGCACCCACCCCGCTCGCCCGGCAGAGGCGCCAGAGGTCGAGGGCGAGCCCGTCGGAGACGTCGATCATCGCCGTCGCCCCGGCGCCCGCGAGCGCGCCCGCCTCCCGCACCCGCGCCGTGGGCCGCAGGTGCGCGGCGAGGAGCGCGCGGCCGGCGGTCGAGGC
>DATMBJ010000233.1:0-9477 GCA_035559315.1 Actinomycetota bacterium
CGGGCGCGGCGCCGGGGCTCCTCTGGGACCTGCTCCGGCTGGGCGAGCGGGCGGAGGAGGCGCTGGCGCGGGCCCTGGCCCCCGTGGGCCTCTCCCCCGCCAAGTACCGGCTCCTGGCCGAGCTGGCCGCGGCGCCCCCCGAGGGGCTGCCGCTCCGGGAGCTCGGACGCCGCATGGGACGGTCGGCGCCCGACGTGACCGAGCTCGCAGCCCGGCTCGAGCGGGAGGGCCTGATCCGTCGGGTCCGCGCCGAGCAGGATCGCAGGATCGTGCGCGCGGCGCTCACCCCGGAGGGCCGGCGCGTGCTCGGGGCGGCGACCCCGGGGGCGGTCGAGGCCGAACGGCGCCTGCGGCGCCTGCTGGGCGACGAGGGGTGGCGCTCGCTCGCGCGGGCGGCGGAGCGGGTGGAGGCGCGGGCTCGGGCGGCGGGTCCCCGGGGGAGGGACCGGGCGCGACCTGTGGCAGGATGAAGGCGTGGAGGCCGAGACGCCCCGCGCCGCCGTCGTCACCGTCTCCGATGGGGTCCACGCCGGGACGCGCCGGGACGAGTCCGGCGACGTGGCGGAGCGGATGCTCGAGGACGCCGGGTTCGCGGTCGTGCGGCGGGCGGTCGTGCCCGACGAGCGGGAGGAGATCGCCGCGCTGCTCCGGTCGCTGGCCGACGACGGGGTCGAGCTGGTCGTGACGACGGGGGGGACCGGGCTCGGCCCCCGGGACGTCACGCCCGAGGCCACCCGCGACGTCCTGGACCGCGAGGCCCCGGGGCTCGCCGAGGCGATGCGGCGGGCGGGCCTGGAGCGGACGCCGATGGCCGCGCTCTCGCGGGGCCTGGCGGGGGCCCGCGGCCGCACCCTGATCGTGAACCTCCCGGGGAGCCCGCGGGGCGTCCGGGAGGGACTGGAGGCGGTGCTCCCGGCCCTCGGGCACGCCGTCGAGCTCCTCGCGGGGCGGACCGGCGCGCACCCCACGGGCCACGGGGCGAGCGTGGGGGAACCCGGGGGGACCCACGCCGAGGTCCACGCCCACGCCCCCCCGCGCGCGTCGGCACCCGCCCCGCACGCGCCGGCACCCGCGGCGGGGGCGGTCCGCCGCCCCTGGGTCGAGGCCAAGGCGGTCAAGATCGTCCAGGGCGCACCCCCCTGCCGCGTGGGGGCCTCGATGCGGATCGTCCCCGGTGGGGAGGTCCACGGCACCCTCGGCTGCGCCGAGTTCGACGAGGCCGCCGCGGCCATCGCCGTGGAGGTGGACCGGTCGGGGGAGCCGCGGACCGACACGCTCCACCATCCCCTGGGCGAGGTGGAGGTGTACTTCGAACCCCACCGCCCGCCGCCCCGGCTCGTGGTGGTCTCCGCGACCGACGTGGCCCGGGAGCTCCGCGCCCTCCTCGCCCGGCTGGGCTCGGAGACCGTGCTCGTCGAGCCTCGCGCGGAACGGGTGACCGCCGAGGACCGGGCGGCCCCGGGCGGGGTCGCGGCCTCGATCGAGGAGGTCGGCCCGGGGCCCGAGGACGAGGTCGTCCTCACCGACCACGAGGCGCCCGGGGTCGCGGAGGCCGTGGCGGCGGCCCTCCGCGCGGGGGCGCGGTTCGTGGGCGTGATGGGGAGCCGCCGGCACGTGGGCCGCCACCTGGAGGAGCTCCGGGCGATGGGGTTCGGCGAGGACGACCTGGCGCGGGTCCGGACGCCGGTCGGGCTGGACCTCGGCGGCCGGTCGGCGCCGGAGATCGCGCTGGCGATCGCCGCGGGCCTGGTCGCCGCCCGCAACGGGCGCGACGGGGGCTGGCTCGACCGGTGAGCCGCGCCCGCCGGGCCGCGGCGCTCCTCGCCGCCTCCGGGCTCCTGGCGGCGGCCGGGCGGGCGGCGGAGGGTTCCTCCCCGGCCCGCGATCCCCGGCCGAACGTGGTGATCGTGCTCACCGACGACCAGCCCTGGTGGACGATCCCCCACGACCCGCCCCCGATGCCCTGGCTCCAGGCCCGGCTCGAGGACCCCGCCGACCACTGGGTACGGTTCCCGCTGGCCTTCGTGAACGTGCCGCTCTGCTGCCCCTCCCGCGCCTCGCTCCTCACCGGCCGGTACGCGCACCGCACGGGGGTCTTGACGAACCGGGACGGGGCGCGCCTGGACGAGCGGGACACGATCGCGGTGCGGCTGCGCGACGCCGGCTACCACACGGGCTACGTCGGCAAGTACCTGAACGGCTACCCGTTCGGGCGCGGCCCGTACGTCCCCCCGGGCTGGGACCGGTGGACCGCGAAGTGGCAGGGGAGCGGGGCCACGGTCTACCTCGACCACGTCCTGATCGAGGACGGCCTCGCCGTCCGCCACGGTTCCTCCCCCGGGGACTACCTCACCGACGTCCTCGCCTCCCGGGCGGTCCGGTTCGTCCGCGAGGCGCCCCGGGACCGCCCGTTCCTCCTCGTGTTCGCCCCCACCGCCCCCCACGCGCCCTGGATGCCGGCCCCGCGCCACGAGGGGACGTTCCTCGCCGCCGACTTCCCCGACCCGCCGTCGTTCGACCTGGCCGACGTGGGGGACGGGCCGGGATGGGTCCGGGCCCTCCCGCGCCTCCCCGACCCCGGGGGCCTCCGCGCCGTCCGCCGGGACGCGGCCGAGGCGCTCCTCGCGGTGGACGAGGCGGTCCGGGCCATCGTCGAGGCGCTGCGGGCGCGCGGGGACCTGGAGCGGACCGCGATCTTCGTCCTCACCGACAACGGCGCGGCCTTCGGCGAGCACCGGTGGGTGGGGAAGGGGTGCCCCTACGACGAGTGCGCCCGGATCCCCTTCCTCGTGCGGCTGCCGGGGGCCCGGCCGGGCGCCCGGCCCGACCTGGCCTCCGTGGTCGACGTGGCGCCCACCGTCGCCGAGCTGGCCGGCGTCCCCCTCCCCGGGGCGGACGGGCGGAGCCTGCTCCCGGCGCTCGAGGGCCGTCCGGCTCCGCCCCGGCCCGGCGTGCTCCTCGAGTGGGCGGGGGACCCGACGATCCCCGCCTGGTGGGCGGTCCGGACGCCCTCCTCCCTCTACGTGGAGTACGCCACCGGCGAGCGCGAGCGCTACGACCTCCGCCGCGACCCGTGGGCCCTGCGGAACCTGGCGGGGCGGGACCCGGCCGCGGACCGCTCGCTCGCCGCCCTCCTGCGGTCGCTCCGCGGATAGACTGCCGCCCCGTGCAGCGCAGCCCCGGGACCCCGTCCAGGCGCCGCGGGGCCCCGTCCGAGGGGGGCCGCCGACCGGGGTTCGTCGCGTTCCTCGCGGCGCTCGGCGCGCTGATCGTGTGGCAGGTGTGGCCGCAGGGGGTCGGGGCGCCCGAGGCGCGCGGGGGCCGGACCGGGGTCGGCCCGGCCGGGACCCCGACGCCCGGGCCGACGGCGGAGCCCACCGGGCTCCCGCCGCCGGAGGAGATCCCGATCGAGCACGTCGTGTTCATGATCAAGGAGAACCGGACGTTCGATCACTACTTCGGGCGGTACCCCGGCGCGATCGGCGCCACCGAGGGGGGCACGCTCCGCTGCACCGACGCCGGTTGCGTGGACGGACCGGTGGTGCCGCTGAGACCGGCCCCCGACGTCCAGCCCCACGACATCACCCACGGGTTCGCGTCGGGGCTCTACGCGATCAACGGCGGGAAGATGAACGGCTTCAACATCATCGGCCAGGGGCGGGACCTCTCCGGCTACGTCCAGCACACCCGCCGCTCGATCCCCGCCTACTGGGCCTACGCCGACCGGTTCGTCCTCGCGGACATGTTCTTCACCTCGATGTACGGCCCGACCTTCCCCGAGCACCTCTACACCGTGGCCGCCCAGTCGAACCTCGTCGTCGACAACAAGACGAACGTGGACACCGAGGGGAACTACTGCGACGACCCCCGCGAGTACACGAAGAGGTTCCGCGACGACCTCACCCGGCGCGAGCTCCGGCTGATCATGCGCCTGGAGGAGCGGATCACGGCCGACATCCCCGACCAGCTCATCCGGATCGCCCGCTACTGGGAGACCATCCGGACCTGCTTCGACATCCCGGTCCTGCCCGACCAGCTCGAGGAGGCCGGGATCAGCTGGAAGTACTACGCGAACGAGGACCAGTGGATGAACGGGCTCCAGGCGATCCGCCACATCCGCTTCGGGCCGATGTGGCGGAAGGTCCAGCCGCCCGAGAACTTCATCGAGGACCTGCGGAAGGGAAGGCTCCCTCAGGTCTCGTGGCTGGTGCCGCCGGAGGGCCTGAACGAGCACCCGGGGGGCGGCCAGAGCGTGTGCGCCGGGGAGAACTGGACCGTGCAACAGGTGAACGCGCTCATGCGGAGCGAGTTCTGGCCGACCACCGCGCTGATCATCGTGTGGGACGACTTCGGGGGGTTCTACGACCACGTCCCGCCGCCCCACTACGACATCATGGGCCTCGGGCCCCGGACGCCGGCCCTGATCATCTCCCCGTGGACCCGCCGGGGCGACAACCCCGACGGGGGCTACATCGACCACACCGTGTACGAGTTCTCCTCGGTCCTCGCGTTCATCGAGCACCTCTTCGGGCTCGAGCCGATGACCGAGCGGGACGCCCGGGCCGACCCGCTCTCCGGCGCGTTCGACTTCTCGCGGCCGCCGCGGCTGAAGAAGCTGATCCTCCCCTACCGGCAGGACTGCCCGTACTACACGAACCCGGGGTAGCCCGCGCGGGCGCCGATGCCGCATCCTGTGCGGCGTGACGGGGGACGGGCGGCGGAGCGCGCGGGCGCGGTCGGAGGGCGGGGCCAGGGACCCGCGAGGCGCGGTCAGGAGCCCGCAGGGCGTCGCGACCCGGGAGCGGATCCTGGCCGCGGCCCGCCAAGTGCTCGCGGCCGAGGGGCTCGAGCGGTTCACGACGCGCCGGGTGGCCGAGCTCGCCGGGATCTCCCACGGGATGGTGCACTACCACTTCAAGGACAAGCGGGACCTGATCCTGGCCCTCGTGGTGCACGCCCGCCGGGACTGGATCGAGCCCCTCGAGGAGCTCGTGGACGGGCCCGGCACGGCCGAGGAACGGATGCGCGCGGTCATCGCCTGGATGGCCGAGCCCGCGACCACCGACGTCCTGCGGGTGCATTTCGCCCTGTACTCCCAGGCCCTCGCGGACGACGTGGTCCGCCGCCGGATCGCCGCGGAGTACCGGCGGTGGCGGATGCCCTTCGTCCAGCTGTTCCGGGAGCTGCGGGAGGAGCTCGGGTTAGACGGGTTCGACGCCGACCTGCTCGGGGAGGCCTTCGCCTCCGCCGCTGACGGGCTGGTCCAGCAGCAGTCGTTCGACCCTGCCCTTCCCACGGAGCGGATGCTGACCCGGCTGTTCGAGCGGCTCGTGGGGGCCCGCCCCCCCGGCCGGCGCCGTCAGCGGGGGTCATCGAGGAAGCGCCGGTAGGGCTCGAAGGCCGCCCGGGGGGCCCGCCGGAGATGCTCGAACACGCGGGTCACGCCCCGCGTGCCGCCCGTGCGGACCGCCTCCACCCGGTCCAGGTCGATGAGTTCGATCGCGAGCTCCTCTCCCTGGCCCAGCTCGAACAGCGGACGCCCCTCCGGGTCCACGGCGATGCTCCGGCCGCCCCCCACGGTCGTGGCCGCGTTCACGTTCACCACGTAGAGCTGGTTGGCGATGGCGTTGGCCCGGGCCAGCACGAGCTCCTGCTCCCGGTCCGGGGTCGTGGTGAGCGTGGGGTGGACGATCAGCTCGGCACCCGAGAGCGCGAGGCCCCGGGCCACCTCCGGGAACCAGCCGTCGTAGCAGATCATCAGCCCTACCCGGGCCCGCCCCGGGATCTCGAAGACGGTGGCCGGCCGGTCGCCCGGCTCGGACGTCTCGAACGGGCGCCACGGGAAGAGCTTGCGGTAGGTGGCGACCAGGTCGCCGGCGGGGGAGAAGGCCAGGGCGGTGTTGTACACGCGGCCGTCGGCCTGCTCGAAGACGGACCCGGCCACCACCCAACGCTCCGCCCGCGCGGCCACCTTCCCTACCCGCTCGGTGAACGGCCCGGGGACCTCCACCGCCACGCGCTCCGGGAAGTCGGCCGGCCCCGTGGTGAAGGGGTCCTCGCCGGTGAGGTAGAGCTCGGGGAACACGAGCAGATCCACGTCGGGGAAGACGTGCACGGCCGTCCGCACGTGCTTCTCGAACCGCGCGAGGGTGGCCTCCGGGTCGAAGGCCACCGGTCGCACCTGCGCCGCCAGTACCGTGAGGAGGCGGGTCACGGGGGGGACGGTACCACCCCGGCGATACTTGACCAAGCGCTTGGTCAAGACTCACCATGACGAGCGCAGCACCGGTACGGCGGGGGGGAACGGGCATGGACGAGGCATGGAGGCGAGCGCTCGGACGGCGGATCTCGCGCCGGGACCTGCTCCGGGGGGCCGGCCGGGGGAGCCTGGGCCTGGGGGTGGCGGCGCTCCTGGCCGCGTGCCGTGGGCGGGAGGCGGGGGTCGCGCCCACGGGCGCCGAGAGCCCCACCCCCCCGGCCACGGAGCTGCCCCCGGTGGCGGGCGAGCTCTCGGTGGCCCAGTGGCCGCTGTACATCGACCGGGCCAAGGGTGGGCGGCGCCCCAGCCTGGAGGCGTTCCAGAAGGAGACGGGGATCCGCGTCGAGTACCGGGAGATCATCAACGACAACTACGCGTTCTTCGCCAAGCTCGCGGCGCTCCTGGAGGCCGGACAGCCGACCGGCTGGGACATCATCGCGCTCTCGGACTGGGTGGTCGGACTCATGGTCGAGCAGGGCTGGCTGCTCCCCCTCGACTGGTCGCTGCTCCCGACGGTCGAGGCGAACCTCCTGCCGGCGTTCCGCGACCCCGTGTACGACCCGGGGAACGCCCACAGCGTGCCGTGGCAGGGCGGGGTCACCGGGATCGCGTACTACCCGGACCTCGTGGGCGGGGAGATCACCGCCTTCGCCGACCTCTGGGACCCCCGGCTCGAGGGGCGGGTGGGGATGCTCACCGAGATGGTGGACACGATGACCCTCACGCTCCTGATGCTCGGGGTCGACCCGCAGACCGCGACCTTGGACGACGCGGAGGCCGCGAAGGAGAAGCTGATCGAGCAGCGGGACGCCGGGATCGTCCGCAAGTATTACGGGCAGGACTACGTCGACGACCTCGTCGCGAAGAACACGTGGGCCTCGATGGCCTGGTCGGGGGACATCTTCTACTACAAGTACCTGGGCGGTGCGCCGGACCTGGAGTTCGTCGTCCCGGAGGAGGGCGGGGTGATCTGGGCGACCCCGCTCGAGATCCCCGTGGGTGCGGAGCACCCCCGCGACGCCCACCTGTTCATGGACTTCTACTACCGGCCGGAGATCGCCGCGATGGTCACGGACTGGGTCCTCTACATGACCCCCGTGAAGGGAGTCCGGGAGATCATGCTGCAGAAGGCCCAGGAGCTGAAGGGGGCCGACCGTGCCTACTACGAAACGCTGGCGAACAGCCCCCTGCTGTTCCCGCCGGACGATCCGACGGCCGCCAACCTCCATCAGTACAAGGCGTTCAGCGGCGAGGAGTTCACGGCCTGGAACGAGCTGTTCGAGGAGGTGGTCCGGGGCTGAGCCCGCGTCGGGGCGGCCCGCCGTGCTCGAGCTGAGCGAACCGCGGCCCCGGCGTGCGAGTCGGGGCGGCTCAGGCCGGGGCCGGCTGGAGCTCGCCCCGCCGGATCTGCTCCCGCCACCACGCCACGCCCTCCTCGGGCAGGCTGTGGATCGGGTCGTAGTAGGGGTAGCGGCGGGTGAGCGCCTCGGGGTCGTCGTACTCGATCCCCGTCCGGTAGTTCTTCGTCCAGTACGAGATGCCGCGGACCCGGTCGTACTCGACCGCCTGGTGGGCCCACCGCTTGCCCACGAACGGCACGTCCACCACGATCCGGGGCGTGGCGAAGCCCGGGAGGTAGCCCATGATCGCGTGCTGGAGCTCCTGCGCCTGCCACACCGCGATCCGCCAGTGCTCGGAGTTGGGGATCATGTCGCAGACGTAGAAGTAGTAGGGCATGATCTTCGCGTGATCCAGGAGCATGAAGCAGAGCTCCAGGATCTGCTCGGGCGTCGTGTTCACCCCCCGGAGCAGCACGCCCTGGTTGCGCACGTCGCGGAAGCCGGCGTCGAGGAAGACCGCCGCCGCCCGCCCCACGAGCGGGGTGACCTGCTGCGCCGCGTTCACGTGGGTGTGGACGGCGATGTCGACCCCGCGCTCCCTGGCCCGCCGGCCCATCCGCTCGGCGGCCGCCTTCACCTCGTCCTGGAGGAAGTGCTGGGGGATCCCCATGAGCCCCTTGGTCGCGAGGCGGATGTCCCGGATGTGCTCGATGTCGAGGAGCTTCATCACGAAGTCCTCCAGGCGGTGGATGGGCACGTTGGCCATGTCGCCGCCGGAGACCACCACGTCGCGGACCATCGGGGTCCTGCGGAGGTAGTCGAGCATCGCCTCCCACCGCTCCTGCTGCTTGAGCTCGAAGCGGTACTTGAGCACCTGCGGGGTGTCGTTCCCAACGAGGTCCATCCGGGTGCAGTGCCCGCAGTACTGCGGGCAGGTGGAGATCAGCTCGGCGAGGACCTTCGTCGGGTAGCGGTGGGTCAGGCCCTCCACCGCCCACATGTCGGCCTCGTGGAGGGAGTCGCGGGAGGCCATCGGGTGGCTCGGCCACTCCGGGTCGCGCTCGGAGAACGCGGGGGCCATGTAGCGGCGCACCGGGTCGTTCCGGAGGTCCCGCTCGTTCATCGTGTTGATCATCTGCGGGGGGATCAGCATCGACATCGTGGCCCGCTCGGCCTGGTCGCGGGCGATGTCCTCGAGGAGGTCGTCGGTGAGGAAGTCCCCCAGGGCCTCCTTGAACTCCTTCAGGTTCTTCACCGTGTGGGCCCGCTGCCACTGGGCGCTCTCCCACTGCTCGCGGGTCACGTCCCGGTAGCCCGGGAGGCGGCGCCAGTCGGGCTCGACGTACTCCCGCTCGAGGGGGTAGCGGAACGGCTGGTCGGCGGCGTGCGCCCTGGGCTCGCGGTGGGCCGGCCGCCCGCGGTTCGCCTCGTCGCTCATCTGGGGCCTCCGGTCGGAAGGGTTCCGGTACGGAAGCCAGTCTACCCCCGATCCGTCCCCCTCGACGCGGGTCCGGGCGGAGGATGTTCGGCCGGGTGTCGCTCAGCGACGGGGGCCGCGCGGCCCGCGGGCCGGACCGCCGCCCGGGCGCTCCCCCCGACGGCGCTCGAAGCGAGGCTCGGGCCCCTTCTTCGGCAGGCGGGCGGAGAGCGGCGCGACCCCGGTGCGCTCGAGCCGGACCTCGATGTACTCGCCGCGCATCCAGCGGTCGGTCTCCCGCCACCCGTCGGAGAGGAGGGACCGGAGCCTGCCGGCGGACGTCTTCCGCAGGCGCTCGGTGTTCGGCTCCTTGAGGTAGAGCCGCTCGTGGATGACCTCGCGGTGATCGGCCATAGGCACGCAAGGCTACCAGGCCGGGCGGGCGGCGCCCCCCAGGGCCC
>DATMBJ010000234.1:0-5421 GCA_035559315.1 Actinomycetota bacterium
GTGATGCCCGCGGTCGTGCTGACCGGGGCCCGGCAGACCGGGAAGAGCACGCTCGCCCAACGCCTCGTGGCCGGCGAGCGCCGCTTCGTCTCCCTGGACGACCTCGACGCCCTGGACCTCGCGCGGCGGGATCCCGATGCCCTGGTGGGCGGCGATGCGCCGGTCACGCTCGACGAGGTGCAGCGGGCGCCCGACCTGCTCCTCGCGGTGAAGCGCGCGATCGACCGCGGTCGCCGACCCGGCAGGTTCCTGCTCACCGGCTCCGCCAACCTCTTGCTGATGCGCCGGGTCTCCGAATCGCTCGCCGGGCGGGCCAGCTACCTGACGCTCTGGCCGATGACCCGGCGCGAGCAGCGCGGCCTCGGGCGCTGCGGCCCGTGGGAGGAGCTCCTCCGGAACCACGAGCGCGACTGGCCCAGCCTGCTCCGGGAGCAAGCGGCCGCGTCGGAGGATTGGCGGGCGTTCGCGCGCCGGGGCGGGTTCCCCGTGCCCGCCCTCCGGCTCCGATCGCCGGCGGATCGTGCCATCTGGTTCGACGGCTACGTCCGGACCTACCTGGAGCGGGACCTGCTCGCCCTCTCCTCGGTGTCCGCGCTCCCCGACTTCCGCCGGCTGATGCGCGCCGTCTGCCTGCAGCTCGGCCAGGTCGCCAACCAGACCGAGCTGGCCCGCAGGCTCGGGATCCCCCAACCGACCGTGCACCGCTGGCTCAACCTGCTGGAGGTCTCCTACCTCCTCGTCCGGCTCCCGGCGTTCGGCCTCCGTCGCACGAAGCGCCTCGCCCGACGGCCCAAGCTGTACTGGGGGGATGTCGGACTCGCGCTGCACCTGTCAGGGTCGGACGAGCCGACGGGGCCGCACCTCGAGAACCTCGTCCTGCTCGACCTCCTGTGCTGGCGAGATGCGAGGGACGGGCGCGCGGAGCTCTTCCACTGGAGGACGGCCACCGGCCAGGAAGTGGACCTCGTCGTCGAGGTCGAGGGTCGCCTCCTCCCGATCGAGGTGAAGGCGACCGCGCGTCCCCGCCTCGCCGACGCGGCCGGCCTGCGGGCCTTCCGGGCGGACCACGGGGAGGTCTGTCGGGCCGGCCTGCTGCTCCACACCGGCGCGCAGCTCGAGTGGATCGCGCCCGACGTCCTCGCCGCGCCCTGGTGGACGGTCTGCTGAAGCCCTCGGGGCCGCTCGTCGGCGCCGGGTAGTGGATCCCGGCCGCCGGTGGATGCCGGGATGGATCCGGAGCGGCGACGCCAGGTCGCGGCGGCATGATCGAGCACGCGGGGCCGAGCTCTCCGGAGGATCGCCGCCTCTCCCGCGCGATCGAGCGGGTCGCGGCTGCGGTCGGGATCCCCTGGTCCGCGTACCTCTTCGGCTGGCGGGCGGAAGGGCGAGCCCACCGCGAGAGCGACCTCGGTCTCGCGATCCTCCTGCCGTGGGACCGGCCGGGCGGGAGGGAGCACTTCGAGCTCCGAACGCGGTGCTGATGGAGCCTCGGCGAGCCTCACAGCTCGCGGAGGTGCCTAACCCTGGCCCGGGAGGAACACCCGGAACGACGCGCCGCCCTCCGGGCGGTCCTCGACCCAGGCCCGCCCCCCGTGGAGCTCGGCGAACCGGCGGACCAGCGAGAGGCCGATCCCGACGCCCGGGGAGTGGTTCCCCTTCCCCGGCACCTGGAGGAAGGGTTCGAACACCGCGTCCCGCAGCTCGGCGGGGACCCCCGGGCCCTCGTCCTCGACGGCGAGCTCGGCGCCCCCGGGCACGGGCCGGGTCGCCACCCAGATCCGGGTCCCGGGCGGGGTGTGGCGGACGGCGTTGGCCAGGAGGTTCTCGACGATCCGCTCGACCTTGGCCGGGTCGACCTCGGCCCGCGCCTCGCGGAGGTCGAGCTCCACCGCCCGGTCGCGGAGCACCTCGGCCTCCTCCACCACGTGGCGGACCAGCTCGGCGAGGTCGGTGGGGCGCCGCTGGGGCGCGACGATGCCCCGCTGCAGCCGGTCCAGGTCCAGGAGGTCCCCGAGCAGCCGCTCGAGCTTCCGCGCGTTGGCGGCGATCCTCCGGACCAGGTCGAGGGCGTCCTCGGAGGAGAGGTCCCGCCCGTTCTGCTCAAGCGTGAGGGCCGAGCCGAGGATCGAGGTGAGCGGCGTCCGGAGGTCGTGGGAGACGGCCTCGAGGAACGTGTTCTTCATCTCGTCCAGGGCCCGGAGGCGCTGGGCCGCCTCCCGCTCCCGGCGGAACGCCCGGGAGTACTGTCGCTCGCTGCGGCGGAGGGCCTGCTCGGCCCGCTTCCGCTCGGTGATGTCCACCATCAGCCCGCGGAGCTGTCGGGCCCGGCCGGCCGCGTCGGCCACGACGTGGACCAGGTCGCGGACCCAGAGCGTCTGCCCGGCCGGGCCCGGCACCCGGTACTCGATGCTCGCGTCGCGGCCCTCCCGGACCGCCGCCCGGCAGGCCTCGACCGCCTCCTCCCGGTCGTCGGGCGCGACGTGGTCGCCCCAGCGCGCGCCGGCCCGCACCGGGTCCCGCCCGAGCCCGCCGAGGATGCCCGCGGCGCGGCCGGAGAGGAACGTGAAGCCGAGGCCCTCCGCGTCCGCCTCCCAGAACACCGCGTCCAGGGTCTCCACCAGCTCGTGGAACCGCTCCAGCTCGTGGAACCGCCGGGCGTTCCCGAGCGCGAGCGACGTGATGTCGGCGATCCCCCCGGCCAGGCGGAGGGCCCGGTCGTCGAACCCCTCCTCGGAGGGGGCCACGATCACGATGGCGCCGAAGCCGTCGGGCTCCCAGCGGAGCGGGCAGACCAGGACGTCGCGGATCTCCTCGAGCGCCACGAACTCCTGGGGTACCCCGGCGACCGTCGCCGCGGGGAGCACGAAGGGCCGGTCCAGGGCGTGGAGGAAGGGCGTGGCGACCGCCGCCGGGACCTCCCGGAGCGGGCGCCCGGCCGGGAACCCCCGCTGGGCCACGGGGCGGAACGCCCCGGAGGCGGGGTCGCGCACGTAGGCCGCGACCGCCGACGCGGGGACGATGCCCGGGACCTCCTCCAGGGCCGCGGCCAGCACCCCCTCCTGCTCGTGGACCCGGGTCAGGGCCTGGGAGAGCGCGAGGAGCGCGGCCGAGGTCTCCGCCGCCTCCCGCTCCCGCTGCAGGAGCCGGGCGTTCTCGAAGGCGATCGCCGCGTGCGAGGCGAGCACCTCGAGGACCCGCATGTCCTCCCGGTCGAACCGGTCGACGCCGAGCTTCGACAGGGAGATCACGCCGATCACCCGGTCGCCGTAGCGCATCGGGACCGCGAGGAACGACTCGTCGATCTCGGGGGTCCCGGGGATCTGGAGGGCCCAGGGCACCTCCCGGGCGTTCGGCGCGTAGAAGGACTCGCCGGTCGCCGCGACCCGCCCGGTCATCCCCGCCCCGACCTTCGTGATGAGCCCCTCGAAGGTCTCGCCCTCGTACTCGGTGAGCTCGCCGCGGAACGCGACCGGCACGAGGGTCTGCCCGTCGCGGTCGAGCAGGTGGACCCGGCAGTTGTGGTAGTCGATCAGGGTCCGGAGCTCGCCGGTGATGGCCTCGCCGATCTGGCGGACGTCGTTCAGGCGGTTCAGCTTGGCCGCCAGGCTGTGGAGCATGTCGAGCTCGGCCAGCGAACGCAGCGCGCCCTGGCCCGGGGAGCGCAGACGCTCCTGGTCCTGCCCGGTCCCCACCGTCATCCCTCCATGCATCGGCATCTTCTCACCCCGACCTGACCCCCCGGGAGTGCTTGCACCGTCGGCCCCGGTTGCTAGCCTCGGGGCCGTGGATCAGGCGCCGGAGCAGGAGCTCGACCCCCGCTCGCGGGCCATCCTCGACCTGGAACGGGGATGGTGGCGGGAGGGCGTGCCCAAGGAGCGGGCCATCCGCGAGCGCCTGGGGATCTCCCCCGCCCGCTACTACCAGCTCCTGGCCGAGATCATCGACCGGCCGGAGGCGCTCCGGTACGACCCCATGCTGGTCCGCCGGCTCCGCCGTCTCCGCGACGAGCGCCGACGCCGCCGGACGGCGGCCCGGCTCGGGCACCGGGCCTGAGGCGGGGGCCGGTCGGCCGCCCCGCGGACCGAAGCCGCGGGCGGACCTGGGACGCGGGCCCGGCGCGGGCGGGCTTGGGACGCGCGGACCCCGGGGCGGGGTAGGATGCCCCGCGTGACCGACCGAGCGGCGGGGAGGGAGGCGTGGGCACCGGCGCGCTGAGGCTCGCGATCATCGTGGCCCTCGTCGTGGGGGGCGTGGCCGTGCTCACGCGGGCGTTCCCCGAGGCCGGCGGGGGCGCCATCCCCACGCGCTCCCCCTCCCCGGCCGAGACCCCCACGACCTCGCCCTCGCCCACGACGCCGCCGCCCCGGACCTTCGAGCCCGAGCCCCCGGAGAAGATCCGGATCGCCGTCTACAACGGCACGTTCGAGGTCGGGATGGCCGGGGAGACCCAGCAGCGGCTGGAGGACGCGGGGTTCCGGGCGGCCCAGGACGCCGACGACTGGCCGGCGAAGCCGATCGCGCGGACCGCGGTCTACTTCGTGGACGGGGGCCAGGCGAAGGCCGACGCGGCGTTCGTCCGCGATCAGTACTTCCCCGGCGCCCGGGTCCAGCGGTACCCGCAGGACGGCCCCGAGCTCGATCCCCGGGTCGAGGTGGTCATCCTCATCGGCGAGGACGCTGTCCAGGAGTAGCCGGCTCGACCCGCTCCGCCGCCGCCCCGACCGGGCGGGCGTCCTGCTCGACCTCGACGGCACGCTCGCCGAGATCGTGGCCCGCCCCGAGCTGGCCCGGCCCGCCCCGGGGGCGCGGGAGGCGGTGGCCGCCCTCGTGCCGCGGTACGGGCTGGTGGCGGTGGTGACCGGCCGGCCCGCCGCCGAGGCGGCGGGGATCCTGGGCGTGGAAGGGGTCCGCTACGTGGGGCTCTACGGGATCGAGGGCGCCCCCCCGCCGCCGGTCGATCTGGCCGAGGCCCTGCGGCGCGCCGCCGCGGGGGTCCCGGGGGCCTGGGTGGAGGAGAAGGGCGCCTCCCTCGCGGTCCACTACCGGCAGGCTCCCGACCCCGCCGCGGCCCGGGCGTCGCTGGCCCGGTCCCTCGGCGCGGCCGCGCGGGAGGCGGGGTGGGAGGTCGTGGAGGGGAAGATGGTCCTCGAGGTCGTGCCCCCCGACCGCCCGATGAAGGGCGCGGCGGTCGAGCGGCTGGCGCGCGAGGCGGGGCTCGCCGCCGCGCTCTACGCCGGCGACGACGTGGCCGACCTCGACGCGTTCGCCGCCCTGGACCGCCTGGCCGGGCGGGGGGTGGAGGTGGTCCGGGTCGCGGTGGCGGGGCCCGAGACCCCCGAGGAGCTGCTCCGGCGGGCGGACGTCGTGGTGGAGGGCCCGGCGGGGCTCGTGGCGCTCCTCGGCGAGCTGGCGCGCTGAGGC
>DATMBJ010000235.1:0-9819 GCA_035559315.1 Actinomycetota bacterium
GATGGTGATGCCCGGGGACAACGTCGAGATGCAGGTGGAGCTGGAGAAGCCGATCGCGATGGAGGAGGGCCTCCGGTTCGCGATCCGGGAGGGCGGCCGCACCGTGGGCGCCGGCCGCGTCACCAAGATCATCAAGTAGGGGGGCGGGCGAAGCCATGCCGAAGACCGACAACCGTCCGAAGATCACGCTCGCCTGCACGGACTGCCGCCGGCGCAACTACCACACCGTGAAGAACCGGCTGAACGACCGGGACCGGCTGGAGCTCAAGAAGTACTGCCGGTGGTGCCGCCGGCACACGGTGCACCGGGAGACCCGCTAGGGTTCGGGGGGCCCCGTCCCCCTCTCCCGCCCGGAGGGCGCGAGCGGCGCCACCCTGCCGTAGCGGATCGCCACCAGCACGGCCTCGAGCTTCGAGTGGACCCCGAGCTTGGTGAGGATGTTCTGCACGTGGGTCCGGACCGTGTGGCGGCTCATCCCCAGGGCGCGGGCGATGTCGTCGTTCCGTCGTCCGAGGGCCGCCTCGCGGAGGATCTCGAGCTCCCGCGGCGTGAGGCGCTCCACGCGCTCGCCGAGCTGGTCGGGGCCGGCGCTCCGGCGGCGGGGCCCCTGCGCGGAGCGCTCGGCCACGACCTCGCCGCGGACCGGTTCCCCGCGGGCCGCCCGCCGGACGGCGTCGGCCAGGTCTCCCACTCCGTCGGTCTTGCGCACGCATCCGCTCGCCCCGGCGCGGAGGGCCCGGGCCAGGGTGAGGGGGTCGTCGTCCTCCGCGAACAGGATCACGCCCGCCCCCTCGACCCGGGCTCGGATCCTGCGGGTGGCCTCGAGGGCGGAGGCCGGGCGCTCGAGGTCGATGAGGACGACGTCGGGCCGCCGGCGCGCGGCCGCCCGGACCGCGGCGTCCCCGTCCGCGACCACCTCCACGACCTCGAGGTCGGGGGCGTCGGAGAGGGCGAGCTGGAGCGCCTCGCCGGAGCTCCGATGCGGGTCCACGACGAGCACGCGGATCGGTTCGGTGGGGGCGCGGGCCATGCGGCCGAAGGATAGGACGGGGGGTGGACCGATGCACGCACCCTCCTCGTGAACCCCGGTGACGCGGAGGTCCTGGGATGCGTCGGGGAGGGGGTTGACGCGCGGGCTGCGCGGGGATGGGCGGAGGGGTCCACGCGTTGACGCGGTGAGCTGCCGCGGCGGTGGACGCCCGCGGCCGCGCGTCGACGCGCCGGCGTGCCGCCTCCCGCTCGTGCTAGGGTGCCGCGCCGAGATGGCCCGATGAACGAGGGGCTCGGGGGGAAGCGCTACCCGGAGGTCCGGGTCGAGGTGGACCCGGCGCGGGTCCGCGCGTTCGCGCACGCCGTCGGCGAGCGGGAGGGGTTCGTCCCCCCCACCTTCGCCACCGTGCCCGAGCTGGCGGGCCTCGCGCAGGTGATCGCCGACCCGGAACTGGCCCTGGACTTCTCCCGCGTGGTGCACGTCGAGCAGTCCTACGAGTGGCGGCGCCCGCTCCGGGTCGGGGACGTCCTCCGGTGCCGGCCCCGGATCGAGGCCGTCAGGACACGGGGCGACACCGGGTTCCTCACCATCGTCTCCGAGATCGTGAACGCGGAAGGTGAGGTGGTCGTGGTGGGACGGTGCACGTTGGCGGAGCGAGGGCGGTGAGCGTGCGGTTCGAGGACCTCTCCGTCGGGGACGAGCTCCCGCCACTGGCCCGGACCCTCACCCGCGACGATCTGGTCCGCTACGCGGAGGCCTCCGGCGACCGGAACCCGCTGCACCTCGACGACGCGGCCGCCCGGGCCGCTGGCTTCCCCGGCGTGATCGCGCACGGGATGCTGACCATGGGACACCTCGCCACCTGCCTCACCCGCTGGCTCGGGGGCCCCGAGGCGCTCGAGCGGCTCACGGCCCCGTTCCGGGCCCCGGTCTTCCCCGGCGAGACCCTCGTCGCCGGCGGCAGGGTCCGAGCCCTCGATGCCTCAACCCGCCGGGTGGAGCTCGAGGTCTGGGTGACGGTGGAGCGGGAGGGCCGCGTCGAGCAGGCCATCCGTCGCGGGGCGGCCGTGGTGCGGCTCCCGTGACGCGGCGCTCGGCCGGTCGGCGGGTGCGTGCGGACCGCGTGGCCCGTAACCTGGGCAACGGGGGCGGTGTCTAATCCGGTGGTCGACGGACCGGTCACGAAGGAGCTGCTCGCAGGGTGCCGGCGGGGGGACCCGCGGGCGCTCGAGGAGCTCGTCCGGCGAACCCACCGCCGCGTGTACGGTCTGGCGTACCGCCTGGTCCGCGATCCGCACGAGGCCGAGGACGTGGCGCAGGAGGCGTACCTCCGGATGTTCCAGGGCCTGGGCGGGTTCCGGGAGGAGGCGAGGTTCGAGACGTGGATGCACCGGATCGTGACGAACACGGCGTTCAACCAGCTCCGGCGCCGAGGGCGCTTCGGCGAGCTGGTCGAAGACGGGGCCCTCGACGTGGCCTCGGCCGTCCGCTCCGAGCCCTCCCTCGCCGATCGGGACGAGCTGGAACGGGCCATGGAGCGACTGCCGGCCGGCCAGCGGATCGTGCTCGTGCTGAAGGACGTGTACGGCCTGTCGTGCCGGGAGATCGGGCACGAGCTCGGGATCGAGGAGGGCGCGGTGAAGGTCCGGCTGCACCGGGCCCGCAAGCGCCTTCGCGAGGTGCTCACGGAGGGGGATGGCGATGAGGTGTGAGGAGGTGCGCGAGCTGCTCCCGGCCTACCTCGACGGCGAGGCCGCGAGGCAGGCCGAGATCGATGCACACCTGGCCTGGTGCGCGGACTGCCGGCGCGAGCTCGCCGGGTACCGGTCGATGGTGCGGTCGCTGGCGGCGCTCCGGGAGCGGGGGGCCCTCCCCGCGCCCCAGCTCGTGGAACGGCTGGTCGCCCTGATCCCGGCCCCCTCGCTGCTCGACCGGGTACGGTTCAACGTGTACGACCATCCGGGGTGGTACGCGGCCGCCTCCCTCGCCGCTGCAGCCGTCGCCGCGTTCCTGCTGCGGAGGCGCGCACGGGAGCGCGCCGCGCTCGCGTAGGTCGCCGGGCGCTCGCGCCGGCTACTCGACCCGGACCCGTTCGGGGTCGGGTCGGGACAGGCTCGCGATCGCGTGCATCGCGTCGCCCATCCGCTCGATGACCTCCTGGAGCTCCCGCGCAGGCCGGCCCGTCTCCTGCACCCGCGACGCCACGCGCTCGATCCGCTCGGAGAGGACCTCCGTGGACCTCGCCACCGACTCCGCCATCGCCTGGGTCTCGCGGTGGAGCTGCTCGGCCATCGCGGCGAACCGGCGATCCACGCGCTCCAAGATCTCGGCGGCGAGGCTGGCCTGGAGCTCCTTCACCGCCCGGAGCGCCTGCTTCGCCGGCTCCTGCTCGGCGGCCTGCTGGAGCCGTTCGGCCAGGATCCGGTTGTCCGAGCGGATCATCCTGGCCAACGCGGCCACCCGCTCGTCGACGTGACGGGCGAGGCTCGCCCGGGCGTCGCCCTGTAGCCGGTCCAGGCGGGAGCCGAGGAGGTCCATCCGCTCGCGGAGCCGCTCCACGGACTCGATCGAGGACTCGAGCCGGCGGGTGGTCTCGCCGACGTGGGTCGCGACCGACGCCTCGGCGGCCTCGGCCGCGCGCTGGCCGACCTCGCGGCCGACCCGCTCGAGCTCGGTCTCGAGGGTGTCGGCGAGCCGGACCATGTTCCGGTCGATCGCCGAGACGACCTCTCCGAAGCGGCCCGAGACGGCGTGCTCGGCGAGCTCGGACACCCGGCGCACGGTCTCCTCCGCCGTGAGGCGCGTGAGGTCGCCGAGGACCTCCGTCACCTGCCCCAGCCGGTCGTCCAGGATCCGGGCCGTCCGCTCGTCCAGGCCCGACGCAACCTCGACCAGCTTGTCCCGGAGCCGCTCGGAGTCCGACCGGACGAGCTGCGCGAGGCCCATCACGCGGGCCTCGAAGGCCCGGTGGAGCTCCTGCGCGGTCCGGATCGTCGCCTCCCGGGTGGCCTCCGTGATCGCCTGGGTCTGCCCCGCGAGCGCGCGCTCGAGCCGTTCCCCCTGGGCCTCCAGGCTCCGGTCGATCCGCTCACCGTGCTCCTCGAGGGTCCGGTCCAGGCGGTCCCCCACCGCCTCCGTCGTGCGGATCACCCATCCCTCGTGGGACTTGAAGGCGTCGGCGAGCGCCCGGCTCTCCTCCGCGATCGTCCGCTCCAGGCGCTCGACCTGCTCGCGCACGCTCCGTCCGAAGGCCTCTGCGATCTCGTCGTCCCGGATCCGGACCGAGGCGATGTGCGCCTCGACCTCACTGCGCACCCGCTCGAGCTCTCCCTCGATCCCCTGCCGGACCGCCCCGAGCTCTCCCTCGATCCGCTCCCGGACCGCCTCGAGCTGGCCCTCCAGGGCGTCCCGCGCCGCCCCCAGCTCCCCCTCGGTCCGTTGGGCGAGCCGTCCCATGGCGTCCACCCCGGAGGCCACGTAGCCCTGGACCGCTTCGGCGATCCGGCTCGTCTCCTTGGCCACGAGCTCCCCGTGCTCGCGGACCTTCGCCCGCACCGACTCCACGAGGGCCAGGTCGCGCTCGGCGAGGTGCTTGAAGGCCTGCGCGATGTGCTCCTCGATGCGGGCGAGCTCCTCGCGGACCTCCTCGACCCCGCGGAGCGCCGGCGAGTTCGCGGCCTCGGCCAGGGCCTGTGCCCCCCGGCCGAGGACCTCCTTGAGGGCGCGGGTCGACTCCGCGAGCTCGGCGATGGTGTCCTCCAGCCGCGCGGTGCGCACCGCGAGCGCCTGGAAGCGCTCGTCGCTGTGCGCGATCAGGCTCCGGATCGTCTGGTCCCGGCTGATCAGCGACAGGATCTGGGACTGGGCGTCCCGGACGTCGCCGGAGGACGCCCGCCACATCTCCGCTGCGATCTCGTGCATCAGCGAGACCGCGGTCTGCTGGATGGCCCGCAGCCCCTCCTCGAGCCGCTCCTCGATCCCTCGCTGGTAGCTCGCGATGAGGTCCTGGACCCCCGGGGGGACGGGCTGGGCCTCGGGAGGCGTGCGACGCGGGAAGAGGCCGCGCCTCGGCTCCGGCCCCTGGGGCGGGTATGCCGAACCAGATCCCTGCATGGGGACGCTCCATCCCGGGGCCGGCGCGGCGCGTCTGCCGCAGAGTGTAGGGCAGCCAGGGGCCGGTATCACGTAGGGAGGGCCCCGAGGGCCTTTGCCGCGGGCTCCCGGGTGCACCTATACTTGCCTCGCGATGCCCCCCGCCACCTGGAACGCCGGCCGGGTCTCGAAGGGGCGTAGCTCAACCTGGTAGAGCACCGGTCTCCAAAACCGGCGGTTGGGGGTTCGAGTCCCTCCGCCCCTGCAAGGAGCACCATGAACAGGCAGATGAAGCGGATGCAGCGGCGTCAGGCTCGCTCGCCGATCGAGCGGGCCCAGGCCGCGGCGTCCGCTCGGCGGGCGCAGGTCCAGGAGCGGCGTCGCCGGACCCCCCCGGGGCAGTTCCTCCGGGAGGTCCGACAGGAGCTGAAGAAGGTCAACTGGCCGACGCGCCAGGAGCTCGTGGCCTACACGGTCGTCGTGCTCGTCTCGGTGACGGTGCTCACGGCGTTCGTGTTCGGGCTGGACTTCGTCTTCTCCAAGGCGATCCTCGAGCTCCTCGGTCGCTGAGGCCGGGAGGTTCACCCCGGATGGACGATCTCCACCACGAGGAGCCGGACGTCGACGCTCCGGTCCCCGAGGAGGAGGGTCGGGCCGACGAGGAGCCGGTGGGCGTCGGGAGCGCACAGGGAGCGTTGGAGGAAGTGACCGAGACGACGATCGAAGAACCCGAGGTCGCCGAGGCCGAGGAGAGCGTGGTCGCGGCGGAGGCCGGGGAGCCCGCGACGGAGGCCTCCGCGGCCGAGGAGCCCGCGGCCGAGGAGCCCACGGCCGAGGAGCCCACTGCCGAGGAGCCCACGGCCGAGGAGCCCACTGCCGAGGAACCCGCTGCCGAGGCCACCGAGGAGTCCGCTCGGGACCCGTTCAGGGGACCCGGGGAGTGGTACGTGGTCCACACCTACGCGGGCTACGAGAACAAGGTCAAGGCGAACCTGGAGTCCCGCATCCGCACCATGCAGATGGAGGACAAGATTTTCGACGTCGTCATCCCCATGGAAGACGTCATGGAGATCAAGGGCGGGAAGAAGCAGGTCGTCCAGAGGAAGGTCTTCCCCGGGTACCTGCTCGTCAAGATGATCTACGACAACGACTCCTGGTACGTCGTCCGGAACACCCCGGGCGTGACCGGGTTCGTCTCGGCCGGCACCGGCTCCAAGCCGACGCCGCTCTCGCGCCGGGAGGTGGAGAAGATCCTGGCCGTGAAGCACGAGGAGGTGAAGCCCACCTTCCGCCTGGAGTTCGAGGAGGGCGACGTGGTGCGGATCATCTCCGGGCCGTTCGCGGACTTCACGGGCTCGGTGGCCGAGATCAACGTGGACCAGAGCAAGCTCAAGGTCCTGGTGAGCATCTTCGACCGGGAGACCCCGGTCGAGCTCGGGTTCGACCAGGTCGCGAAGGTCTAGGGACGGCGGGAGGCCGCCCGCGGGCGGCCGCACGGACCGCTGGGAGGTGATGCAGGATGCCGCCGAAGAGGAAGAAGGTCCTCGCCGTGGTCAAGCTCCAGATCAAGGCGGGGCAGGCCACGCCGGCGCCGCCGGTCGGCACCGCGCTCGGCCAGCACGGCGTGAACATCATGGAGTTCTGCCGGCAGTACAACGAGGCCACCCAGCAGTGGGCGGGCCAGGTGATCCCGGTCGAGCTCACGATCTACGAGGACCGCTCGTTCTCGTTCGTCCTCAAGCAGCCGCCCGCGGCCGAGCTCATCAAGCAGGCCGCGGGGCTGGAGAAGGGCTCGGGGGAGCCGAACCGCCAGAAGGTCGCGCGCCTCACGCGGGAACAGATCCGGCGGATCGCCGAGCGCAAGATGCCGGACCTCAACGCCCGGGATCTGGAGTCCGCGATGCGGATCATCGAGGGAACCGCGCGGAGCATGGGCGTGGAGGTGGCGTCGTGAAGCGGGGCAAGCGGTACCGCCAGGCGCTCGAGGCCTTCGACCGGGAGCGGCTCTACTCGCCGGCCGAGGCGGTCCGGATCCTAAAGGAGCTCCCCGCGGCCCGGTTCGACGAGACCGTGGAGGCGGCCTTCCGCCTCGGCGTGGACCCGCGGAAGGCCGACCAGATGGTCCGGGGAACGGTCTCGCTGCCCCACGGGACCGGGAAGGAGGTCCGGGTCGCGGTGTTCGCCACCGGCGAGAAGGCCCGGGAGGCCCGGGAGGCGGGGGCCGACCTCGTGGGGGGCGAGGAGCTCGTCGAGGAGGTCCTCAAGGGGAACATCGACTTCGACGCCGCGGTGGCGACGCCCGACATGATGCCCGCGGTGGGGAAGGCGGGCCGGATCCTCGGGCCCCGGGGGCTGATGCCGAACCCCAAGACCGGCACGGTGACGAACGACATCGCGAAGACCGTCCGGGATATCAAGGCGGGGAAGATCGACTACCGGGTGGACCGGACCGGGAACGTGCACGTGGTGATCGGCAAGCGGTCGTTCGACGAGCGGCGCCTGCTCGAGAACTACCTGGCGGTGGTCGAGGAGCTCCTGCGGGCCAAGCCCGCGGCGGCCAAGGGGAGGTACATCAAGAGCGCCGCGATCTCGGCCACGATGACCCCCGGGATCCGGATCGACCCGAACCGGATCAAGGAGGTCGAGCCCGCCGCGGTCCCGGCCTGAGCCCGCCCCGTCCCACGGCCCGGGTCCGCAGGTCTGGCCGGCGGGGAACCGCGGGGGGTACCCTTCGGGAGTCATGGCCGAGGACGCGTTCCGCGTTCCCTCGGGTTCGCAGTCGCGCCGAGCACGTGTCGCGGCCTGGACCTCCACGCCGGAGGGCAGGCTCGCTGCGGTCCTCCTCGCGGCGGCCGCGGCCTGGACGCTCCTGATCCTCGCGAGCCCGAGGTTCTCGTTCAGCTTCCGGTGGCCGCGCGCCCGCCTCCCGATCGAGACCGCCGGGCTCGTGGTCGCGGGCCTCGCGGCGGCCCTCGCGTACCTCCGCTACACCCTCGACGGGGCGCGGGCCTCCCTCCTGGTCGCGGTGGCGTTCCTGGCCCTGGCGGCGAACCGCCTGGTGTTCGGGGTCGTGCTGGGTCCCTCGTCGCTCGGGAGCCAGGACGCGGTGTACGCCTGGACCGCGGGGCGGCTCGCCGCGGGGATCCTGCTCCTCGCCGCCGCGCTGCCGGGCTCGCAGGTCCCGGCGACGAGGGCCCGCCCGCTCCTCGACCTCGCGCGGACCGGCGGCGCGGCGCTGGCCGCCCTCGCGGGCCTCCATCTCGCGCTGTGGCTCGCCCGGGACGGCCTGCCGGCGCTGTTCTCCCCGGAGATCGACCCCGCCCTCCTCACGGGGCCGCACCCGGGCCTCACGGGCTTCGCCGTCGGCCTCGGAGCGGTCGGGACCAGCCTGTACCTCGTCGCGGCCGCCGCGCACCTCGGGTCACGGCACCCCGAGGTCGCCGGGACCTCCTCCCTCGCGCCGGCCCTGGTCCTGGCCGCCTTCAGCCACCTCCACTACACGCTCCTGCCGACCGTGTTCAGCCCGCGGATCTCCACCGGC
The DNA here is from genome assembly GCA_035559315.1 of Actinomycetota bacterium. Classification (GTDB taxonomy): domain Bacteria; phylum Actinomycetota; class UBA4738; order UBA4738; family HRBIN12; genus DATLZM01. Next base: position 8,625 of record DATMBJ010000235.1, read on the forward strand.
GACCTGCTCAGGGTGACGTTCTCCGCGCTCCTGCTCCTCGGGCTGGCCCGGGACGTCCGGCGCACCTACCTCGCCGAGCGGGAGCGGGGCCGGCAGCTCGCGGCGGCCTTCGAGGCCGAGCGCGAGCGGGTGCGCGAGCTCGAGGAGCTGGACCGGAGCCGCGCCGAGCTGTTCGGGATCGTCACCCACGAGCTGGTCCACCCGGTCGCGGCGATCCGGGGGTGGGCCCTCACGCTCGCACGGCGGTGGGACGAGCTCGGTGAGGAGGGGAGGCGCGAGGCCATCGCGCGGCTGGACGCGGAGGCGGTCCGGCTCCGCGACCTCGCCGAGGACGCCGCCCGGCTCCCGGCCTTCGAGGCGGGGGCGTTCCACCTGGCCCTCCGGGACGAGGAGGTCCGGGCCCTGGTGGAGGAGGCGGTCGCCTCCTCGCCCGGCCTCCGGGAGCGGCTGGCGGTCGAGGTGGAGGAGGAGGCCGCGGGCGCGCGCGTGCGCGCCGACCGTGCGCGCCTGCTCCAGGTGTTCCGCAACCTCTTCTCGAACGCGCTCCGGCACGCGGGGCCCGACCCCGAGGTCCGCCTCACGGTCCGGGCGGCCCCGGAGGAGGTCGTCTTCACCGTCGCGGACGACGGCCCCGGGATCCCCCCGGGGGAGGCGGAGCGGCTGTTCCGGCCCTTCGCGCGCGGCCCGAAGGCCGGGGAGGCCGGGACGGCGGCGGGGGGTCCGGGCGCCGGGCTCGGCCTGTACATCTGCCGGCGGATCGTCGAGGCCCACGGCGGGCGGATCTGGGCCGAGGACCACCGGGCGCGGGGCGCCGCCTTCAGCTTCGCCCTGCCGAGGACGGAGGCCCGGCCGTGACCCGCGCGCTCAGGGTCCTCATCGTCGACGACCACCGGATGTTCACGGACGCGCTCGAGATGCTGCTCGCGACCGAGGAGGGCGTGGAGGCCCTCGGCGCCGTGGGGACCGCGGCCGAGGCCCTCGAGCTCTGCCGGCAGACCTGCCCAGACGTGGTGCTGATGGACCTCGACCTCCCGGGGATGGATGGGGCGGAGGCCACGGCGCGGGTGCGGGAGCTCTGCCCGGAGGCGCGGGTGGTGGCGATCACCGGGATCCAGGACCGGATGCTGATCGCCCGGGCCGTCCGGGCGGGGATCTCCGGGTTCGTGCCGAAGACCCGGGCCGCCGACGAGCTCAT
>DATMBJ010000236.1:0-10943 GCA_035559315.1 Actinomycetota bacterium
GTGCCCTGGAAGTGACGTGGTTCACTGCACGGAGAACCGGGGCTCGCTAGGGTCGACGCATGAGCGGGATCCGGTCGGCGCTCGAGGAGCTCGCGGCGGAGGACGTCCGGTTCGCCTCCGACGGAGAGCTCGTCGAGGGGCTCCGGGAGATCGAGCGGGCCGTCTCGGCCCTCGAGGTCGAGCGGGCCAGGCGGGTCTCGGAGCTCGAGGAGCGGGGCGTGGCGGCCCGCGAGGGGCTCTCGGTGACGTCCTTCCTGGCCGACCGCTTCCGGATGGCGCCCTCCTGGGCCGCCCGGTACGTGGCCTGGGCACGGGCGCTCGCCCGCGCGCCCCGGACCCGGGAGGCGCTCGCCCAGGGAGAGATCCATCCATCCGCCGCGGCGGTGCTCCTCCAGGCCCGGGGCTCGTCGGAAGAGCTCTTCGAGCGCGACGAGGAGGTCCTCGTGGACGCGGCCCGGACGCTCCCCCACCGGGATCTCCGCCGCGTGGTGGCCCACTGGCGCCAGGCGGCGGACCCCGTGGCGGCCGCGGACGAGGCCGACCGGCTCTACGCGCGGCGCCGCCTCCACGTCTCGCCGACGCTCGACGGGATGGTTCGGGTGGACGGGGACCTCGATCCCGAGACCGGCCAGACCCTGATCACGGCCCTCGACGCCGTGGTCTCCGCCGAGATCCGGGACAACCGCGACTACGACATGCGGAGCTACGCGCAGCGCCGGGCCGACGCGCTGGCCGAGATCTGCCGCCGCTACCTCGACTCCGGGGACCGTCCGGAGGTGGGCGGCGAGCGGCCGCATGTCGTGGTGAACGTGGACCTCGCCGCGCTCCTCGGGGACCCCTACGGTCGGGCCGAGTTCGAGGACGCCGGCCTGCTCACCCCGCCCCAGGTCCGGCGGTGGTCGTGCGACGCGGACCTCATCCGGCTCCTGTCGCGGGGCCGCTCGCAGCCGCTCGACGTGGGGCGGCGGACCCCCGTGGTCTCCCCGGCGCTCCGTCGGGCCCTCGTGGCCCGGGATCGGGGCTGCCGCTACCCGGGCTGCGGCCGCCCTCCGCGGTGGTGCGAGGCCCACCACGTGAAGCACTGGGCGGACGGGGGCGAGACCTGCCTGGCGAACACGATCCTGCTCTGCCGCCGGCACCACCGGATGGTTCACCTGGGGCTCGGGCTCCCGCTCGTGGTCCTGGACGGCCAGCCCACGTTCCTCCGGGCCGGCGGCGAGCCCGTGGGGCTACCCCCGTAGCGGACGCCCCGGGCCCGACCGCCCGCGGCCCGGCCCCGGTACGACGGTCGCGGCGCTGGGTCACGGGCCGAACACGGAGGCGGACCTGCGGTTGACACCGGGCCGTTCAGGGCCCAACATGAGGGACCAACCATGGCCAGGCACGAGAGGATCTCGTCCGGGAAGCAGGCCCTCGTACTTATTAGCTAGGCGCGGGCAGGGCCAGCGTGCCCTGTTCCGCGCCGGAGACCCCTCGCCGCGCGAGGGGTTTTTTGCACCCCTCGTCCGGCGGGACCGGGCGGGGACGGGGAACCGAGGACCGGGCGAGGTCCCGGCGGAGCCGGGAGGAGATGAGGACGGTGCGGTACGAGTTCGAGCGCGAAGGCAGGACGGTGGGGACGGCCCTGTGGGAGGGGCCGGGCCAGGTCTCCGTGGAGGCCGACGACGAGGCCACGAGGGCCAGGCTGGAGCGGTTCTTCCGCTCCGAGGTGGCCTACATGTCCGGGGGGTTCGGCGTGGACGACCACGACGAGGCCCTCTCGGTCCGCCGCCGCGACTGGACCCCCTGGGAGTTCGAGCGGGCCTGCCGGCACCTGGCCCAGCGGATGGGCGCGCGGGCCCGGCGGGTGGCCACCGGCCCGGTCGAGGGGCGCCCGGAGGAGGTCACGGCGAGGTGAAGGTCACCGGCGCGCAGGCGCTCTTCAAGGCCCTCGAGGGCGAGGGCGTCGAGGTCGTGTTCGGGATCCCGGGCGGGGCCATCCTCCCCGCCTACGACCCGCTCCTGGATTCCGGGGTGCGGCACATCCTCTGCCGCCACGAGCAGGGCGCGGGGCACGCGGCCGAGGGCTACGCCCACGCCACCGGGAGGGTCGGCGTGTGCATGGCCACCTCCGGGCCCGGCGGCTGCAACCTCGTCACGGCCCTGGCCGACGCGAAGATGGACTCGGTGCCGGTGGTCGCGATCACCGGGCAGGTCCCCACGCCGGTCGTCGGCAACGACGCCTTCCAGGAGGCCGACATCACCGGCATCACGATGCCGATCACCAAGCACAACTACCTGGTCCGCGCGGCCGAGGACATCCCCCGGGTGATCCGGGAGGCCTTCCACATCGCGAGCACCGGCCGGCCCGGCCCCGTGCTCGTGGACATCCCCAAGGACGTCCTGCTCCAGGAGTTCGCCTGGTACTGGCCCGAGCAGGTCGACATCCCCGGCTACAAGCCGACCACCAAGGCCAACGTGCGCCAGGTGCGGGAGGCGGTGAAGCTGATCCTCGCCTCCGAGCGACCGGTCCTCTACGTGGGCGGCGGCGTGCTCAAGGCCGACGCCACCAAGGAGCTCCACCGGCTGGCCACCGCCGGCAGGCTCCCGGTGGTCACCACGCTCATGGCCCGCGGGGCGTTCCCGGACACCCACGAGCTCTGCCTCGGGATGCCCGGGATGCACGGGAACTACACCGCGGTCACCGCGATGCAGAAGGCCGACCTCCTGGTGGCGCTGGGGGCCCGGTTCGACGACCGGGTCACCGGGAACCTGGCCACGTTCGCGCCCCACGCGAAGGTGGTCCACGTCGACATCGACCCCGCGGAGATCGGGAAGAACCGTCGGGCCGACGTGCCGATCGTGGGCGACGCCAAGGACGCCATCGCGAAGCTCGCCGCGGAGCTCGAGCGCCAGCAGGCCGAGCGCGGGGGCCCGCCGGACCGGGGGCCCTGGCTCGCCCAGCTCCGGGAGTGGCGGGAGCGGTTCCCGCTCCGCTACACCCAGCCGGCGGACGGTCCCCTCAAGCCGCAGTTCGCGATCGAGCGCCTGTACGAGCTCACGAAGGGCGAGGCGGTGGTGGTGGCCGGGGTCGGGCAGCACCAGATGTGGACCTCGCAGTTCTGGCGGTTCGACCGGCCCCGGACCTGGATCAACTCGGGCGGCCTCGGCACCATGGGCTTCGCGGTCCCCGCGGCCCTGGGCGCCAAGATTGGCCGGCCGAAGGAGCGGGTGCTCGCGATCGACGGCGACGGCTGCTTCCAGATGACGGCCCAGGAGCTCGCGACCTCGACCACCGAGGGCATCCCGATCATGGTGGCGATCATCAACAACGCCTATCTCGGGATGGTCCGCCAGTGGCAGGAGCTGTTCTACAACGAGCGGTACTCCCAGGTGTACCTGTCGCACGACGTGCCGGACTACGTGAAGCTCGCCGAGGCCTACGGCGCGGTCGGGCTCCGGGCCGAGCACCCCGACGAGGTCGACCCGGTGATCGAGAAGGCCCTCTCGGTCACCGACCGGAGCGTCGTCATCGACTTCCGCTGCGACCCGGCCGAGATGTGCTTCCCGATGGTGCCGGCCGGTGCGTCCAACGACGACATCATCCTCGGCCCGGAGTTCGCGAAGCCGGCCGAGGACCCCGCGGAGGCCCCGATCGCATGAGCGCGCGGAGGGCGGGCCCAGGCGGTGCGGCGGGGGGAGGCGCCCGGTGAGCCTCCACACGCTCTCGGTGCTGGTCGAGGACAAGCCCGGGGTCCTCACCCGGGTGGCCGGGCTGTTCGCCGCCCGGGGGTTCAACATCGACTCCCTGGCGGTGGGCCCCACCCACGAGCCGGGCCTGTCGCGGATGACGATCGTGGTGAACGTGGAGCGGAAGCCGCTCGAGCAGGTCACGAAGCAGCTCAACAAGCTGATCAACGTGATCAAGGTCGTCGAGCACGAGCCCGGGGAGGCGGTGGAGCGCGAGCTGATGCTGGTGAAGGTCCGGGCCGAGGGCGACGCCCGGGCCCGGGTGATCGAGATCGCGGAGATCTTCCGGGCCCGGATCCTCGACGTGACCCACCGCACGCTCACGATCGAGGCCACCGGGGCCCCGGACAAGCTCGAGGCGCTCCGGGAGCTGCTCGCGGACTTCGGGATCGTGGAGCTGGCGCGGACCGGGCGGGTGGCTCTGGCCCGGGGCGAGCGGAGCATCCGGGAGCGGGGGCTCCGGGCGGTGCGGCAGGCGGGGGCGTGAGCCCCGGACCGGGAGGGAGCGGATGGCGACGATCTACTACGAGAAGGACGCGGACCGCTCGGCCCTTGACGGCCAGCGGATCGCGGTGCTCGGGTTCGGCAGCCAGGGCCACGCTCACGCCCTGAACCTCCGGGACTCGGGGTTCGACGTCCGGGTCGGGCTGCGGGAGGGGTCGCGGTCGTGGCGGACGGCGGAGGAGGCCGGGCTCCGGGTGGTGCCCACCGCCGAGGCGGCCGCCGAGGGGGACGTGGTGATGGTGCTGCTCCCCGACACCGCGCAGCCCGCGGTCTACGAGCGGGAGGTGGGGCCGAACCTGGAGCCGGGGAACATGCTGATGTTCGCCCACGGGTTCAACGTCCACTTCGGCCGGATCCGGCCGCCGGAGGGCGTGGACGTCACGATGATCGCCCCCAAGGGCCCCGGGCACCTGGTGCGGCGGACCTACCAGGAGGGGATCGGCACCCCGGCCCTGGTCGCCGTCCAGCAGGACGCCACGGGGAAGGCCCTGGACCGGGCCCTGGCCTACGCCGCCGGGATCGGCTGCGCCCGGGCCGGGGTCATCCGGACCACGTTCCAGGAGGAGACCGAGACCGACCTGTTCGGCGAGCAGACCGTGCTCTGCGGCGGGGTCTCGCAGCTGATCCTGGCGGGGTTCGAGACCCTGGTGGAGGCCGGCTACCAGCCCGAGGTGGCGTACTTCGAGTGCCTCCACGAGCTGAAGCTGATCGTGGACCTGATCTACGAGGGCGGGCTCTCGTGGATGCGGTACTCGGTGTCGGACACCGCCGAGTACGGCGATTACACCCGGGGCCCGCGGGTGATCGACGAGGAGGTGCGGCAGGAGATGCGGCGGATCCTCGAGGAGATCCGCGCCGGGAGCTTCGCGGAGGAGTGGGTCGGGGAGGCCGAGGCCGGCTTCCCCAACTTCCTCGCCATGCGGGCGGCGGCCCGCGCGCACCGGATCGAGGAGGTTGGGAGGGAGCTGCGGCGGATGATGCCGTGGCTCAGGTCCGAGGAGAAGGTGGTCCCCGATGCCTGACGACGTAGTACGGATCTTCGACACCACCCTGCGCGACGGGGAGCAGGCCCCGGGCATCGCGCTCACGAAGGCCGAGAAGGTCGAGATCGCCGAGCAGCTCGCGCGGCTCGGCGTCGACGTCCTCGAGGCCGGGTTCCCGATCAGCTCGGAGGGGGAGTTCGAGGCGGTCCGCGACATCGCGACGAGCGTCCGCGGGCCGGTGATCGCGGCCCTGGCCCGGGTCACGCCGGGCGACATCGAGCGGGCCGCCGAGGCGCTCAAGGGCGCCGAGCGGTTCCGGATCCACACCTTCGTCTCGACCTCCGAGGTCCACATGCGGGACATGCTCCGGATGAGCCCGAACCAGGTGCTCGAGGCGACCCGGGAGGCGGTCCGGAAGGCCCGGAGCTACACCGACGACGTGGAGTTCTCCGCCCAGGACGCGACCCGGAGCGACCCCGCGTTCCTCCTCGAGGTGTTCCGGGTCGCGGTCGAGGAGGGCGCGACCACGATCAACGTCCCGGACACCGTGGGCTACGCGATGCCCCACGAGTTCGGCGAGCTGGTCCGGACGGTCCGGGAGGCCCTCCCCGACCACGTGGTGGTCTCCACCCACTGCCACAACGACCTCGGGCTCGCCGTGGCCAACTCCCTCGCCGGGATCGTGAACGGCGCCCGGCAGGTGGAGGTGGCGGTGAACGGGATCGGGGAGCGGGCCGGGAACTGCTCCCTCGAGGAGGTGGCGATGATCGTCCGCACCCGCGGCCAGGCCCTCGGGGTCCGCCACGGGCTGAACCTGCGGGAGATCATGCGCACCTCGCGGCTGGTCTCGATGCTCACCGGGTACCCGGTCCAGCCGAACAAGGCGGTGGTCGGCTCGTCGGCCTTCGCCCACGAGAGCGGGATCCACCAGCACGGGGTGCTCTCGAACCGGGCCACCTACGAGATCATGGACCCCCTGGAGATCGGCCTGGAGGGGAACCGGCTCGTGCTGGGCAAGCACTCCGGGCGGCACGCGTTCGCCGACGCCCTGGCCAAGCTGGGCTACCAGCTCGAGCGGGAGCACCTGGACCGGGCCTTCGCGCGGTTCAAGGAGCTCGCCGACCGGAAGATCCAGCTCACCGACCAGGACCTGGAGGCCATCGTCTCCGAGGAGCTCGGGACCTCCGAGGCCGACGAGCTGGTCCTCGAGTCGCTCCAGGTCGCGGGCGGCACCCACCTCTCGCCGACCGCCACGGTCCGCCTCCGCCGGGGCGAGGAGGTGGTCGAGGAGTCGGCGATGGGCGACGGGATGATCGACGCAGCCTGCGGCGCGATCCAGCGGGCGGCGGGGGTCGAGGCCCGGCTCGTCTCGTTCAACGTCTCGGCCGTGACCTCCGGCTCCGACGCGCTCGGCGACGTCGTGGTCCAGCTGGACGTCGAGGGCCGGCGGGTCACCGGCCGCGGGGTCTCGGTGGACGTGGTGGAGGCCAGCGCCCGCGCCTACCTCGCCGCGATCAACCGGGCCCTCCAGGCGACGGGCGAGCGCGCCGGCGGGGGCGCCGCCGGGGTCACGCCCTGAGGGGGCCGGGGTGGGGCGCTCGTACCGGATCGGCGTGATCCCCGGGGACGGGACCGGCCCGGAGGTGATCCGGGAGGGCCTCAAGGTCCTCGACGCCGTGCGGGAGGGGTTCGACGTGGAGCTCGTCCGCTACGACCTGGGCGGGGAGCGGTACCTCCGCACCGGCGAGGTCCTCCCCGACGCGGTGCTCGAGGAGCTCCGGGGGCTCGACGCGATCTACCTGGGGGCGGTCGGCCACCCCGACGTCCCCCCCGGCGTGCTCGAGCGCGGGCTGCTCCTCCGGATCCGGTTCGAGCTCGACCAGTACGTGAACCTCCGGCCGATCCGCCGCTACCCTGGCGTGCAGACCCTCATCCCCCACCACCAGCCCGAGGACGTGGACATGGTGGTGGTCCGGGAGAACTCCGAGGGGCTCTACACCGGGGCCGGCGGGTTCCACCGGAAGGGGACCCCGTTCGAGGTCGCGGTCCAGGAGAGCGTGAACACCCACCACGGCGTGGAGCGGATCGTGCGGTTCGCGTTCGAGCAGGCCAGGCGGCGCCGGCGGCACCTGACGCTCGTCCACAAGACCAACGTCCTCACCTACGCCGGCGACCTGTACCAGCGGGTCGTGGACGAGGTGGGTCGGGAGTACCCCGACGTCGAGACCGCCTACTGCCACGTCGACGCGGCCTGCATCTACTTCGTGGAGAACCCGCGGCGGTTCGACGTCATCGTCACCGACAACATGTTCGGCGACATCATCACGGACCTGGGTGCGGTGATCCAGGGCGGGATGGGGGTCGCGGCCGGGGGGAACATCAACCCCCAGGGGGTCTCGATGTTCGAGCCGATCGGGGGGACCGCCCCCGACCACACCGGGAAGGGGACGATCAACCCGCTCGCCGCGATCGGCGCGCTCGGCATGCTCCTCGAGCAGCTCGGCGAGGCCGAGGCCGCCCGGCGCGTCGAGGCCGGGATCCGGTTCGCCTGCTCGAAGATGGCCTCGATGCGGGCGGGCGAGATGGGCTACTCGACCGCGGAGGTCGGGGACCTGGTCGTGGAGGGGGCGACGTCGTGAGCGCGGGGCGGGCGGGGGCCGACCACGGGTTCGACGTCGAGCTGTACGACACGACGCTCCGCGACGGCGCGCAGCGGGCCGGCCTGTCCTACACGATCGAGGACCGTCTGCGGATCCTCCACAAGCTCGACCAGATCGGGTTCCCCTACGTGGAGGGCGGCTGGCCCGGCGCGAACCCCCGGGACACGGAGTTCTTCAAGCTCGCCACCAAGGAGGACCTGGAGCGGAGCACGCTCACGGCCTTCGGGATGACCCGGAAGGCGGGGGAGCGGGCGGAGGAGAGCCAGATCCTCCGCGACCTCCTGGACGCCGGCACGGAGGTCGTCTGCCTGGTCGGGAAGTCCTGGGACCTCCACGTGCGGGAGGCGCTCCGCACCACGCTCGAGGAGGGCGTGGCGATGGTGCGGGACTCGATCGCGTTCCTCCGCGCCGAGGGCCGGCGGGTGTTCTTCGACGCCGAGCACTTCTTCGACGGGTTCCGGGAGAACCCGGCGTTCGCCCTCGCGGTGCTGGACGCCGCGCAGGAGGCGGGGGCCGAACGGCTGGTGCTGTGCGACACGAACGGGGGGTCGCTCCCCTTCGACATCGCCCGGGTCGTGGACGAGGTCCGGGGGCGGGTCTCGGTGCCCCTCGGGGTCCACGTCCACAACGACACCGGCTGCGCGGTCGCCAACTCCCTCGTCGCGGTGGAGCACGGGGTGTTCCAGGTCCAGGGCACCGTGAACGGCTACGGCGAGCGGACCGGGAACGCGGACCTCGTGCCGATCGCCGCGGACCTCGCGCTCAAGATGGGGAAGCGGGTCCTCCCCGACGGGTCCATCGAGCGGCTCACCGAGCTCGCCCACTACGTGGCGGAGGTCGCCAACGTCCAGCCGGACTCGCACCAGCCCTACGCCGGCCGGTACGCGTTCACCCATAAGGCGGGGCTCCACACGAGCGGGATGGCGCGGACCCCCCGGGCCTACGAGCACGTCCCGCCGACCGCGGTGGGGAACCGCCGCGGGGTCGTGGCGAGCGACCTGGGGGGCGCCGCCACGCTCCGGATGAAGGCCCGCGAGTTCGGGATGGAGCTCCCCGACGAGCGGATCCCCGGCCTGCTCCGGGAGCTCAAGGCCCGGGAGGCCCGGGGGTACACGTTCGAGGTGGCCGACGCCTCCCTCGAGCTGCTGATGCGCCGCCACGACGGGTGGCGCCAGCCGTTCTTCGAGGTCGAGAGCTACCGGGTGCACGTCGAGCACCGGAACGGCGACCCCGAGCCCCTCGCCGAGGCCACCGTGAAGGTCGTGGCCAACGGGCGGCGGCACATCGAGTCCGCCGAGGGGCACGGGCCGGTGGGGGCCCTGGACAACGCGCTCCGCAAGGCGCTCCGCAACGAGTACCCGGACCTCGACCACATGACGCTCGAGGACTACCGGGTCCGGGTCCTCGAGGAGAACCTGGGGACGGGCGCGGTGGTCCGGGTGCTGATCGACACCTCCGACGGGGAGAAGGAGTGGACCACGGTGGGCGTCTCGGACAACATCATCGCGGCCTCGTGGGAGGCGCTCACCGACGCCTACCTGTTCGGTCTCCTCCACCCGCGCGAGGACCGAGGTGGCCCGGCCGTCGGGACGGCCTGAGCGGCCCCCGGCACGTGCGTCCGGGGAGCGGGCGGCGCCGGCCATCCGGATCCGCGAGGGGACGCCGGCCGACGCGCGGGCCTGCGCCGAGGTCCACGTCGAAGGGTGGCGCTGGGCATACCGGGGGCTCCTCCCCGACGCGTTCCTCGACCGCCTGTCGGTCGAGGACCGGGAGCGGATGTGGCGGGAGGGCTTCGCCGAGCCCGGGGAGCGCGTGGCCTGGGTCGCGGAGCGCGACGGCCGCGTGGTCGGGTTCTGCGTGACCGGCCCCTCGGAGGACGCCGACGCCGACCGAGGGACGGCCGAGGTCTACGCGATCTACCTCCGGCCGGAGGTCGTGGGGACGGGGGTCGGCCGGCGCCTGTTCGAGCACGCCGTCGAGGACCTCCGCCGGCGGGGGTTCCGCCGGGCGACGCTCTGGGTCCTCGAGGCGAACGAGCGGGCCCGGCGGTTCTACGAGCGGGCCGGCTGGCGGCCGGACGGCGCGGTGAACGAGGAGCGGATCGACTGCGCGAACCTCCCCACGGTCCGGTACCGGGTCGAGCTGTAGCGGCTCGCCGTCGCGCGCATACCATCGGGCCCGTGCGCGCGCGCCTCGTCCGAGGGCTCGGCGAGGTGGTCCGGGGGTTCCCCCGGCCCCGGCCCGGGCGGCCGGGCGACCCGGGCTGGTTCGGGCCGGGGTCCCTGGCGTGGCGGATCAACGCGGAGACCGTCCTGCTGCTGGGCGGCGGGCGGGCGCTCCTCATGCAGATCGCGCACCCGCTCGTGGCCGCCGGCGTCGCCGACCACAGCGACTTCACCCGTGAGCCCTTCGAGCGGCTGTGGCGGACGGTGGACGCCGCGCTCACCGTGGTGTTCGGCGACACGGAGCAGGCCGCGGCGGCCGTGGAGCGGGTGACCGAGGTCCACCGCGGCGTGCGGGGGGAGCGCGGCGGGCGCCCCTATTCCGCGCTCGACCCCGAGCTCCTGCTCTGGGTCCACGCGACGCTCGTCGACTCCTCCGTCGCCGCCTACGAGCGGTTCGTCGGGCCGCTCCGGCCCGAGGAGCTCGAGCGCTACTACGCCGAGATGCAGCGGATGGGGACGGCCTTCGGGATCCCGCCCGAGCTCCACCCGCCGACGTACCGGGACTTCGTGGCGTACCTCGAAGCGGCGATCTCGGGGCTCCGGATCGGGGAGGAGTCGCGGAGGCTGGCCCGGGAGGTCCTCTCACCGCCGGCGCCCCTCGTCCTGCTGCCGCTCGGGCTCCTCTCCGGCCTCGTGAGCGTGGGGCTCCTCCCGGCCCGGATCCGCCGGGACCTCGGGCTCCGGTGGGGACCCGGCGCGGCCCGGGCGTTCGAGGCGGCGTCGGCGGCGATCCGCCGCGCCGTGCCGCTGCTCCCGGACCGCGTCCGCCGCTGGCCCCACGCCCGGGAGGCGGAGCGGCGGGTCGGCACGGCCGCTGCCACCGTGGCCCGCTAGGCCCCGAT
>DATMBJ010000237.1:0-14551 GCA_035559315.1 Actinomycetota bacterium
GGAGAGGGCGGGGAGGGATCGCCCGAGGGACGGGGGAAGGGCGCCCCTCGGTACCTCCCCGCCCCCACGACCGCCGGGCCGCGCGGGGCGGTCGTCGCCTCAGCTCTTCAGGAAGTCCGGGATGTCGAGGTCCTCCTCGGCGTCGAACGCCAGGGCCTCGGAGGCCGGACGGAACACCTCCTCTTCCTCCTCCTCGAGGATCGAGGGCGCCGGCTCGGGTTCCGCCGCTCGCACGGGCTCGGGCTCCTCGAGGATCCGCGCCAGCCGTCCCTCGGGCCGGGCGGCCGGCGCGGCCAGCTTGTCGAACCCCGCGGCGATCACGGTCACCCGCACCTCCTCACCGAGGGCATCGTCCACGACCGCGCCGAAGATGATGTTCGCGTCGGGGTGGGCGACCCTGGTGATCGCGTCGGCCGCCCGGTGGACCTCGTGGAGCGTGAGGTCCGCAGGCCCGGCGATCGAGAGCAGCACGCCCTTCGCCCCCTCGATCGACGACTCGAGGAGCGGCGAGGACACCGCGTTGCGCGCCGCCTCCTCCGCCCGATCCTCGCCGGTGCCGTGCCCGATCCCCATGAGCGCGGACCCGGCCCCGCTCATGATGGCCTTCACGTCGGCGAAGTCCAGGTTGATGAGCCCGGGCGTGGTGATCAGCGACGTGATGCCCTCGACCCCCTGGTAGAGGACCTGGTCCGCCATCCGGAACGCATCGAGCATCGGCGTGTGCGGGTCGGAGACCTGCAGCAGCCGGTCGTTGGGGACCACGATCAGCGTGTCCACCGCCTTCTTGAGCTCGGTGATCCCGACGTCGGCCTGCATCGCCCGCCGTCGCCCCTCGAACCCGAACGGGCGGGTCACGACCCCGATCGTGAGCGCGCCGAGCCCCCGGGCGATCTCGGCGACCACGGGGGCGCCGCCGGTGCCCGTGCCGCCCCCCTCGCCCGCGGTGATGAAGACCATGTCCGCGCCCTTCAGGATCTCCTCGATCTCGTCCGCGTGCTCCTCGGCGGCGCGGCGCCCGACCTCCGGGTCCGAGCCGGCCCCGAGGCCGCGCGTGGTCTCCCGCCCGATGTCGAGCTTCACCTCGGCATCGGACATGAGCAGGGTCTGCGCGTCGGTGTTGATGGCGATGAACTCGACCCCGCGGAGGCCGGCCTCGATCATCCGGTTCACCGCGTTGACGCCGCCCCCGCCGATCCCGACGACCTTGATAACGGCGAGGTAGTTCTGAGGAGCTTCCATCTCCGTCGACCTCCGCTCCCCGGGGAAGTGCCCGGTCTACCTGGGGAAACGCCGTCCTCCCGTCGAAAGGCTAACCCTCAACTGGAACGTTATTGTTATATCTACTTGACCTTCAGCTTGCTCACGCTACTACGGAGCTGCAGGTCCGTCAAGTGCGGGGTGGGACCCGGTTGAGCGGACCCATGACAGTTCCGCCCGGACGTCGACGCGGCGTGCGAGGGCGCGATGGAGCCCCCGGGAGCCCGGATCAGGCGACCGAGGCGCTCGGGGCCGACGGAGCCCGGACGTCGATGGTCGCGAGGGTGACCCCTTCGGCCGCCGCCCACCGCAGGATCGACCGCAGCACCCGTCCCTTCTGGGCGGCCCGCCCCGGCCCGCCGAACAGGACGCGGGCGCCGGAGGCCAGCCGGAGCCGGAGGGTCCCGCCGGGGACCACCGTAACCTCTCGGACCTGTGCCCGGAGCGCGGCGGGCAAGGCCGCCAGGGCCCGGGCCGGCGCGCCGGTCGCCGGGACCGGGACGCCCCCGCCGAGGGCGTCGGGTTCCGCCGCCAGCACCGGGAGGCCGGGGTTCCGCGACGCGGGGCCGAGCTCCGTCCCGTCCGCCGCCACGAGGACCGGCCGTCCGTTCCGCTGCACGACGGCCACCGGGGTCCGCTCGACCACCCGGATCGTGACGGTCGAGGGGAGCCTGCGCGTCACGGCCGCGTCCCGGACCCAGGGGTCGGCCTCGATCCGCCGCTCGACCGCGCCGGCGTCGAGGAAGAGGACGTTGGTCCCGGGTTCGATGCCCGAGCGGCGGACGATCTCGGCCGCGCGTAGGTGGTCCTCGCCCACCACCCGGATCCGGTCCACGGCGAACAGCGAGGAGCGCCCGACGACGAGCCCCGCCGCGGCGAGCGTCGCGGCCGACAGGACGGCCGCCCCCACGCGCTGCCACCGCGGCACGGAGCTCCGGCGCAGCAGCCCGAGGGGTTCAGCGGGGCGGGGGATCGAGGTCGCCGACAAGGTGCACCTCCGGTTCCAGCTCGACGTCGAAGCGCGACGCGACGAGGTCCTGGAGCGCGCGGATCAGCGCCACCACGTCGGCCGCGCGGGTCCCGGGGGCCGCGACGATGAAGTTGGCGTGCTTCTCGGAGACCGCCGCGCCGCCGACCGACATCCCCTTGGCCCCGGCGGCCTCGAGGAGCCGCGCCGCGTGGTCGCCCGGCGGGTTCTTGAACACGCTCCCGCAGTTCGGCTCGGCGAGGGGCTGGGTCCGCCGCCGCCACGCTCGGGCCTCGTCCATGAGGGCGCGGATCTCGGCCCGGTCCCGCGGACGGAGGCGGAGCCGGGCCGCGGTCACGACGGCGTCGTCGGGGAGGCCCGACCGTCGGTACCCGAAGCCCGCGGCCGCCGCCTCGACGGCCTCGGGCGCCCCCGCGAGCATCCGGAACACCTCCACCCCCTCGATCACCTCCGAGAGTTCGTGTCCGTGCGCCCCGGCGTTCATCCGGACCGCGCCTCCCAGGGTCGCCGGGATCGCCACCCCGAACTCGAGGCCGCCGAGCCCGTGCTGGAACGCCACCCCCGCGAGCGCGGGCAGCGGCATCGCGCCCCCCGCCGCGATGCGATCGCCGTCGCGCGCGGCCCACCGGAAGCCCCGGCCCAGCCGGAGCACCAGCCCCGGGAACCCCTCGTCCGCCACGAGCACGTTGGAGCCCTTGCCGAGCACGACGTAGGGCAGGCCGGTCTCCCGCACGGCCCTCGACGCCGCCGCCAGGTCCTCCATCGAGGTCGGCTCGAGGTACAGGGCGGCCGGCCCCCCGATCCGGAACGTCGTGAGCGGGGCCAGCGGGAACCCCACCCGCACCCGGTCGCCGCACGCCGCCCGCAGGAGGGCCTCGGCCCGCTCCAGCGCCCGCCGGTCCGCCCTCACCGTCCCTCCGATCGGCGCAGGACCTCGTCGGCCACGGTCGTGACGTCCCCGGCCCCGAGCGTGAGCACGAGGTCGCCCTCCCCCACCTCACGGAGCAGGAACGAGATCACGTCGGCCCGGTGCGGCAGGTACGCGACGGGGCGCCCCGGCGCCGCCTCCCGCAGGGCCTCCGCGACGAGCTCGCCCGAGACGCCGGGGATGGGATCCTCGCCCGCCGCGTACACGTCGGTCACCACGGCGACGTCGGCGCCGGCGAGGCTGCGCCCGAGCTCCTTCCACATCGCCTCGGTCCGCGTGTACCGGTGGGGCTGGAAGACCACCACGAGCCGGCCCCGCGCCGCGCGACGGGCCGCCGCGATGGTGGCGGCCACCTCCGTCGGGTGGTGGGCGTAGTCGTCGTAGATCTCCGCCCCCCGCGCGCTCCCCCTGCGCTCGAACCGGCGTCGCACGCCGGGGAACGACCCGAGCGCGGCGGCCGCCTCGGACGCCGGCACGCCGACCAGGCCCGCGGCGAGGACCGCCGCGGCGGCGTTCAGGACGTTGTGGGCGCCGGGCGCCGGCAGCGCCACCTCCACCTCGCCCTCGGCGAGCCCCAGGCGTCCCGCGGCCGGTGCCTCCCGCAGGACGCGGACCGGGACGTCGACGCCTCCGCCGGTCCCGTAGGTGAGGGCCCGCACCCCGGCCCGCGCCAGGGCCGCCCGGACGCCGGGGTCGTCCCCGCAGGCCACGACCCGCCCGGCCCCGCGGACGAACGTCGCGAAGGCCCCCTCGATCTCGGTGCGCCCGCCCCGGTAGAAGTCCAGGTGGTCCTCCTCCACGTTCGTCACCACGGCCACCTCCGGCCGGAGGAGCAGGAACGACCCGTCGCTCTCATCGGCCTCGGCCACGAACACCCCGCCGCCGCCGTGGCGCGCGCCCGACCCGATCTCGTTCACGTCTCCGCCGACGACGAACGTGGGGTCGAGCCCGCACCGGTCGAGGATCCAGGCCAGCATCGAGGTCGTGGTGGTCTTCCCGTGCGTGCCGGCGACCGCCAGGGTCCGGTGGCGGGCGGTCAGGGCCGCGAGCACCTGGGCCCGCGCGAGCACCGGGATCCCG
This sequence comes from Actinomycetota bacterium, assembly GCA_035559315.1. GTDB lineage: Bacteria > Actinomycetota > UBA4738 > UBA4738 > HRBIN12 > DATLZM01. The sequence goes on from DATMBJ010000237.1 coordinate 4,254, forward strand.
CGGGCGCGGGCCGCCGCGAGCTCCGGGTTCCCTTCCCGGATCGCGCTCGAGACCACGACGACGTCCGGCTCGCCGACCTGCTCAGGCCGATGGCCCACGAACACCCCGGCCCCCGCCGCCCGCAGGTCGTCGAGGACCGCCGACGCCTTGAGGTCCGAGCCCGTCACCTCGACGCCCCGGGCCAGGAGCAGTCGCGCGATCCCGCTCATCCCCGCGCCCCCGATCCCGATCAGGTGGGCGCGGCGGACCCCTGCGAGGTCCGGCACGGGGAGCGTGGGGATGCTCCCCGCGGGTGGGACGTAGAGCTGGGCCTCCACCGCCCCCGGGCTCACCCCGCCGCCTCCTCCACGAGCTCCGCCACCCTCGCCGCCGCGTCGGGCTTCCCCCACGCGGTCGCGCGCTCGGCCATCCGCGCCAGCGTCGCCGGGTCCTCGAGGAGGGCCGCGATCCGGGTCCCCAGGACCCTCGGGGTGAGCTCCACGTCCCGCAGCACGACCGCGGCCCCGGCCCGCTCGACGGCCCGGGCGTTCGCCTCCTGGTGGTTCGCCGTGGCGTACGGGTAGGGGACGAGGATCGCCGGGAGCCCGCAGACCGTGATCTCGGCGATGCTCGAGGCGCCGGCCCGGGCCACCACGAGGTCGGCGGCCGCGTACGCGAGCTCCATCCGATCGAGGAACGGGAGCGCGCGCACCCGGAGCCGCCCCCCTGCGCCGTCCGCCTCCTCGACCATCCCGCGGTGCGCCTCGCCGGTCAGCACCAGGAGCTGGAGATCCCCGCGGTCCCCGAGGAGGCGCGCGGCGCCCGCCGCGGCCTCGTCGATCCTGCGCGCCCCCTGGCTCCCACCGAACACCACCACGGTCCGCCGCCCGGGCTCGAGCCCGAGCGCAGCCCTGGCCTCGTCCGCGAGATCGGCGCGGCGCTCCCGCACCGCCACGATCTCCTCCCGCACCGGGTTCCCGGTGACGACCGCGCGGGCCCGTCCGGGGAGCGTGGCGGCCGCCTCCGCGAACGACAGCCCGATCCGCCTGGCCCACCGGGCGAACAGCCGGTTCGCGAGCCCCGCCACCGCGTTCTGCTCGTGGAGCACCACCGGACGGCGCGCCGCGAGGGCCGCGAGCACCGGCGGGACGCTCACGTAGCCCCCCATCCCCACGACGACGTCCGCCCGGTCCACGAGGGGCCGGCACGCTCGGACCCCCTGCGCGGCGGCCAGCGGCGCGCGCAGGGCCCCGGTCGATACCTTCCGCGGGAACGGGCGGGCCTGGACCGCCGCGAACCCGAACCCCTCCGCCCGTGCCACGCGGGCCTCGGGTCCCCCGGCGGTCCCCGCGAACACCACCTCCGCGCCCGCGGCGCGGAGGTGCCGTGCGAGCGCCAGCGCGGGGAACACGTGCCCCGCCGTCCCGCCAGCGGCGATCACCACCCTCACCTCGACCCTCCGCCCCCGGCCCGGGGACCCCGCCCGGACGCGGCGCGCGGCGTCCGGACGTCCCCCGCTCCGCGCCGGCGCCCGGGGGCGCGCCGCGCCGCTCGAGGACGCGCCCCCTCGGGCCACGCCGAGGCCCGCGCGATGCTCACCAGGATGCCCACCGCGGCCAGCGTCACGACGAGGGACGAGCCCCCGTAGGAGAGGAGGGGGAGCGGCACCCCGGTGATCGGGAGGAGCCCGGTGACGGCCCCCAGGTTCACCACGGTCTGCAGCCCGAGCCACGAGACGATCCCCGCGGCGAGCAGCCGTCCGAACGTGTCGGGCGCGCGCAGCGCGACCCGGACCCCGCCGTAGAGCAGCGCGCCGAAGGCGGCGAGCACGACGAGGGCGCCGACGAGCCCCAGCTCCTCGCCGAGGATGGAGAAGATGAAGTCGGTGTGGGCGTTCGGCACGTACATCCATTTCTGCCGGCTGGCCCCGAGCCCCACCCCGAACCACCCGCCGGACGCCAGGGCGATCAGCGACTGGATCAGCTGGTACCCGGTGTTCCGTGCGTCGGCCCAGGGGTCGAGGAACGCCGCCAGCCGGGCCCGCTGGTAGGGCTGCATCGTGAGGAGCGCGAGGGCCGAGAGCAGCCCGCCCGAGGCGACGAGGTAGCGCAACCGCACCCCGGCGGCGAACAGGAGCAGGAAGACGGTCCCCACGAGGATGACGGTGGTCCCGAGGTCGGGCTGGACGTAGACCATCGCGCACACCGCGCCCACCACCGGGACGAGCGGCACGACGAGGTGCCCGGGGTCCCCGAGCAGGTCCCACTTCCGGGAGAGCACCGCGGCGGCGAACGCGACGACCGCGAGCTTCGCGAGCTCCGAGGGCTGGACGGTGATCGGCCCGAGCTGCAGCCACCGCGCCGATCCCCCCGCGACCCGCCCCGCGGCGGGGTGCAGCACGAGCGCCAGGAGGGCCGCGGTCGCGGCGAGCAGCGGCGCCGCGAGCCGCTGCCAGGCCCGGTAGCGCATCCGCGCCGTGGAGACGAGGGCGATCGCGCCGACCGCCGCGTAGGCGAGCTGACGCCAGAAGAACACGAAGCTCGAGCCGTACCGCGCGTAGGCCGACACCGAGCTCGCCGAGAGGACCATCACGAGCCCGGTCACCGTCAGGAACACCGTCGGCAGCAACAGGAAGCCCACGCTCCGCCGCGCCGCCGCCGCCCTCGAGGCGCGCCGCGCGGCGCGCGCCCGGTCCCGGTCCCAGGCCAGACGGAGGTGGCCCCGGACCGCCTCCTGCCGTGCCGCCATCAGCCGACCTCCCCGGCGAGCTCGATGGCCGCCGCCCGGAACCGCTCGCCGCGTTCGACGTAGTCCCGGAACATGTCCTGGCTCGCACAGGCCGGGGCCAGGAGCACGACCCCGTTCGGGGGCGCCAGCTCGTAGGCGGCCCGCACCGCCTCCTCCATCGACCCAGCCTTCCGGACCGGCACCGCACCCTCGAAGATCGCGACGAGCTCCGGCGCCGCCTCGCCGATGGCCACGACCCCGGCGAGCCTGGGCGCCGCGCGCGCGAGCGGGGAGAGGTCCACGCCCTTCGCCAGGCCCCCGGCGATCAGCGCGACGCCCGAGAGCCCCTCCAACGCGGCGAGGGCCGCGTGGGGGTTCGTGGCCTTCGAGTCGTCGACGAACCGCACTCCCCCGGCCTCCGCCACGACCTCGCCCCGGTGCGGGAGCGGGCGGAACCGCGCGAGGGCCTCCGCGACGGCCTCGGCGGGGACCCCGAACGCCAGGCAGGCGGCCGCCGCCGCGGCGGCGTCGGCGCGGAGCGCGGGTCCCCCCGCCGGCCGGCCGAGCCGCCGCTCCGCGTCGAGCCTCGCCACGAGCTCGCCGCCCACGAAGCCGACCTCCCCGTCGCCCGGCTCCCCGAGCGTGGACCAGACCACCCGGCACCGGGCGCGCCGGGAGAGGGCGGCGGCCTCGGGGTCATCGCGGTTGCCCACGTGGACGTCGCCGCCCGACTGGTTCGCGAAGACCCTGGCCTTCGCCTCCGCGTAGGCCTCGAACGTCCCGTGCCAGTCGAGGTGGTCGGGGGCCAGGTTGAGGAGCACCGACACCCGCGGCGCGAACGTCTCGCAGAACCGGAGCTGGAACGAAGACGCCTCGACCGCCAGGGCCTCCGCCCCCTCCCGGGCCGCCAGCGAGAACGGGTGGCCGATGTTCCCGCAGGCCCGCGCGTCGAGGCCCGCCGCCCGGAGGCACGCCGCGACCATCTCGGTGGTGGTGGTCTTCCCGTTCGTCCCGGTGACCCCGAGGTAGGGCACCCGGACCAGGCGTGCCCCGAGCTCGAGCTCGCTCCAGACGGGCAGGCCGCGGCCCCGCGCCAGCTCGAGGATCGGCGCCCGTTCGGGGACCCCGGGGCTGGTCACGACGAGCGACGCGCCCTCGAGGTGCGAGGGCTCGTGCCCGCCCGCCTCGACCCGCACCCCCAACGCCTCCAGCTCGGACACGTCGCCGAGGACCTCGCGCGGCCGCGCCTCGCTCACCAGCACCGCCGCCCCCCGCTCGGCGAGGACCCTGGCCGCGGCCCGCCCGCTCGCCCCCAGCCCGAGCACCACGACGCGCTCGCCCCCGAGGTCCAGCCCCGCGGCCACCTCACCCCACCCCCCCGCGCGCCAGGAAGTCGGCGTAGAACAGCCCGATCCCGACGGCCACGCCGAGCCCGGCCACGATCCAGAACCGGACGATGACCGTGAACTCCGGCCACCCGGCGAGCTCGAAGTGGTGGTGGATCGGGGCCATCCGGAACACGCGGCGGCGGAACAGCCGGAACGCCACGACCTGGACGATCACCGAGCTCGTCTCGAGCACGAACAGGCCGCCCAGCACGATCAGGAGGAGCTGGGTGTTGCTCGACACCGCGAGCCCGGCCATGAGCCCCCCGAGGGCGAGGGATCCGGTGTCGCCCATGAAGATCCGGGCCGGCGCCGCGTTCCACCAGAGGAACCCGGCGGCCGCGCCCGCCGCGCCCGCGGCCACGATCGCCGTGTCGAGCGCGGCGTCGGGGTCGAGCCCGTAGCAGGCGGGCGGGCCGGTGAGGTCGCAGACGTGCCGCCACTGCCAGAACGCGACGAACACGTAGGCCGAGAAGACGAGGATCGACGACCCCGAGGCCAGCCCGTCGAGCCCGTCGGTGAGGTTCACCGCGTTCGAGGAGGCGGTGAGCATCAGGAACGTCCACAGGTAGAAGAGGAACCCGAGGTCGAGGCCGGTCTCCCGGATCACCGAGAGCTCGGTCGAGATCCCGGTCTCGGGGCCGAAGCGCATCACGACGATCCCGAAGGCCAGGGCCACCAGCGCCTGGCCGATCACCTTCGCCGACTTCGAGAGCCCCAGCGACCGCCGCCCCCGTACCTTCAGGAGGTCGTCGAGGAACCCCACCGCGCCGAGCCCCAGCGCGACCAGCAGGAGCCCGAGCCCCGCCGGGGTGAACTCCGGGAGCTTCACCCGGGCGACGAGGTAGGCGGCGACGATCCCCAGGAGGATCACGAGCCCCCCCATCGTGGGGGTGCCCATCTTCTCGAGGTGGGTGTGGGGCCCGTCCTCGCGGATCCGCTGGCCCCAGCCCCAGAGCCGGAACAGGCGGATCGCGACCGGCGTGCCGAGCAACGTGATCGCCAGCCCCACCGCGGCGGCGATGAGGATCGCGGTCACGCCACCGCCTCCCCCGCACGGGCAGGGGCCGGGGCCAGGTCCCCGCCGGAGAGGAGGGCCTCCGCGACGCGTTCCAGCCCCACCACCCGGGACGCCTTGCACAGCACGACGTCGCCGGGCCGGGCCCACCCGCGGACGTCGGCCAGGGCGTCGGCGGGGTCCTCGTAGGCCGCGACGGCCTCGGGCTCCAGGCCCTCCCGCACCGCGGCGAGCGCGATCGCGCGCGCCGCCCGCCCCACGGTCACCAGACGGTCCACGCGGAGCCTGGCGGCGAGCTCCCCCACCCGCTCGTGCTCGGAGGCCGAGGCCGGGCCGAGCTCGGCCATGTGGCCGAGGACCGCGCAGAGCCGCGACCCCCGGGCCAGCCACCGCGCCGCCCGGAGGGCCGCCGCCACCGACCCGGGGTTCGCGTTGTAGGCGTCGTTCACCACGGTCACGCCGTCGGGGGTGGTGGCGGTCTCCATCCGCCAGGGCGCGCCGCGGGCCCGCGCCAGGCCCTCCGCGCACGCCTCGGGGTCGAGGCCGAGGGCGGCCCCGCAGGCCGCGGCCGCCAGCGCGTTGGGGACCATGTGCTCCCCGACCAGCGGGAGCCGGACCTCCGCGCGTCCGGAGGGCGTCCGCAGGGTGAAGGACGGGCGGCCGTCGTCCCCGAGCTCCACGCCCTCCGCCCCCACGTCCGCGTCCGTCGCGAGGCCGAACGTGAGCACCCGGGCCCGGGCCCGCGTCGCGAACCCCCGGACCACCGGGTCGTCGGCGTTCAGCACCGCCGTGCCGTCCGCGCCGAGCCACTCGACGGGCTCGGCCGAGGAGGCCACGATCGCCTCCCAGGACCCGTACACCTCGAGGTGCGCGATCCCCACGTTGGTCACCACCACCAGCGAGGGCCGGGCCACCTCGCAGAGCACCAGGTGGTCCCCGACGTGGCGGGCGCCGAGCTCCACGACGAGGGCCTCGGCGTCGGGGGGCGCCCCGAGGAGGGTCAGCGGCACCCCCACCTCGTTGTTGAACGAGCCCGGGCTCGCGTGCGTGCGGAGGCGGGTCCCGAGCACGGCCGCCGCCAGCTCCTTGGTGGTGGTCTTCCCGTTCGCGCCGGTGACGCCGATCACCGGGCCTCGGAACGCCCCGCGCTCGTCGGCCGCGAGGTCGAGGAGCGAGCGGCCCGGGTCGTCGACCTCGACGAGCGGCCCGCGCGGGTCCGGCGCCCCGCCCCGGCGGACGAGCGCGGCCGCCGCGCCGCGGGCGAACGCGTCGGCCACGAACGCGTGGCCGTCCGCGCGCTCCCCCCGGAGGGCCACGAAGAGCGCGCCGGGGACGGCGAGCCGGCTGTCCACGACGACCGAGGAGACCTCGACGTCGTCGCCCCGCACCCGGCCCCCGGTGGCCCGGGCCACGTCGGCGAGGCGGCGGCGCCTCACCCGCCCTCCTCCAGCATCGCCCGGAGCTCCTCCCGCGCCACGACCCGGTCGTCGAAGGGGATCACCCGGCCCGCGATCTCCTGCCCGGTCTCGTGCCCCTTCCCGGCGATCACCACCACGTCGCCCGGCCGCGCCTCCCGTACCGCCAGGCGGATCGCGGCCCGGCGGTCGGGTTCCACCACGAACGCGCCGCCGCCCTCCCGCGCCCCGGGCAGGATGTCGTCGATGATCGCCAGCGGGTCCTCGCTCCGCGGGTTGTCGGAGGTCACCACCGTGAGGTCGGCGAGGGAGGTCGCGGCCCGCCCCATCAGGGGGCGCTTGCCCCGGTCGCGGTCCCCGCCCGCCCCGAACACCACCAGCAGCCGCCCCCCCTCGCCCACGAGGGGGCGAGCCGCCCGGAGGACGTTCTCGATCCCGTCCGGCGTGTGCGCGTAGTCCACGAGGACCAGGAACCGCTGCCCGGCCTCCACCGGCTCCACCCGGCCCGGGACCCCTCGGACCGTCCCGATCCCGCGGGCGGCGACCTCCGGGTCGATCCCCACGGCCCGGGCCGCGGCGAGCGCCGCCAGGCAGTTGTAGACGTTGAAGAGCCCCCGGAGCGGGGAGCGGACCTCGACCCCGCCCGCCCGGAACGCGATCCCCCCGGCCGAGGTCTCGACGTCGACGGCGCGCACGTCGGCCCCGACCTCGAGGCCGTAGGTGACCGTGGGGAGGTCGGCGCGGAGGAGCCGGCGGCCCTCGGGGGCGTCGACGTTGATCGCGGCCCGCTCCGAACGCTCGGGGGTGAACAGGCGGGCCTTCGCGGCCAGGTACTCCTCCATCGAGCCGTGGTAGTCGAGGTGGTCCTGGGAGAGGTTCGTGAACACCCCGCACGAGAAGCGGAGCCCGCCCACCCGGTGCTGGTGGAGCCCGTGCGACGACGCCTCCATCGCCACGGCCCGCACCCCGCGCTCCTCCATCGCCGCCAGCACGCGGTGGAGGTCCGGCGCCTCCGGGGTGGTCCGCTCGAAGGGGACCGGCTCGTCCCCGATCCGCGCACCGGTCGTGCCGATCAGGCCCGGGAGCATCCCGGCCTCGCGGAAGACCGCCGCCAACAGGTAGGTGGTCGTGGTCTTGCCGTTCGTCCCCGTCACGCCGACCACGAGCATCCGATCCGCCGGCCGCCCGAAGAACGCGGCGGCGATCGGCCCCATCGCCTCCCGCACCGAGGGCACCACGACCTGCGGGACGTCGAGGGGGAGCGGGCGCTCCACCACGAGGGCCGCGGCGCCCCGCGCCACCGCCTCGGCCGCGAAGTCGTGGCCGTCCCGCCGGGTGCCGGGGACGCAGAAGAACAGCGCGCCGGGACGGACGTCGCCCGAGCGGTAGACGACGTCCGTCACGCGCACGGCCCCGTCGCCGCGGACCTCGGCCCGCGGCAGGTCGAGGACGAGCGCGTCGAGGCGGTGCGGGGAGGTGCGTGCCAACGCGGGTGAGCTTACCCGCCGCTCCGGGGCCCCGAGGGCCGGCTCGGGACCGGTCACGGCAGCTCCGAGGCGTGCGGCGGGGCCGGGACCGGCCGCCCCGGCGCGATCCCCAGGTAGCGGATCGCGTACCGGGCCACCTCCTGGAACAGCGGCGCCGCGGCCACCCCGCCGTACACCGTCTCGGGCTCGTCGAGGATCGCGGCGATCACGACCTCGGGCCGGGACGCCGGGAGGAAGCCGATGAACGACGCGACGTGCCGGTCGCTGTAGCCGGGGCGGTCCTCGTAGGGCTTCCGAGCCGTCCCGGTCTTCCCCGCGACCTGGAACCCGGGGATCTGGGCGAGCGTGCCGGTCCCGTCGTCCACCGCGTACGCGAGCATCCGGGTCACGATGGCGGCGGTCCCCTCCGAGACCACCCGGCGCCTGGGCGAGGGCGGGGCGGGGGTGTAGGCGCCGTCGGGCCCCACGGTGCCGGCCACGAGGCGGGGGCGGACCCAGACCCCCCCGTTCGCGATCGTCGCGTAGACCGCGGCCATCTGGAGGGGCGTGACCGCCAGCCCTTGGCCGTAGGCCATCGTGGCCAGGCTCGTCGCCGACCACGCGTCGAGGGGCGGCACGAGCCCGCCCGATTCCCCGGGGAACCCGACGCCCGTCGGCCGTCCGTACCCGAACCGGGAGAGGTAGTCCGCCATCCGCTCCTCCCCGAGCAGCTGCGCCACCTCCACCGCCCCGATGTTCGAGGACCGGGCGACGATGTCGGCGAGCGTCATCCGCTCCGGGGGGTGCGGGTGGGCGTCGTGGATCGTGAACCCGCCGATCCGCATCTCGTCGGGCACGACGAACTCCCGGTCGAGCGGCACGACGCCCTCCTCGATCACGGCCGCGGCCGTGATCACCTTGTTCACCGACCCCGGCTCGAAGGCGTCGGTCACGGCCCGGTTCCGCCACCGAGCCGGGTCGAACTCGTCGAACCGGTTGGGGTCGAACGACGGGCAGACCGCCATGGCCAGGATCTCCCCCGTCGGGGGCCGCATGACGATGACGATCCCTCCGCGCGCCCGGTTCGCCCGCACCGCCTCCGCGCATGCCTCCTCGGCGGCGAACTGGAGGGCCCGGTCGAGCGTGGTCACGAGGTCGCTCCCCGGGACCGGCGGTCGCACGATCGACACCCCGTGGGCGATCGGCCGCCCGGCCGGGTCGGTCTCCTGGATCCGCTCCCCCGGCGCGCCGGCGAGGAGGTCGTCGTAGGCGGCCTCCAACCCCTCGAGCCCGGTCCCGTCCGTCCCCACGAACCCCAGGACCTGGGCCGCGATGCTCGCCGCGGGGTAGGAGCGGCGGCTGGAGGGGAGGAGGCCGATCCCCGGTAGGGCCAGCGCCTCGATCCGTTCGGCGGCCTCCGCGTCCACGCGCCGGGCCACCCAGGCGAAGGTGTCGTCGCCGGGGTCCCGCGGGTCGTCGAGGAGGGCCGGCAGCACGTCGCGGGCCCGGAGGCCGAGGGCGCGGGCCAGGCGCTCGGCGGTCGCGAACGGGTCGCGCACCGAGCGCGGGTCGGCGTAGACGTCGCGGGCCTCCAGCGAGATCGCGAGCGGCTCGCCGTTCCGGTCCAGGATGCGCCCGCGCCACGCCGGCAGCTCGATCGGCTGCGCCCGTTGGGCGTAGCCGTACGCGCGGAGGGCCCGCCCGTCGGGCGCCGTGGTCCGCTGGATGAGCACGAGGCGCACGACGATCGCCGAGAGCGCCAGCCCCATCGCCAGGAGCAGCGACAGGAGGCGGTGGGCCGGCGGCCGGCGGAGGACCGCCGCGCCGGGGCGGCTCATGCCCGCCTTCCCCGGCCCCGCCGGCCGGGGCGATGGGCGGGCCTGCCCGGCCCCGTCACGGCTCGCCCTCCACGATCGGCTTCAGCGCGAGCTGCGGGGGGTGCGGCTCCCCGACGGGCGCCGCGCGGTCCGGGCCCGGCACGTGGAGGATATGTACGTCGTCGGGGAGACGCATGCCGTGCCTGCGGGCCCACGCGGCGATCCGCCGGGGAGCCGACAACCGTGCGGCCTCTTCGGTGCGCACCCGGTACGCGTCCGCGAGGCCGTCGATCCGTTGCTCGAGCGCCTCGATCCTGAACTCCCCCTGGGCCACCAGGGCGTTCAGCGCCACCACGCCCGTCACGGCGAGGAACACCACCGCGGTCGCGAGGACGGCGAAGGCGAGCCGGCCGCGGCGCGCTCGGGCGTCGCGGGCCGGGCGGCGGACCGTCGCGGGGACACGGACCGCCCTCGCCGGGCGGCGGACCGGC